>JAWODG010000133.1:0-13226 GCA_046483385.1 Candidatus Brocadiia bacterium | reverse complement strand
TTGGTGGTCAACTTCTCCGAGTCACCCACCATCCGGGCGCTGTGCTCGATCAGCCGTGCCACTGCCCCGCGGTCGAAAGGCTGGAGCCCCGCCTCGCGGACCATGGTGCCGATCAATCTCGCATAGAGCTGCTGATTCTCCTCGGGGCCCTTCGCCGAGCCCATGCACAGACTGAATCAGTTGCACCACCGGCAAGTCCATCATCCCTATCGGGCTGTGGGATTAACTGCAGCAGCGTATGATCTGGGACTCCAGGCCATAGACTGATCCAGAGCGCCGTATTCCCCACACGCGTGGGGGTGAACCGCGGAACAGCGCGTCGATCATGTCCCGCGGCGTGCGTATTCCCCACACGCGTGGGGGTGAACCTGTCGGAGTTCCTCTCCGATGCGAGCAACGGCCGTATTCCCCACACGCGTGGGGGTGAACCGATGAGCCGCGCCACGGGGATCGGGGCAGAGTCCGTATTCCCCACACGCGTGGGGGTGAACCGATGAACTTCCTGATCGCAACGACCGTGCTGGCCGTATTCCCCACACGCGTGGGGGTGAACCGTCGGCTTCGGCACGGCGTCGCGCACGTTCTTTCGTATTCCCCACACGCGTGGGGGTGAACCGACGGAGAGCCGCCGGCTGATGCGAGGCGCCTGCGTATTCCCCACACGCGTGGGGGTGAACCGGTGAAGGTGGGCGCCGACCCCTGGACCGTGGCGGTATTCCCCACACGCGTGGGGGTGAACCGGTGTCGTCCCCGTTGTCCTCGGTTATCTCCCACAGTATTCCCCACACGCGTGGGGGTGAACCGGCGCTGTCCGTCCCCGTGGACGATCGGGCCTAGTATTCCCCACACGCGTGGGGGTGAACCGGGGGACAGGCGGCGATGACCCTCCGCAACGCCAGTATTCCCCACACGCGTGGGGGTGAACCGGACACTTCGGTGACTGTATCCTGGCCGCTCTCGTATTCCCCACACGCGTGGGGGTGAACCGTCAGCGTCGGCGGCTGCTGCGACAACGAACTTGTATTCCCCACACGCGTGGGGGTGAACCGCCGTCAAGGAGCACGTCAAAAACTGCCCGCTCGTATTCCCCACACGCGTGGGGGTGAACCGCAGAGCCACGGCCAGGCCCGCCGCGCCGGTCACAGTTCGCCGTACGGCGCAACGGCTGTGCCACATACGGCATCTGCGTCCATCTGTGTTTATCTGCGGTTCCCTTTTGTCCGTGGTGTCCGGTTTGGGCGCCAACGAACGGCGATTCGCCGTACGGCGAACTTCGCTATCGCTCAGGCGGGCACGAGGGCAGGTGGGCGTGTTCTCCTGCTTGTACGTTATCCGTGTTCATCTGTGTCGGTCTGTGGCTAAGAGTATGGTCGTTCTTCGTGTTCCCGCCAGAGGCGGGTAAACTTCGTATTGCCGGTGGCATATCATGTCCATGGCGTTATCTGCGTCCATCTGTGTTTATCTGCGGTTCCCTTTTGTCCGTGGTGTCCGGTTTGGGCGCCAGCGTCCGATTCCGGCGCTCGCGACCGACTTCGTCGCCGGAGACCGATGTCTCCGCCGATTGCGAAACGAATCCATTTTGCGGGAGCTTGTACGATGGATTCCGGTCTCACACAAAGCCGCAAGGGCACGAAGGAAGAGCGGCTTGCGCCGCAAATGACGAATTACAAATGGTGAATGAACGGCAAACGGCCGACGACGAGGACGAGCCTGCTCCGTTCGCCGTGCGGCGAACTTCGCTGCTGCTCAGGCGAGCACGGAGGGAAAGCGAAGCGCGAACACGCGCCGCCGGGCCCGGCCGCGCCGGCCGGGCCGGACCGCCGCTTCCAGTTGCGAAGACCGCCGCGCCCGCCTATATATGCACCTCCAACGGTCCCTTCACTGCGGGAGGCAGGACATGAGAAGCACACCCGTCGGCATCGCGATGCTCAACGACGAGCGGCCCCACGTCTGGGAGCAGAACAACCCCGTCAACCAGAAGGTCGTCAACCAGTGGGCCGACATCATCCGGGAGAAGGTGCAGAACGTGGACGGCAGCGCGCCGGAGATCGTCGTGGCCGACGAGATAATCACCTCCACGCGCAAGGCCCAGCAGATGGGCGAGCAGCTCCGGCGGGCCGGCTGCCGCTCGGTCATCATGTGCTACAACGTGTGGAACTTCCCCTTCCTGGTCTGGCCGTTCGTCAACTCGGTCGGGCCCGACGTGCCCATCCTGAGCCTTTCGAACAACAACGGGCAGTATCCGGGCAACGTGGGCCTGCTGGCCACCGACGGCGCCCTGCGGCAGGCGGGGGTGCGCACCCACCGCATCGTGGGGCAGATGGACGACCCCGAGACGCGGGCGAAGGTCGCCGACTGGGTCCGCGCCGCCCAGGCCGTCACCACCATCCGCAACGAGGTCTTCGGCCTCTACGGCGGCCATTCGATGGGCATGGAGACCGGCTACTGGCACCTGACCCCCACGCTGAAGTCCCTGGGCGTCACCGCGCGGCAGGTGGACCAGCTCTGGCTGCTGAAGGTCATGGAGAACGAGGTTGACGAGGCCGAGGTGGAGGCCGGGCTCGCCTGGCTGGAGGACCTGCTGGGCGAGCGGCTGCTCTACGACGGCGAGATGCTGACCCCGGAGACGCTCAAGACCCAGCTCCGCCTCTACCTGGCCATGAACATGGTCAACGAGGATAAGGGCTTCGACTTTTGCGGGCTGAAGGGGCAGCGGGAGCTGACCGAGCACGTTTGCCTGGGCGACGTGGCCGAGATGCTGATGAACGACCCCTACGACTGGCGCGGGCAGAAGGAGCCGGTGGTCTGCGCCACGGAGGCGGACGCCTACGCGGCGGTCACCATGCAGCTTCTCAAATACGTGACCGGCGGGCTGCCGGCGCTGTTCATGGACGTGCGGCTCTACCACCCGGACCGCGACCTGTGGGACTGGTGCAACAGCGGCAACCACGCGAGCTGGTACGCGGCCCAGAGCTTCAAGCCGGAGGAGAACTTCGAGAAGATAACGTTCCACCCGGCGCTGGAGTTCTACTTCAAGGCGGGCGGGGCCAGCGTGGAGTTCGACGCCGCGCCGGGGCCGATGACGTTCGCCCGGCTGGGCCTGTGGGACGAGAAGCCGTTCATGGCCATCCTGCCCGGCGAGTCGGTCGAGCTGCGGGCGGACGAGAGCCAGGCGCTCAAGGACCAGACCGACCCGACGTGGCCGCACGTGTGGGCGAAGCTGGAGGGCTCGTTCGAGGAGTTTCTGAACGTCTTCCCGTGCAACCACGCGCAGGGGGTGCCCGGCGACCGCGTGCGCGAGCTGACGATGCTCTGCGAAATGGCGGGGATAAAGCCCATAGTCCTCGGCCGCGACCGCCTGCCCCCGGTCTGGGAGATGATGGACTGAGGCCGCGCGATTGCCGCCGCACCCGGGTTTCAGGCCCTGCGGATTGGGGCCCTCGCTGCGCATTCCGAGGCCCCACCGTCTTGGCGCCTTCGTGGCTTCGTGTGAGACACCGCCGTCAGGGGCCAGGCGACGAAGGCGTGAGACATACCCCACGTGCACAGCGTCAAGCTGGAACTATCAACCAGCAACTATGAACTGCCGTTTAACTGCCGTTCCTCGCCAATGTGTCCCGCGATGGCCGTCCCGGCCGTGGGGTGCTACCGTCGGGCGTCATCGATGAACGGCCACATGAGGTCTTTGTAGAAGCGGTGGCCGGCGTGGCCGTAGGCTTGCTGGAAGTTCTCCTCGGCCCCCGCGGCGCGGTAGATGCGGCGGAGTTCCTCCGTGGCCCGGTCCACCTCCTCGTTGGGGCGGATGGCGTCGCTTTGGCCGTGGACGGCCAGCAGGTGGCGCGGGGCAATGAGGCCCGCCACGTCCCACGCCTCGCCGAAGCGCATGATGCCCGGCACGGCGTTGCAGTCGTGGTGCACTATCTCCCCGGTGCGCGCAACATAAGGGGCGAACGAGCAGCTCGGCACCGCTATGGTGACCCGCACGTCGCAGGCGGCCGCGAACAGCGTCAACACCCCGCCCCCGGAGTTGCCCATCATCAGAACCTCGCTCGGGTCGACCTCATCGAGCTTCGAGGCCCAGTCGATGAAACGCTCCATGTCCCAGACGCGCTCGCCGATGGACGAGCGCCCGGCCAGGATGGCGTGCATGAAGTGGGCACGGCAGTCGCTGCCGCCGTGGTTTTTGAAGGCGTCCCGGACCCCGCCCACGGCGATGCCCCGCGTGCCGACGGTGAGCGCCAGGAAGCCCCGGCGGACGGCCTGCACGCCGACGTCGCGGTCCTCGGCCATGATGTGCTCGCGCTCGGCTTCGTCCCGCCAGATGCCGGCGTAGGTGTCGAAACCGTGCTCGTTGTGTCCGTGCGGCATGACGGCCAGCGGGAAGGGGCCGTCGCCGTCCGGCCGCAGCACGCGGAAGGGGACGCGCACGTCGGGCTCGGTCTCCATGTGCGCCTTGTGGAGGGTGTAGCCGTCCTCCTCGATGGTCTCCTCGAACTCGACGGACGGCTCGTGGTCGCCGACCGAGTCGCGAATGGCGGCCAGGCCGATGAGGCGTCGCAGGGCGGGACGGGCCTCGAGCTCCCACTTCTCGAACTCGGCGCGGTTGGTGGCGCGGCAGGCGTAGCGGCGCTGGTCGGGGCCGTAGATGCGGTTCAGGTAGCGGAGGACGTCGTCGGGGAGTGCAGGTGTGTCTTCGGACATGGTGGATATCTTCCGTAATGAGCGGCGCATGGTTTTCCGGGTGACACGGTATAGCGGGATGGGGAGGGCGTCAAAGGGGAGGGAAAGGGCTTTGCGGGGCTGCACATTCTCGGCCGCTTGCGCGGCCGTTCACAGCCGGGGGCGGCTGTGCCACCCCGGCCACGGTGCGCCTTGCGGTTGGCTTGCTTCCGGGCTATCCTGCTTGCGGCGCTGCCGGCGGACGCGTCGAGTCGGCAGGCGCCTCCTGCATTCCGTAGAGGAGCATCCGATGCTGAGACGAACGCAGGTTGACTTCGGTGACGTTATTCGCGAGTGGGACGGCTTCGGCGTCAACTACGTCGAGACTTCGCAGACGCTGCACTACGACGAGGAGCCGCAGGACTACGGCGGGTTCAGCATCCTGAGCGAGGACGACCGGCGGAAGGTCATCGAGATGACCTTCGGGGAGGACGGGCTGCAGCCGGGGCTGGTGAAGATGTTCCTCGACCCGTTCCATCAGGAGGAGCCCGGCGCAGGATACGTCATGAACGCCCCGCATATTGAGCTGGACGCCTACGACCACGAGCGCTCCACCGAATGGATGCGCCACTTCGTGCGGCAAGGGCACCGGCTGACGCGCGAGCGGGGCGGCGAGCTGGAGATCATCGTGACCCTCTACGGGCCGCCCGCGTGGATGACGAAACAGCGCGTCGTGCGTGGGCGGGACCTTGACCCCGACCGCCGGGTGGAGTGCGCGAAGTACATCGCCAGCTTCGCCATGTACCTCCGCGAGGTGGAAGGCCTGCCGGTGCGCTACGTCTCGCTGCACAACGAGGGCGAGGACTGGATGCGGTGGAACGAGGAAGGCACCCGGGGGCGCCCCGGCGACGATTATAACATGTACTGGCCGCCCGAGCAGGTGGCGGATTTCGTCAGTTTCATGCCGGCGCTTCTGAGCGCCAACGGCATGGCGGACGTGGGTGTCTCGCCGGGCGAGACCAGCAACTGGTACCGGTTCGTGGAGTGGGGCTACCCCGCGGCCATCCGCAGGATGCCGGGCGCGCAGGCCGGCATCGGGCTCATCACTTCCCATGGGTTCTACGGGCCGGGCTTCGGGCGATGGTCTGGCGACTGGCGCAGCAGCGGCATCGACATGCTGCGCGAGGTGCGACCGGACCTGCACGCGTGGGTGACGTCCACAAGCTGGTCGGCGATGGACGTCAACTTCGTGGCCGAGCTGCGCGAGAGCATCTACGCCGCGAAGGTCAACGGCATCATCCCGTGGGCGTGCATCCAGCGGCCCAGCCTGTGGAAGGGCGGCGACCCGAACCCGGGGACGGCCTTCCGCGTGAGCGACGAGGGCGAGCTGTCGGTGGAGCCCGGCTACTACTGGTTCAAGCAGGCCTGCCGCGCGGGTCAGCCCGGCACCGGCGTGGCCCGGGTGGTCAGCAACGACTCTGAGGTGCGGCTGATGGCATTCGCCGACAACGGCACCGGCCACGGGGACGCTGTGGTAGTGGTGAATATCGGCGACGACGCGCGCGACATCCAGCTCGAGCTTGCGGGGACGACGGCGGAGCGTTTCGTGGCATACCGCACGAGCGAGACAGAGCAGTGGGAGGATGTGGGCGGTTTCGAGCTCAAGGATGGACGGATCCTGTACACCGTGCCGCCGCACTCGGCGACCACCTTCCTGGCCGGTGAAGATTGACCACTGCTAACGGCGAGGCGTAACACGGAGGACGGCCAAACGCGGAACATGGCGGGACGGCTGGCAGGCCCAATCGCCCTCGTCATCGTCCCCCGGCCCCTGGGTTCCGAGGCGGAGGCAGCGCATCCAGGCGGCCGCCGGTGGCGTCCAGCCGCACATTCAGGATTCACGATTCCCCATTCGTGATTCCCACCGGTGGTTCGAGACCCATCTGGCGGGTGTACATGCTGCTGTAGAGGCCCGGTTGCGCTATGAGTTCCGCATGGGTGCCCGTCTGTTCGATGCGGCCCTTGCGCATGACGACCACGATGTCGGCGTCCTCGCAGATGCTGAGCCGGCTGGTGGCAATCAGGATCGTGCGGTCGGCCAGGGCCGCCCTGACGGCGCGGCGCAGGGGGCGCTCGACCTGTTCCGGGATCGTGGCGTAGGTATCGTCCACGGTCAGGACGGCCGGATCGGTGATAAGGGCGCGCGCCAGCCCGAGCCGGGCCAGTTGCTCCGCGTCGAGCGCGGCGCCGCCCGTGCCCAACTGCGTCTCGTAGCCATCGGGCTGCCGCCGGGCGAACTCGTCCAGCCCGACGGTCGCCGCCACGCGCTCAATCTCCTCCATCGGCGCGTCGGACAGGCCATAGGCGATGTTCTCCGCGAGGGTTCCGGCGAATACGGTGCAGTCGTGCAGAACGTTGCCGATGCTGCGGCGCAGCAGTCGGGTCGGTATCCGGCGGATGTCGATCCCGTCCAGCTTCACCGCGCCCTCGCCGGGGTCGTAGAGGCGCGTCAGCAGGGCGATGAGCGTGCTCTTGCCGCAACCCGTGGGGCCAACGAGGCAGGCCGTGGCGCCGGCCGGGATGTGGAGACTCACGTCCGTCAGCGCGAAGGGGCCGCCCTCCTGATATCGGAGGGAAACGTTGGCGAACTCTATCTGCCCCCGGAAACGAACGGGCAGCTCGCTCGGCGCGGGTTCGGAGATGGCGCTGGGGGCGTCCAGCACGGAGTATATGCGCCCGCCCAGCACCTGCAAGGTCTGGGCCACAGTGGTCAGGCCGACCAGCGCGCTTATGGGCACAAATAGCTGGGCGGTCACCTGATACGCGGCCAGCACGTCGCCCAGTTCCATGCGCTGCGCCCGGATGCTGACGAAGCCGAAGGCCAGCACGGCCAGCGTGCCGCCACCGGTGATGAGAGTGGTCAGCGTGTTGAAAAAGAGGTTCAGCCGTTGCTGCCGGCGGGACAGTCCGAGGTTTCGGTCCAGCCTCCGTTCGAAGGCGTCGGTCTCGCGTGCCTCCTGCGCGTAGTTCTTGATTGTGGCGACGTTGGAGAGTCGTTCGACCAGATGGCCGTTCATCTCCGCCACCTTGTTCCGCAGCTCTTCCGTGTTGCCCTTGATGCGGGGCAGGAAGATGAGGCAGGCGACCGCGTAGAGGGGCAGGGCGGCCAGGGCTATCAGGCTGGTGGTGGGATTCAGCTTCATCAAGAGCACAAGTCCCAGCACCAGCATGGCGATCTGGGTGAAGAAGTTGATGACCAGATTGGTGAGGTTGGCCGGTATGCCGGCGGCGTCGTCCATCACCCGCGTCATGAGCTGGCCCACCTGTTCCCGGGAGAAGACGGCCATGTCCATGGACTGGAGCTTGCGGTAGAGCCGGCGCCTCAGCCGGAAGGTCATCTGGTGGACCATGCGGGAGTTGAGAATCTCCGATCCCCCGCTGAGGGCCGTCAACAGCACGTGCACACCGATGCTGATTCCGAAGAAGACGCCGAGCAGCCGGAGCTTCTCCTCGGGCGGTTTCTCCCGCCACTGGACCGTAACACCGGCCACCTCGATGCCCTCGGGGTCTTCGGGCAGCTCAGCGGTCTCGGGCGCGTCCGCGGCCTCGTCCGAGTCTCTGATCTCGTCCGAGTCTCTGATCTCGGCGGGCTCGGCGACCTCGGCCATCGCCTGTTTGGGCGGGCCGGAGACCTGCAGCACCTCGTTGACCAGCCAGCGGCCGAGCATGCTGAAACCGTAGGGCGCCGCGGCCACGCAGGCTGCGACCAGAAACCGGATAAACAGCCCTCCCGCGTGCCGTTTCAGCTCGGTCCGTATGAGTCGCCACAGAAGACGCATCAGTCCTCCTCGGCGGCCACCGGCGGGAGCCGGTCTTCGCCGTATTGTCTGCTGAATATGCGCCGATAGAGGCTCTTCGGCTGCCGCACAAGCTCCTCGTGCGTGCCCGCCTGCTCCACGGTTCCGTCCTCCATGACGACCACACGGTCGGCGTCGCGTGCCATCAGCAGGCGATGGACGATGATGATGCAGGTCCGCCCCTCCATGGCAGCGCGGATGGCGTCGTTCACGTTGGCGGCGGACTCGGGGTCGAGTACGGCGGTGGCTTCGTCCACGATCAGCGCTCCCGGATCGGAGAGCAGAGCACGGGCGACGCCTATCTGCTGGCGGACGCCGGTGGAAAGCTTCAGTCCGCCCGTTCCCACCCGGGTCTCGTAGCCGTCCGCCAGATCCTCCACGAACTCGTCGAGGCCCACCGCGCGGGCGACCTCCTGCATTCGGTCATCCGTGGCGTCCGGCTTGCCGTAGAGCAGGTTCTCCCGGATCGTGCCGTCGAAGATGGCGGACTCCGGAAGCACCATGGCCAGCGCGGCCCGGTAGTCCCGGAGACGGTAGCGCCGGATGTCCTCGCCGTCCACGTCGATGCGCCCCTCGTCGGGGTCGTAGAACCGGCGCAGCAGCATGGCCAGCGTGCTGCGTCCGGCGCCCGGCGGACCGGCCACGGCCACGTGCGTGCCGGCGGGGATGCTCAGGTGGACGTCTTTCAGGGCGGGTTGGCCCTCCGTATATTGGAACGTGACGCCATCGACCTCGATGTCGCCCAGCAGGGTTTCTACGGGACGGGCGTCCGGTTCCTCTTTGATGGCCGGTTCCCGGTCCATTATCTCGTTGATGCGGTCCAGCGAGACGCCGGCCTGCACGAACTGGTTCGCCACGTTGGCAAAGCGCACCACCGGTCCCAAAATCTGGGTGGCGTAGGCGCAGAAGGCCACCACGTCGCCGTAGCCCATGCTGCCCTTGATGAAGTAGTAACAGCCGGCGCAGTAGATGGCGGTGTTGCCGATCTTGTTGATGAAAGCGGAGAGCTGGTTGAACGAGATGTTGTAGGTGGAGCCGCGGACGGCCGAATCCATGATCTGCCTGGCGCGGGAGGAGAAGTGCGTCAGCTCCTCTTTCTCCTGCCCGTAGGACTGGATCAGCTCGTGGGCGCTCAGCCGCTCCTGCAGCGTGGCGGAGACGTGGTCCATGTGCGTGCGCAGTTGGGCGGTGGTCTGCCGGATGCGGCGGGAGAAAAACCGGTAATTCAGGTAGTAGAGCGGCAGCAGGGCGAACGTGAGTACGGACAGCTTCCAGCTCAGGCCCAGCATGACGGACACGGCGAACCCCACCGCGATGATGTCGGTCAGCAGGCTGATCAGCCCGCCGGTCAGCAGGCCGGACACCGTGCCGACGTCCCCCATGAGGCGCTGGTTGATGCCTCCGACGGGCGTCTGGCCGTAGAAGCGCATGCTGAGCCGCATAAGGTGCCTGAACATGCGGCGGCGCAGCCGGCGGATGATGCCCAGGTTGATTCCGTTCAGGGTCAGGCTGTTGGCGACGTTGACCACAGCCCTGAGCACCGGTACGGCGAACAGGAGAGCCATCACCAGCGGGAAGATGCCCCAGTTGCCCTCACGAGCGACGTCGTTGATCAGCCGGCGCATCAGCAGCGGCGGGGCCATACCGATGAGGGTGAGGCCGCCCGTCAGCACCACGGCGATGATCAGCGGACGCAGAAACGGTCGGGCCACCGCCAGTATCTGCTTCACCCGCTTCATTCATACCCCCGCCGGACTTGCCTCAGGGGAGGGAAGTTAGTCGGGAGACGGCGGGCTGTCAAGCGGGCTGCTGCTCCCAGCGGCGCGCACCACACGCCCCTCGGCCCAATCGGCGAGGTTCCCGCTGCCCACCACGGGGTCGCCCCAGTCGGCGATGAGCGTCAGGTTCTCGACCCCGGTGATATCCACGGAGACGGGGCGCGGGGCAGCATCTCCCGTCATCGGGTCGGTGCTCAGCAGCTCCCGGCCGTCGCCCACCACGCGGAACACTACGCTGCCGCGCGGGCCGGCGGCGTCGTCCACGCCGATGGTGGCGTGGAAACGCTTGTAGCGGGCCCCGAGCCCGAAGGTCATCCGCGTGCGAGCGTGCATGCCGATGCCCTTCGGGTAGGTGGTCCCCTCCAGACCGAGTTGGTCTCCGGTCACGGCAACGTCCATGCGGGGTGGCCAGACCACGTCCAGATAGGGTTCGGTTTCGACGCTGTCCGGCGTCATGTCGCTCACGTAGCGGTAGGCGTCCGAGCCGACGCGAAGTCGAAGCAGGCGGTCGGGCTCGATTGTGTATTCGATGCCCTCGGCGGCCGCCGTGAGCGCCCCTTGCTGGAAGCGGACAGACGCGGCCCGGAGCGTCGAACCGCAGGTCAACTCGACGACGTGTGGCGGTCCCGCGTGGGGTTGAGAAGCAGTCCGGGCCAGCACCAGCCAGCCCAGGTTCTCCCACGGGATGGTCCGGGCCCGGCCCCTCACGGATACGGTAACGCCGTCCTGTGCCAGGCCGGTCACCACCACGGAAGCGCGCGTGCGTTCCCCGCCGCGCGTTGCCAGCAGCAGGTCGCTCGTGCGCGGGGGCTCCGCCTGCAGTTGGCGGAGGTCTTCTTTCTCGTCGGCAGGGGCCGTCCGCATGAAGCGACGGGTGGCCACGGACCGCACCCGCTCGAGGGGCACCCGCAGGGCGCGCCAACCGTAACCCTCCAGCCGTAGCCTCTCCCCGTCACCGTCGGCGGCGATGCGATGGACCATAAGCTCCGAGCCGTCCTCCAGCCGGACGCGGAAGCTCGGGTCCAATCCCGCCATGGACTGCGCTTCGAAGACGATCTCGCGGAACTTCTCCAGAGGGTAGCTCTGCTCGCCCGCGTTCGTGCTCAGCGTGATCTGCTCACCCTCAATGCCCAGCAAGGTGCCCGTCTCGCTGCCCCGTCCGGTGCGGAGGCATTGAACCAGCGGTGGTTCAGAGGCGAACACCGGCGCCGCCAGCATAAGGGCGCAGAGCAGTAGTTGCTTTGCCTTCATTAACGCTTCCTTTCCGTGAAGCCATTATAGGGGGCTCGACGAGTCGCCGAAACGCCACGGACCCGGAGCGAAGTCGCCTCTATGCTTGGGCGGTTTCCCCCGGACAGTGTGAAGTTGCGTAGTATGCAAGAGCGGCGGATTCTGGAGTGCGGCGCCTTGGCGTTGCTTTCATACCCGGCGGCTTGCCGCCGGGCAGGTTGACGGACAGGCCGAACAGAGGCGGGCCAAGCCCCGCCGCCTGCCGGCAAGCCGGCAGGTCGTAGGAGCGGTGGCAGGCCACCGCACTCCATGGGATGCATCCCGGACGACGCAGAGTTGCTCGCTATGCATGAGCAGCGGATTGGCCAACTCCCCACGATCCCGGCGGCCGATGGACGAATGGCCAGATAAAATATCTCTAAAAATTCCCTGCATTTTTGAACACTTCTAGGAAAATGAACAATCTGATTCCTTGAGAATTTCTTTAGCCTTTTTGAGATCCTGATCAGATATCAAAATCCTGACCTCTGCCAATCCATCCACGGTAAATGGATGCACTGATCGGGTAACATGTGATTGCAGCATACATCTTATGCCATAACTGTCTAATAAACTTTGAATGGGAAGAGCGTCCACTTCAGTTGGCACCCGGCATAATTCTACAATTTTCGAATCATGATAGTTTTTATCTTTTTTCTCCATAATTTTAACCTTTCCAATGTTAATTTTTAATATTCTATTCCTATTCTTGCCTGTACTCCTTTTTGATAAGGATGTTTTATTTCCCGCATTTCCGTTACCAGGTCCGCCCTATCGATAATTTCCTGTGGTGCATTTCTACCGGTGATAATAATTTCAACTTCTTCCGGCTTTACCTCTAAAAAGTCAACAACCTCCTGTATCTTCAATAATTCAAAATCAAGGGCTACACTCAGTTCATCAAAAATAACCATATCATATAGACCGCTTTGGGCTCCCTGTACTCCTTCTGTTAAAGCTTTTTCTGCCTCCCGATAGTCTACCTCTTTCGCCTTTCCTTTATGAACAAAATCCTTTGTTCCAAAGGTTTTGATGGTTATCCGGGGTATTTGTTCAATGGAATGCAATTCACCGTAATCCCATTTCTTCATAAACTGAACAATTAATATTTTTTTATCTCTCCCTGCTGCTCTGAGTGCCTGACCAAGCGCAGCAGTGGTTTTCCCCTTGCCATTTCCGAAATAGACCTGAATTAATCCTTTCATGTCAAAGCTCCCCTTCTCCTTATCTGGACATAGCGCACCCACGTAGCGGGTGGCTTTAAGAAGCCTCTAAAAGAAAGAGGCTTAACTTTTTATTATCCAGTTTTTCCTATAGTCTTTTCTCTTGATCTCTTAGCTATTTTTTCTACTATTTTTACCAAGTCCATCCAAGCAATATTAATATTACCTCTATTTAGGAGTTCAGGTAAAAAATTTCAGTTAGCACATCTTTATCTTTATGGTTAAATAAAATAACCAATATGAATTGTGTTTTCAACCTATATTGGTTATAATAGCATAAAAATATATATTTCTCTATCAATAAACAGGTGAAGGGAAGTGTGGTGAAAATCCACCGCAAACCCGTTACTGTGAAAGGTACCGAAAGTTGCTTTATGCCACTGGAAAACTTTTTTCCGGGAAGGCGCAGCAAGTAGATAGCCTCAAGCCAGGAGACCTGC
>JAWODG010000079.1:0-24845 GCA_046483385.1 Candidatus Brocadiia bacterium | reverse complement strand
GCCGAACAGGTCCAGCACATTCTCGCCCGGACGGCTCAAGTGGGGTTCGGGCGGTTGGCCAGCGCCCTGGCCTTGTGAGCAGAGCCCTCGTCACCCTACGCTGCCTGGAGAATGGCCTCTGAGACATCGCTGGACAGGGCGGCGGCCTCCGCGGCGAATTGTTCTAACCGTGTCCGGTCGGGCCGACCATCCTCCTTCGCCCTCCGCTGCCATGGGCGTCGGAGCGCTACGGAGGACAAGCCCTCTCCAGTGCCCAAAGTGCCCTCGAATTCGCAGGCTGGCGAAGGTGGATGGTCGCCCTTCGTAGCCCCGAGCCTCGCGAGGGGCGGAGTAGGGCCAACTGCTAAGACGACTCGGATACGTTATGAAATATGTGTATCTCCTCCAGAGCCTCTCCCACCCCGAAGAGTGTTACGTAGGCATCACAGAGGATTTCGCCGAACGCCTGAAGCAACACAATTCCAGCAGCTCCTCCCATACGAAGAAGTTCCAGCCCTGGGAGCCCGTCGTGGTAATCCGGTTCGAGGACGACGAGAAGGCAGCTGATTTTGAGCGCTATCTCAAATCAGGCTCCGGACATGCGTTTGCCAAACGCCACTTCTGGTAACGGGGTCAGCTCGCTAAAGCTCCGATCCCCGAGATGGCTGTGGTAACCCCGGGCGGCAAGGCAGCGGCCTGAGAAGCAAAGTTTTCTAACCACGTCCGGTCCGGGCGACCATCCTCCTTCGCCCTCCATAGCCCGGCGGACCCTGGCGCCAGGCAGGGCGAAGTAACAGGGACGGCACAGGGCAGGAAGTGATGCCTCCTCGTTGCGTTCACTGCGGCCGGGCGGGGGAAAAGTCTTTGCCCACTGCTACCACTTGACGACCGCACCGTCAGCCTGCATCTGAGCTGTGTGGATCTCTCTTTACCGCGGATCGGGCTATCCGGTGTTGGTGGCGCCCTGCGGGCGGGTGCTCTGGGCGCGGCTTCCGTGGACTCCGAACAGCTTCATCAACTCGTCAACCACCCAAATGGAGCTGGATACAAGCACTATCAGCAGCCAGTCGAAGGCGCTGAGGGAAGTCGTGCCGAACAGGAGCCGGCCGAGACCGGTGTGGACGACCAGCACTTGCAGAGCGACGGCGGTCCCCAACCCCACCATGACCCATCGGTTCCGCGCAAAGCCTATTCTGAAGACCGACTGGTAGCGGGAGCGCGCGTTGAAGGCCTGAAACCATTGGAAGGCGGCCATGGTGGTGAAGGCGACGGTGCGGGCGTGCTCCAGCGAGCCGGCCCCCGACTGGTACCAGAAAAGGGCCAGCGTGCCGGCCGCCATCACCAGAGTGAGGATAGCCATACGGCGCCCGAGTGCCCAGTCGAGAATGGGGGCGCGAGGGTCCCGGGGCGGTCGGTCCAGCACGTCGCCGTGTCGCGGCTCCACTCCGAGGGGCACCGTGCACGCCCCGTCCGTCACCAGGTTGACCCACAGGATCATGACGGCCGTCAGCGGCAAGTCCAGGCCGAGCAACAGGGCCCCGATAAGGGTCAGTATCTCCCCCACGTTTGTTGACAGCAGGAAGAAGACCACCCGCTGCAGGTTGCTGAAGATTACCCGCCCTTCCTCGATTGCGTGAACGATGGTGGCAAAGTTGTCGTCGGTCAGCACCATGTCGGCGGCCTCCTTGGCCACCTCGGTGCCCGCCTGCCCCATGGCCACCCCGATGTCGGCGCCTTTCAGGGCGGGAGCGTCGTTGACGCCATCGCCGGTCATGGCCACAACCTGCCCGTGGTCTTTCAGGGACTGCATGATCTTGAGCTTGTGAGCCGGGGTCACGCGTGCGAAAACGCCGTCGCGCAGTGCGGCTTCGGCCAGTTCATGCGGCTCCAGTCCATCCACGTCATCGGCGGACAAGGCCTTGCCGTCTTCCGCAATACCCACCCTCCGCGCTATGGCCAGGGCCGTAGCGGCGTGGTCGCCGGTTATCATGATCGGGCGGATGCCGGCTCGTTTGGCTTCGGCCACGGCTTCGACACTTTCGTCCCGCGGTGGGTCAAGCATTGCCCACAGGCCGACGAGCGTTAGCCCGTACTCGGCGTCTTCTTCCTCCACACGGTCCTTGTCCTGTTCGACGTCCCGCCAGGCGCCGGCCATCACCCGCATGGCCTCGTCGGCAAACTGCCGCGCGACCTCTTCCACCTGTTCGCGGCGGCGGTCGTCCATCTCAACGCGCTCGCCGTTCACCTGGATGTGGGAACAGTAGTCCAGGAGTCGGTCGGGCGCGCCTTTGACCAGCAGAACCCGCTGCTCACGGTCCTCCTCCAGATGGAGGGTGGCCATGTACTGACGGGCGCTGGAGAAGGGTATCTCGTGGATGCGGTCCGCCTCCTGGGCCAGTTGCTCGGTGTCCAATCCCGCCTTGCGCGCCACTGCCAGCAGAGCGCCCTCGCTCGGGCTGCCCTGCACGGTCCATGTTCCGTCCTCTTCCTTGAGCAGGGCGTTGTTGGCCAGAGCACCTATGCGCAGGAGCCCGGCCAGGTCCTCGGGCAGCTGGTCCAGCGCCTCGCCCTCGTCCGTACGAATCTCGCCTTCGGGCTCGTAACCTTCCCCGGTGGTCTCGTAAAACCTCTCTCCTGCCCACAGCCGCCGCACGGTCATCTGGTTGCGTGTGATGGTGCCGGTCTTGTCCGAACAGATAGTCGTGATGGAGCCGAGCGTCTCCACGGCGGGCAGGCGGCGCACAATCGCGTGGCGGTCGGCCATGCGGCGCACGCCCAGCGCCAGTGTGACGCTTATCACCGCCGGCAGCCCCTCCGGAATGGCGGAGACGGCGGCGGCCACCGAGAATAGCAACATCTCCACAAACTCGTGATCGGCGAGCAGCCCCACCACAAACACCAGCGCGGCGAGTGCAACGCCAAGTATCCCGAGGAACACACTCAGTTTGTGCATGCGTTTCTGGAGGGGCGTCTTCTCGCGCCGGGTGGCCTGCACCTCTCCGGCGATGTGGCCCATCTCGGTGTCCATCCCCGTTTTTGCCACTACGGCCCGCCCCCGGCCGCCGGTGACGTTTGTGGACATCCAGACCATGCTACAGCGGTCGGCCATCGGGGTGTCCGGGTCCACGGGGCTCGGCCCTTTCGCCACCGGCTGGGACTCCCCGGTCAGCGCCGACTCGTCGACGTGCAGGTCCTCGGCCTGCAGCATTCGCGCGTCGGCCGCCACCCGGTCCCCGGTTTCCAGCACCAGTACGTCTCCCGGCACGATGGTACGGGCATCCACCGTCTCGGTCGCCCCACCCCGCAACACCTGCGCACGGGGCGCGGACATCTCCCGCAGAGCCGCCAGCGCGCCCTCGGCTCGCCATTCCTGCACGAAGCCCAGCAGGGTGTTGAGCACAACCACGCCCATGATGACCCCCGCGTCCACCAGGTGGCCGGCCGTCACCGAAACAACGGCTGCGCCGAACAGCAGGTATATCAGCGGGTTGTGCACCTGCCGGAGCAGCAGGCGAAATGGACTGATGCCCTCCTGCCCCGTCAACTCGTTACCGCCATGCTCCTCCAGCCGTCGTTGAGCCTCTTCCGGACTCAGGCCGTCCGGGCTCGACTCGACCCGGGACAGCGCTTCCTCGGTCTCGAGCGCATGCCATTGCACGTCCCCGTTGGTAGGCATTGTTGGACCTCCCATTCCTGCGCATGCTCCGGTGTGCCTGCCTGCGCGGCGGATGAACGATCGCCCCCGGCCAGCGCAAGATACCCGGGAAGCGACATTGGGGCAAGCGTCAGGGCCATAGTCGGGCCTTGAACCCGCGTTCTGACCCGCATACCATGCGGCGTCTCGGAACACGGCCATCCATCAGGCGGAAGGTACAGCTATGCAGGACGACACGTTGCGACCGGTGGGCAGAGCGCTGGCGGGAGCCGGCCAGAGAGCGCAAGAGTGGAAGGAGCGGCTGCTGGGGGAGATGAAGTTCGCGAGGGGCCTGACGCGGCTTCACCCGGAAAAGGCCGAAGAGTGGCGGGAACTGATAGAGCGGGCGGAGGAGGCCGTCGTCGAGGCCGTAGACGATGGGGGCATGGGCCGTCTGCCCGATGCCGTCCGCCAGGCCGAGGATATGCTGGCGCCGGTGGCCGAGGTCGCCGGACAGTACACGGTCCACTGCGTGGGGCACGCCCACATCGACATGAACTGGATGTGGTCGTGGCCGGAGACGGTGGCGACGACGAACGACACTTTCACCACCGTGCTGAAGCTGATGGAAGAGTTCGACGATTTCTGCTTCACCCAGAGCCAGTGCTCGGTCTACGAGATCATGGAGCGCTACAATCCGCAGATGCTGGAGCGCATCAAGGAGAGGGTCGCCGAAGGCCGCTGGGAGGTGGCGGCCGCGCACTGGGTGGAGGGCGACAAGAACCTGGCCTCCGGCGAAAGCCTGGCGCGCCATCTGCTCTACAGCCGACGCTACGTGAAGGATCTGTTCGGCCTGGAGCCGGAGGAGCAGCCGCTCGACTGGGAGCCGGACACGTTCGGCCACGCGCTCACCATACCTTCCATCGTGAGCCGCGGAGCGGTCAAACGTTACTACATGTGCCGCGGAGGCGCCGCTGACAAGCCTCCCGTGTTCTGGTGGCAGGGCCCGGACGGCTCCCGCATCCTCGTCTATCTGGAGATCTCGTGGTACAACGACAGCGTTTGCCCGGCCAACGCCACGGCCCTGCTGGAGTTCTGCGAGGAAACCGGGCTGAAGGACTGGATGAACGTGTACGGCGTGGGAGACCATGGCGGCGGGCCCACCCGTGAAGACATCGTGAAAGCGCATCGGATGGACGCCTGGCCGGTCTTTCCGAACTTCAGGCTGTCCACGGCGTCCGCTTTCTACGACATACTGGAGGAGCACGGCGACAGTTGGCCCGTGCTGGAGCAGGAGTTGAACTTCGAGTTCACCGGTTGCTACACGTCCCAGAGCCGGCTGAAGAAAGCCAACCGGCTGGGGGAGAACTACTGCGTGGAGGCCGAGGCCGCCGCCGTGCTGGCGCAACGCGTCCTGGGTTGTGACTACCCCGCCGAGCAACTGCGCGCGGCGTGGATCGACACGCTGTTCGGGCACTTTCACGACATACTGCCGGGCTCCGGCGTGGCCGCCACGGTGCAGCACCAGATGGCCCGGTTTCAGGAGTCCGCCGCGGCCACGGGCATGGTAAAAACGCAGTCATTGCGGGCGCTGGCGTCGGTGGTGGACACATCCTTCGGGGAGGATGTCGAGGAGACTCCGCCGGAGAGCGGCGGCGTGGGAGCCGGGCCGGGGTTCGGGTCCGGCTTGAGCGGGGTCTCCGGCGCGTCGCACGCGGCCGGGCCGACCAGGCCCTTCCTCGTGTTCAACCCGCTGGCGCAGGAGCGGCGGGAGGTCGTCACCGCCACGGTGTGGGACCCGCCCGAACCGGACCTCTCCTACGTCGTGCGCGATGGGTCAGGCCAGTTGATGCGGGCCCAGAAACTGGACGAGCGCGACTACTGGGGACATCACCGGGTAGATCTGGCGTTCCCCGCGGCCGTGGGCTCGATGGGCTACTCCGTGTGCCGGGTGGAGCCGGGCAGCACCCACGAGCCGGAAGACGCCGTGCGTTGCCGGGCCGAGAGCCCGTCCCCGGACACGCAGCATCCCCGTCGCACGGTGCTCGAGAACGGCCTCATTGAGGCGGTCTTCGACCCGACGACGGGCGGGGTGACCCGGCTGGTGGACAAGGCGACGGGCCGGGATCTGGCCGACCCCGAGCGACCACTGGGTGTCCTGGAGTATGTTCTGGAGCGGCCTCACGCCATGGCTTCGTGGGTCATCAATGAGCCTATCCGCTGCGAACGAGCGCCCGAGGTCACGTCGTTCGAGGCCGACAAGACGGGCCCATATGTCGCGTCGCTGGTCGCCAAGACCCGTGTGCGAGATTCCGATATCACAGTGACGTACACACTGCGGGCCGGAAGCCCGCTTCTGGAAATAGAGGTGGAGGCGCGCTGGGTGGAGATCGGTGGACCGAAAGAGGGCACACCGACGCTGCGGATGGCGTTCCCCCTGGCGCTGACCGACTGCACGGGGCGCTACGAAATACCGTTCGGCTCGATGACGCGTGATATGAACGACGGCCAGGAAGTGCCGGCATTGCGTTGGGCGCACGTGGCGGGTCGGAGCGCATCGGAGGACGAGCCGGCCGGTCTGACGCTGCTGAACGACTGCAAGTACGGCCATTCTCTGGACGGTTCCACGTTGCGCCTGACGCTGATCCGCAGCAGCTACAATCCCGACCCGTTCCCGGAAGTCGGACAGCACAGCATGCGCATGGCGGTGCGGCCGCATGGAGAGGCGCCGGACGCGGTGGACCTGTGCCGGCTGGGGGCTGCGTTCAATCATCCGCTGCAGATCATCGCGACGGACGCCCACGAGGGCGAACTGCCTTCGGCCGCAGCGGCGGTCACCCGGATTGAGCCCGCAGGCGCGGTTCTGACGTCGATGAAGCAGTGCGAGGATGACAGCGGCGTCATTTTGCGTCTCTGTGAGCTGACCGGCCGGAGCGGCCGGACGACGGTGGGTTTGAATCCCGAACTGTTGGGTGAGCCGAAGGAGATCACCGAGGTGGATCTGCTGGAGCGACCATTGGCGTCGTCCACGGCGAAGATAACCGAAGACGGTTTCTCCGTGGAGATTCCGTCGCACGGGATCGCCAGTGTCAGGGTGCGGTTCGCGTAACGAGCCGCAGGGCAGTTACGTCCAGTCCACGAGGCACCAGTTGTCGTGGCCGGGCACGAGGGCGTCGGCGACGTCCACCATGCGCTGGACGGAGCGCTTTTCCTCTTCGGTCGGTTCGCTGAACGAGCTGAGTCCGTCGCGGCAGAAATCGCGCGTGATTGTCGCATCGCCCGCGACCACCACGGAGCGACCGCCGCAGTCGAAGCGCAGGCTGTGGTGACCGGCAACGTGCCCCGGCGTGGGGATGAGGTCGAACTCATCCGGCAGGACTTCGGCCGCGTCCGCAACCTGCTGAGAAAACCGACCGGCGGCGTTTAATTGGTCTGCCACCGCGGCCGCGGCACACCACGTGGCCGCCGGAAAGCACTCCAGCCCCGCCACGTGGTCTCCGTGCGGGTGCGTGACGAAGACGCAGTCGATCTCGTCCGGCCGCCGGCCGCTGCGTCGGTGCAGGGCATACTCCATCTGTTCCTGATCGGAGTAAGACGGGTCCACCAGCAGGCGGAAGTCGTGCCCCGTGACCAGCGTGCAGGTGCAGACGGGCGTGCGGACACGTCGATCGCGGCTCTCGCCCCAGTAAGGGTTCCGCGACGGATGGCCGATAACGACAACGTCCCATCGTTCGATCATAGCGTTTTCCCCCGAAGCTTCCTGTGTGCAGATCAGTGTTCTTTGGGTGGGTGTGACTCAGTCAGAGGCACCGGTCTCCTCGGGTCCCTCGACCTCCGTAATGCCGCCGTCGCCGAACTGGACGCTAACGATGCGGCTCATGGGAATGACCTGAACTTCCAGTCCTTCCTGTCCCCTGCGCTCCAGCTCGAGGTGCGTGGTAAACAGGCGGCCCTTCATGTCCACGTTCCAGCCTCCGCTGGTCCCGGGCACGGCCTCCGGCAAGCCGGCCCGCGTGAGCCCATGGGTGCCGCCGCGGCCGTCCTCCCACTCCACCGACCATATGGTGCCCTCCCGGATGAAGACCTGCCCCGTGCGGGCGGAGGCGCCCCCGGCGATGCCCGCAAACAGCGCGAGAACGAATGCGATCAGCAGTGCCAGCAGAACGAGCATCAGGCGCGAACTCGGCATGTTACAGGCCTCCTTTCAGGTCGATGCACAATCCCATTATACATGCTCGCCGGCTGCCTGCACTCCGAGGAATGGGTTGACGTCGCGCCGGACGGGCTCTATGCTTGCGGAGACCGCAAAGGGGGAGGGGCGCCGTGCAAAAGCTGGACGTCGACGTTCCGGAGCAGTACCGCGAACTCGTGCGGGTGGGGACGTGCTCGTGGAAGTTCGATTCGTGGAAGGGCATCGTTTACGATCCGGACGCGGACTACGACCCGGACGACTATTTGCCGGACTATGCCCGTCACTTCCGGACGGTGGAGATCGATCAGTGGTTCTGGAGCCTCTTCCCGCCGGGGCCGAAGTTGCCCGACCCCGAGACCGCGCGGACCTACGCGGAGAGCGTGCCGGATGACTTCGTCTTCACCGTCAAGGCCCCCAACTCGATCACGCTGACCCACTTCTACAAGAAACAGCCGAAGGCCTACCGCGAGCATGCCAACAAGCCGAACGCGCTGTTTCTCAATCCTGAACTTTTGCGGCACTTTCTGGAGGCGCTGGAGCCAATGCGGGAGAAGCTCGGGCCGGTCATGTTCCAGTTCGAGTATCTCAACAAGGAGAAGATGCCGTCGCTGGGTGCATTCCTGCAACAACTGCATGAATTCTTCGGTGAGGCGCCGGAGGGTTGCGAATATGCCATCGAGACGCGTAACCCGAACTACCTGCGGCCGGAGTTCTTTGAGTTCCTTCGCGACCACGGGCTCGGCTACGTCTTCCTGGACGGCTACTACATGCCGCGCATCGGGGAGGTCCTCGCCGAGCACGACACGCGGACCGGAGCTCCGTGTGTTGTCCGGCTGCACGGGCCGACCCGGGAGGGCATCGAGAAAATGACCGGCGGGGAATGGAACGAGGTGGTGCAGCCCCAGCCCGAAGGCATCGAGACGGCCGTACAAATCGTGCGCGAGAATGCCGAGCAGGGGCTGGAGACCTATGTCAACGCGAACAACCACTACGAGGGCTGCGCGCCGCTGACGCTGCAGACGTTCGTGTGGGCGTTGCGCGCCGCGGGCTGAGGCTCGGGGTGAAGACTGCACATGGAGAGAGCAACGAGATGGAATGCGAGCAGAAGGCGATCCGGGTTACAGAGCCGGAGCACGCCGAACTGGTGACGGTGGCGGGAGACGCTTCTCCGCTCGGGCCGACGGAGGTGGTCGGGCGGACGCTCTTCAGCCTTGTCAGTGCCGGCACGGAGTTGGCCGTGTACCGCGGCCTGACGGGGAACCTGCCTCGCGGTCTGGGTTACGCGAGCGTCTTCGAAGTCGAAGACACGGGTGAGGACGTGGAAGCGGTGCTCGCTGGCGACGTGGTGTTCAGCATGGGTGGACACCAATCCCGTCAGCGCCACGACGCGTCCGAGGTCGTGCCGGTTCCCGAGGGGCTGGCGCCCGAGCGGGCGGTGTTTGCGCGCCTGATGGCCGTCAGCCAGACGACGTTGGTGACAACGGAGGCGCGTCCGCCGGGTCGGGTGGTCGTGACCGGCCTGGGTCTGGTGGGCAACCTGGCGGCGCAGGTCTTTGCCTCCTGCGGCTACACCGTGTCGGCCGTTGAGCCACGGGAGGACCGCCGGGAGTTGGCGCGCAGGGCGGGCGTCGAACCGGTGTTTGCGGCCGCGCCGCTGGAGGATGAGGAGTGGGCGGGCACGGTGGATCTGGTGGTGGAATGCTCGGGGCATGAAGCCGCGGCGCTGGACGGCTGCCGCCTGGTGCGCAAAGGCGGGGAAGTGGTGCTGGTCGGCGTCCCGTGGGAGAAGCGCGCCGGGCTGGATGCCTTCGACATCCTCGATGAGGTCTTCCACCGCTACGTGACGCTGAGGAGCGGCTGGGAGTGGGAACTGCCGCGGCACGACCGGGACTTCGCGCGGGGAAGCATTTACCGGAACCTGGCCGGCGGGCTGGGGTGGCTTGTCGAAGGAAGAGTACGGACGGACGGTCTGGCGGAAGCGATCCCGCCCGAGCAGGCGGGGGAAGCCTACCGCGCGCTGTCGCAGAGCCAGTGTCCGACACTGACCTACCTTTTCGACTGGCAGGTTGTGTGAGGTGGTCCGCGGCGACTTGCGCGCTCCGGCGCGGCGGGCTAAACTTCCGACCGAAGCGCCGGATCCAGCCATGCATCCTGGGGAGCAACCAATGACGTCCGATGACACGATGAAGGCGGTCTTTCTGACCGAGCCGGAGGAGTTCGAACTGCGCGAGGTGCCCGTGCCGGAGGTCGGGCCGCGGGACGTGCTGGTGGCCGTGAAGGCGTGCGGCGTCTGCGGCTCGGACATCCACTTCATGGAGAACGGGCGCATCGGCGACTTCATCGTGCGCGAGCCGCTCGTGTTGGGGCACGAGGCCGCCGGGGAGGTCGTCCGGGTGGGGCAGCAGGTCAAGACTCTGAGCGTGGGCGACCACGTGGCCATGGAGCCGGGCATCCCGTGCGGGCACTGCGATTACTGCCACAGGGGCCGCTATAACCTCTGCCAGGACGTCGTCTTCCTCTCAGCGCCGCCATACGACGGGTTCTTCCAGGAATACGTGGCCGTGCCGGAGGACTTCGCCTACCGCCTGCCGGACGGGATGAGCATGGAGGCCGGGGCCACCGTGGAGCCGCTTTCGGTCGGCCTGCACGGCACCAACATGGCGGAGCTGGACCCGGGGGACCATGTGGTCGTGCTCGGGGCGGGGCCCATCGGCCTGCTGACCACCGCCGCGGCGCGAGCCCGGGGCGCCACGGACATAACGACGGTAGATCTGCTGGAGCATCGTCTCGAGTTCGCCCTCCGCATGGGCGCTTCGCGTGTGCTGAACGCTGCGGAGACGGACGTGCGGGCGGAACTGGAGGACACCGCCGACGTGGTGCTGGACTGCGCCACGGTGGACGAGACGCTCGATGAAGCGTTCGACATCGTCCGGCCCGGTGGCCGCATCGCGTGGGTCGGCATGGCGGCTGAAGTGGCCCGGGTCCCGTTCCAGAAGTTCCAGGTCAAGGAACTGAAGGTGACCGGCGTGTTCCGTTACGCCAACTGCTTCCGCACGGCGGTGGAACTCATCGCGTCGGGTCAGATCGACACCGAACCGCTTATCACGGACCGCTTCGACTTCCCTGATGTCGAGCAGGCCGTCAAGTTCGCTGCCGCGAATCGGCAGACTGCCCTGAAGACGATGGTCAACTTCACATAGACTGCTGCGCGACAGCAGCCGGGGGGCGATTGAGAGAAAACAGGAAAGCCGTGGGAACCACGGCTCTGGCCGGGGCCATCCTGATCGGTCCGGGCAGCGTTGTGGCGGCGCTGAACGCGGGGGCGCTCTACGGGGAGCGGCTGCTCTGGGCGGTGGCGCTTTCGGCGGTAGTAGCGGCGGCGGTGGGCTACCTGGCGGCGAAGGTGGCAGCCGTCACCGGGCTGACGACCTTCCAGATGCTGGACCGGCACGTGCTCGGCGGCCTCGGCCGGCTTACGGCGTACGTGCAGATTCCCGTTCACGTGCTCGCCGTCATGTGCGTTGCCTGCACGCTGGCCGATGTCCTGGAAGCGATGCTCCCTGGTCTGCCGGGGATGTTCACTCTGACGGCCCTGCTGGGGCTGTCCCTCTATGCATGGGTCTGGGCGGGCGGTTTCGGCTGGGTGCGGCGGTTCACGGCCGTCCTCGTTCTTGCCATGGCGGTCACGTTCGTCGGCATTGCGGCGTCACTGCGCTGGTTGCCCGGACACCTGAACGGACTGGTGCCGTGGCTGCCCCAGGGCACGCCGGGCCTCCTGGTGGTGATGGGGCTGGTTGGCGGCAGTTCGGGCAGCGCGGCCCTGTTGATTCTGCCTTACCAGGTGAAGGCGGCCGGCCTCGGCGAGGGGGACAGCCTCCGGCTGGCGTGGGATGCCTTCCTGTTCATGGGTGTGGCGTTCGGGATCGTGTCGGTCGGCACTCTGGCGGCGGGGGACGCAGTCTCGCAGGGAGAAGGGGTGCGTAACGCGCTGCAGGCGGCCGAGATGCTTGGCGCGCGCTGGCCGGCGCCGGTCAGGTGGGTTTTCCTTCTGGGGCTGTTCGGCGCGGTGTGGACGACGGCGGCGGCACCGTGTTACGCGCCGGGCCTCTTTCTGGCGGATGTGCATGAATGGAGGGGACCGGGGGGCGAGCGCATCGTTGATTCTGACCCGCACGCGGACCGCCGCTTCAAGGTGGTGACCTCGGCCGCCATGTGCGCCTGGCTGGGCGGCCTGCTTGTGGCACGGGTGCTGCCGCCGTTCTACGTCCTCATGTTCGCGTTGGGTGTCATCAACCTCGCGGTGCCCCTTCTGGTCGGGGCGTTCCTGGTCACCGGCTGTCGCCGGAGTATCATGGGCGAAGCGGTGTTCGGCTGGCCGATGAGGGTCCTCGGTGCCGTGGCATTCCTCTTCTCGTGGTGGGGCGTCGTGGCGTTTATCAGGTTCCTGGCGGGGTTGCTGGGCTGAGAGTCTCACCCCGAAGCAAGACCGGGTGGAGCTTGCCGGCCGGCGTGAGGAGGGGCGGTTTGCGCTGGACCCGGAACGCGTCCGCGCCGTCCAGTATGCCGGCCACCTGCGGGTTGCGAGTGCGCACGTGCCGCCGGACAAGCCTGATGACCTCGCCCGTCTCGACACGGCCCAGCCGCGGATGCACCCGTATGAGGACGGACGCGGCATCGCTCGAGATCTCCTCAACCACCTGATAGTCGCCCGGCCCTCCTCCGAACGCCGCGGGCAGAATGCTGTCCACGAGGGTTGCGAAATCTGACGTTGCCAGAGTCACGCCTTCCGCCGTCACACGGCGCACGCTTCGGACGGTGTGCGCGAAGGTGTTCAGTCCTGCGGCGCCCAGCTCGCAGTCGCAGCTTCCTCGGAGGAGCCTGGCGGTGTCGCCGACCTCCAGATTTATCACTGTCGGCTGTTGCCCCGCCAGCAGAGGGGTGAAGCAGAGCGCCGGATGGCGACCGGACGGCCCGCCTTCAGGCTGGACGACCGCCATGTTGTGCGTCAGGAGATGCACTCGGTCCGGCGGGGAAGAACATCGCGTGCAGGCGACACCGAGCAACCCCAACTCGGTTATCCAGTAGGTGTGCACGACTTGAGCGCCGGCGGATTCGATAGCCTCCCGTCGGCCGGCCGTCAAGGGTTCGCTGCCGGTGAGAAAGGTGACGCCGGCCAGCGACAGTCCCCGCTCCCGCGCGGCCCTCGCGACCCGGACGGCTGTGCTCACGTACGTGTTCAGAACGGAGGTACCGCTCCGTCCCACCTCGCGGGCGAGGAACGTCGCTACGGCGTCCGCCCGGGAAACCGGCATATGCTCGGGAGCGGGCAGATGGTGTCCCAGCAGACGCGCCACGGTCCGCGTCCCGCGCGTCATCAAGGCGTGATAGGGGGTGGCCGGCCGCTCGTGTGCGAACCACCGGGACAGACGCAGTCCCATCCGGGCGTACAGAAGGCAGTTCAGCAGCCCGGCCGGGCTTGGCGGGGCCGGCAGCCAGAGAGATAAGGGTGTGCGGAGCAAGTCGTTGGCGGCAAGGGCAGCACCGAGGCCCACACCGCAGCGCCGCAGATAGTCAAAGCCGATGCGCAGTTCCGTGGGTGGCCCGCTGGAGCCGCCGGTCGTGCCCGAGAAACCCCCGCGTTGCGGGCCGGCCTCCAGGCCGGACCGCCCCCAGTGCACGCCCAGGCCCGGACGCTTTACGGGCCGGCGGCCCTTGAACTCCTCCAGGCTCATGTACACGCCTTCCGCGTGCAGCCATCGCAGGGTGTTCTCCAGACCTTCGGTGCGCACGCACCGTCGGATGTCAGACTCGCCGATGCGTGCGGCGCGCAACATGCGGGCGAACGGGTTGGCGGGCGGGTTCAGGATATCCTTCGTGAGCCGATCGAGGAAGCACGCCTCGCGAATCCGCAGACCCGCCCGCAGTCGGCGGTGGCATTCCTCGGCGGACAACGGCTCGCGCAAGAACCGACGAAGACCTGAGACCATCCGCACGGAGCCCGCCGACAGCGCACTAAGAACCCCCCTGCCACGATCGTCACGACTGCGCATCTGCGATGGCCCCCAACGGCGGAACGTTACGATAACTGACCGCCGGAAAGTGTAACCCGATGCCGGGCACCGGGCAAAGCAAGCGTCTTCACTCGGTTGCGCCGGCCGGGTCCGACGCAGGTTGTGCCGGGGTCGGATGGCCGATAATGCTTTCGACGATACCCGGCCCTTCGAACTGCCAGGCCAGGCCGTAGTCGCCGCGGAAAGGCTGCTGGTTGCGCGCGCGCAGGACGTGGACTGCGTAGCGGTGGCCCGGCTCGGCCTCAACCCACGCGTTTTCGGTGTTATCCACCCAGCTCATGGACTCGGCGACGGGCAGGCGCTGGGAGTGGTCCAGGTCGTAGACCTTCAGGTCGAGATCGTGAAGATTCGCCCGTCCGTTCCAGCGGTCCGCATTGCCATTGATGCGGATGTTCCAGGCCAGGCAGACTTTCAGATGGCGGGCGCCCGCCGGGGCTTCCAGCCGGTATGTAGCCCGCTCGTTGGCGCCGTCGAGTCCCCCGAAGGCCGGGTCGTAGTCGAACCCGGCCGCTGGAGCGACCTCGCCGCGCCCGTCGTCCTCGGTGCTGTTCCACTCGCCGCCCGCAAGGATGGCGTAGCTGTTGAGCACGTTCAGTTCGCCGGCTCCATAGCGCAGGTCCAGTCCGTTTTCGGTCCGGTGCCGCGCATCCCCCCGGTAGCCGCTCACGGACCCCCGGTCGGCACCGGCCATCAGCGCGGCCTTCAGCACCTCCGATGTCTCGGCGTGGTATATGGTCATGCCTGTGCGCGGTGACCGATAAGAACCTCGCGACAGGGCGCCCCCCGATTCATGGGCGAACCCGAGCAGCATGGCGGCGGCGGATGCGACCCGTGGTGTCGCGATGCTGGTGAAGCGGGCCGGGGCGACGATGTCCGGTTTGGCCCGGCCGGCGACATAAACGTCCTCTCCCAGCCCCAGCGTTCCCAGGGAGTGACGGCCGGCCGCGCGACCCACGCAAATGGCGTTGTAGGAGCACTGCAAAAGTTTGTGCACCTCAGGTCCGTTGTTCGCGCCGACGACCTGGAAGAAATCGTCTCGCTCAACGACATAGTCGGTCCGCTTGAGCACCTCGAGAGCGTCGGTGGCGTTACGGCCGCCAACCCAGCTATGGTTGGCCACTCGGGCGGAGGAGAAGCGCGGCAAATGGTGCGTGCCCGTGCGCAGGAAGCCCATCGTGTCGTGCGCCCACAATGGCGCCGGGAAGGCCTCCACCTCACTCACCCCGGGCGACATCGACCGGGGGCCGTAGAACTGTCGGGCAACGCCGGTGGCGTGACGGGACGGAGGGCCAGGGTAAAGGAAACGCTTGGCCGACAGGTCGTCTTCCCCGGCGTCGGGAGCCCAGCCGGAGGCCCGCTCGTCCTTGCTCGTCATCGCTCCCTCAATCTGCATGACGCGCACCGTGCGCCCCGTGGGCAATCGTTCGCCCAGTAGAGCCGCCAGCGCGGCGTAGCCCCCGTGGCGTGGCTGGACGGCGGCCGTTGCGAGACCGCCCACAAGCAGCAGCGCGTACGCACCGAGGAGCAGAAGACGGTAAGTGCGAGCCGGGACCAGGTTCGCCCCCCGCATGTCAGATCCCTCCCAAACAAGCCCAACGACCGCTGCTTGCTGCAGGGCAGTCGCCCATTCATTGTAGCAGGAGACCGGCTGAACAACAGGTAGATGACCCCGGCCGCGGGGGCGGGGCTCAGGCAGGACGATCCGGCGGGAACTGCTTCCCCGGTCTGACGTTCTCGGGTGGGTTGGGAGGCAGTGGGCGAGA
The DNA here is from genome assembly GCA_046483385.1 of Candidatus Brocadiia bacterium. Taxonomy (GTDB): domain Bacteria; phylum Planctomycetota; class Brocadiia; order SM23-32; family SM23-32; genus B1Sed10-231. The sequence continues at coordinate 9,206 of JAWODG010000079.1, read as the reverse complement.
GGTCTTGCCAAAGAGCAGACCCTCATCCTGAAGGTGCATGCGGTTCATGGCGAAGCAGATGCTGAATCCGATCTGCTCCCAGACGGGCGTCTTCTCCTCCCGCCGGTCGCCCTGCTTACGCCCGGTGTCCCCGTCGCGCCTGGGCATCGTATCCCGTCCTTCCGGAAGACTTTACATTGCCGGGTTCCTTTATCCCCGCCGGGTAGTGTTGCAGCAAAGTATGTGCCGCGCAGACCGGCTCGGGTCCGCTCGAGAGGCCCGGTGAACGCGTCCGCGGCGCTCTTCGCTCTTGCGCTCGGTGCGAAGTGACGAAGCAGGCCGTCCTTCATGTTGATTTAGCTGTAATGTGTCCAAGTTCCTCAACACGCCGCATGCCCACAACTGCTCAGGCGGGCGCGTTCGCGCGGGGAGTTCACGGAGTTGGGCCGCTTCTCCGGTGGGGGCTGGGATTCTTCGAGGGCCCGACTCGCGACGCGCGCCTCGCTTTGCGGCACATCGCAGAAGGAAACCGGTTCCGCGCCATAGCGCCTCCAGAGGTCCGTTGAAGGCCGCGAGTTGACTCTCAGGGGGGTTCCAATATAATCTGTGCAGGCGTACGTCGGGGGCTGCTGACGTTGCGGGCGCGTGTGCCGTGCGTCCGGCCGCAGGGGTGTGGAGTTTTTCGGACACATTGGCACAGTGGTTGCAAATCGTTCAGTCTTCACTACCACGGGGGCAAGCGATGTGCGGCATATTCGGCTACGTCGGTCCACACGCGACGGCCGGGCTGCTGGTGGAAAACCTGAAGCGGCTCGAGTACCGGGGCTATGATTCCTGGGGGCTCTGCCTGGGCAGTGCCGACCGCCTTGACGTCTTCCGCCAGGCCGGCCGCATCTCCGGCGCCCACCTGCCCGAGTCTCTGGCCGGTGGAGGACGCTTCTGGGGGGGGATAGCCCATACGCGTTGGGCCACACACGGCGCCCCCAACCAGCGCAACGCGCACCCCCACGTCGACTGCACGGGACGGCTGGCCGTTGTGCACAACGGCATCATCGAGAACCATACTGCCCTGCGGGCGAGCCTCGAACAGAAGGGCCACCAGTTCCGCAGTGAGACGGACACGGAGGTCATCGCCCACCTGATAGAGGAGGGCCTCGAGGACGGCGGCGACCTGCGCGCGGCGTTCCTCGGCGCGCTCAAGCTGCTGGAAGGAACTTACGGTGTGGCGTGCGTCTGCGCCGATCAACCCGGCGTGATGATGGTGGCTCGCCACGGCAGCCCCATGGTGCTGGGCGTGGGCTCGGGCGAGACGCTGGTGGCCAGCGATCCGGCGGCGCTCGTCGCTCACACACGCGACGTCGTCTATCTGGAAGACGGCGAGGCCGCTGTGCTGACGGCGGAAGGCTGCGAGACGAGCGACCTCGAGGCGGCTCCGATCACCAAAGAAGTTGAGCGGGTCAAGTTCGACCTGCCGGCCATCGAGCGCGGCGGCTATCCCCACTTCATGCTCAAGGAGATCTTCGAGCAGCCGGACACCATCCGGAATGCATTCCGCGGCCGCATCCTGCGGGGGGAGGGAACCGCGAAGCTGGGCGGTGTGGACGAGGACCTCCTGCGGCGGACCCGCCGCTGCCACATCCTGGCCTGCGGTACTTCGTGGCACGCCGGGCTGGTGGGCAAATACCTGCTGGAGAACCTGGCGCGAGTGCCGACTGAAGTCAGCTATGCGGCGGAGTTCCGTTACGCCAGCCCCGTCATCGAACCGGACACCCTGATCATCGCCATAAGCCAGTCCGGCGAGACGGCGGACACGCTGGCCGGCGTGCGGGAGGCCCGGCTGCGGGGTGCCGCCACCATCGGCATCTGCAACGTGGTGGGCTCCACCATCGCCCGGGAGTGCGGGCAGGGGGTCTACATCCACGCGGGGCCCGAGATCGGTGTGGCCTCGACGAAGGCTTTCACGGGGCAGATAATCGCCTTGCTTCTGCTGGCGATATACATGGGGCGGATGCGGGGCATGCCGTTGCGGGAGGCACTGGGCTACCTGGATGCCATCGAGGCGCTGCCCGCGCAGGCCGAGGGAGCGCTCGCCTGCAATGATCTGATCAAGGACGTGGCCCTGCAGTACGCCGACCGACCGAACTTCCTCTACATAGGCCGGCTCTACGAATATCCGCTTGCCCTGGAGGGCGCGCTGAAACTGAAGGAAATATCCTACATACACGCAGAGGGCATACCCGCGGCGGAACTGAAGCACGGTCCCATTGCGCTGGTGGAGCCGCGTATGCCCACGGTGGTGCTCGGCGCCCAGGAGCGGATTCTGGACAAGATGCTCAGCAACGTGCAGGAGATTCGGGCGCGGGGCGGGCAGATAATCGCGTTCGCCCGGGAGGGGGACGAGCAGTTGCCCCGATTGGCCGAACACACCATCACTGTGCCGGCCACCCTGGAGCCGCTGGTGCCCGTGGTGGCCGCCATACCGCTCCAACTGCTGGCCTACCACATAGCGGTCGAGCGGGGCTGCGACGTGGACAAGCCGAGAAACCTGGCCAAGAGCGTCACCGTTGAGTGAGGAGAGCCGATGAAGGGAAACATCGTCCTGTTCGAGGACCACTACGTGGAGGATATGCGGCCCGTGACGCTGACGCGTCCGGCCTTCGGGGTCACCTGCGCGGCCTATCGCCTCTTCGACATCGCGCACATGGTGGCCGACCGGGTGACCTACATCGTGCGGCATTACCTCGACGACGTGGCGGCCCAGTTCTTCACCCGGGACGCACCGGATGACGGGCCCACGCTGTTCCTGAACGCCGCGGTCGCGCCGGACGTGCGCTACGTGCCGCGGCTGCGCGAACTTATGGAGGCGGGCGAACCGTTCGCCTGCGCCTCGGGCCAGCGGGTGGCGGCAGCGCTGGTGCCGCCGGACGAGTCCCCCCCTGAGGGTATGGCGCCGGCGGACGTGACGCCCTACCTGCTGGACATGAACCTGCCGGTGCGCGACGAAGAGCCGTTCAGGACGCTCGACTACTGCTTTGACATCGTGGATGTCCTGGAGGAATTGTTCCCGGCCAACATCCGGAGCAAGATCGACGAGAACGGATACGAGGAGGTGCGGCCGGGCGTGTTCGTGGGCGACGGCGTCAAGATAGCCGAGACGGCTGTCTTTCATGCCGACGAGGGGCCGATCGTGCTGGCCGACAACGTGCGGGTGTTGGACTTTACCTTCTTCGAGGGGCCGGTCTACGTGGGCCCGAACAGCCGCATCATCGAGCGTTCGTCGGTCAAGGAGTGCGTCTCGGTGGGGCACACCTGCAAGATCGGCGGCGAGGTCGAGGCCAGCGTCATCGAACCTTATACCAACAAGCAACATCACGGGTTCCTCGGCCACGCCTACGTCGGCTCATGGGTCAATATGGGGGCGGGCACCAGCAACAGCGACCTGAAGAACACCTACGGGTCGGTGCGCGTCAATATCGGGGAGCGGCGGGTCGAGACCGGCATGCAGTTCCTCGGCTGCATCATCGGCGATTACTCGAAGACGGCCATAAACACGAGCATCTTCACCGGCAAGATAATCGGCGTGTGCAGCATGCTTTACGGCTACGTGGGGCAGAACGTCCCCAGTTTTTGTAACTACGCCAAATCGTTCGGTCAGATCACCGAGTGCACGCTGGAGCAGGCCATTATCACCCAGAAACGGATGTTCGTCCGTCGCGACGTCGAGCAGACCGAGGCCGACATTGCGTTGCTGGGGGAGGTCTTCGAGCGGACCAAGGACGAGCGCAGCATCGCCAGCGAACCGCCCGTGCTCTGACGCTGGGGAGGGGAGCGTGCGGAACGGATGCATCGGTTTTCCCACCGTCTCCCCGGCCGGCGGGGCGGGGGGCTGGTGCGAAGTGTTCATGTCGTTCACGGTAACTAAAGGAGATAGCAAATTGTCTGCTAAGGAGCGGACCCGTTCCTGGAAGTCCCTGTGGCTGGTCGCATTCCTTGTGCTGTTCGTCATCGTGGGAGGCGGGCTGTTCGTTCTCTCTCGTCGCTCCCCCCGGCACGAGCGTCTGTACGTTCGGGGTGTGCTGCACTCCAGGAGCGGTAGCAGAGCGCTGGCTGCCGAATCGTTCAGAGAGGCCATCAGCCTGGCACCCGGTTATGCTGAGGCGCGCCAGGCGCTGATCGAGAGCCTGCTGGCGGCCCGCGAGTTTGAAGAGGCCGAGCAGGAACTGAACAGCGCCGTAGAAAGAGACCTGCTGCGGGAGCAGGAAGCCGTCCTGCGCGCGCGCATCATCGCTTACAGGGCAGCCCAGCGAATTGAGGCCGCCGGACCAGCTCTGACGGCTGACATCTGCGATCAGGTAGTCCGGGAAGAACTGCTTCCCGCCGCAGAGGCCCTCCAGGCCCATGCAGAACAGGCTACCACCCCTATCGAGGCGTACGTCGTGCTGGGTGATATCTGGCGGCAGTTGCGCGGCGTCCTCGCCGACAGAAGAGGACTGTTGCTGGCCGCAGCGGAGAGGGCCGCCCGCATCAACAGGCCGGAGAAAGCCGACCGCCTGCGGGAGGACGCCCGGTATGCCCTTGCTCGCGAGCATGAGGCCGTCGAGCAGGCCATCGCCGCCTGGCGCAGTGCCATAGAAGCGGACCCCTCTGCGCTGTCCCCGCGCCTGTCGCTGGCCCGCATGCTGCTGGAGACGGCCCCCGAAGCCAGGGCCGAAGCACGCGAACTCCTCGAAGGGGTCCTCCAGGAGCGGCCAGGGCACCGTGACGCCGCAGTGATGCTGGCACAGATGCTGGCCGCAGATGGCGAGCGTGAGCGAGCCCTCACACTCATAGAGAGCATCGCGGCCGAGGCCCCCCGCAGCCCCGAGGTGCTCAGAATCAAGGCCGCGCTGCTACTTGCGGAAGGCCGGCTCGAGGAAGCCGATGCCGCTTCTGAGAGGCTGGCGCGCATCGGCCCGGACGTAAACGCCCTCCTCCTGCGCGCCAACGTCCTGCTGGCCATTGAAGACCACACCCGCGCCCTGCCTATCCTGCAGCGCGTCAACACCCTCGTGACGCGCGGCCTGGAGGACAGCGACCCGGACCGCAACCCCGAGCAGGCCGCCCGCGGCTACGGACAGGCGCTCGGCGTGCAGCTGGAGCTGGCCCGCACCGAGCAGCGCACCGGCAATCCTGACGCGGCGGGCGCGACCCTGCAGGAGGCCGCCCGCACCGCGCGCCTGCAGGCCCGATACCTGAGACGGGCCATCGAGATTCGCCAGAGCGCCGCCCAGGCGGCCTGGCAGGAGGCCCGGGCCGTTCCCACGGGTGAGGCACCCCGCGCCAGGGTCGAGCGCCTCGCCCGCGCGCTCGGCGACCTCTACGTCGAGCAGCGCCAGAACATCGTCCAACGACGCCGCATACTCGATTGGATCACCGGCTTGCAGGAGACGGGCGCCGTTGGCGCTGCTGGTGTCCGTCTGCTGATGGAAGACGCGCCCTCGCGGGCCGAACTCGTCCAGTCGCTTCATGGCGCCGCTCGCGCCTACACGATGGCCATGTTCGCGGCGCCGGAATCCGCCAGCGTCAGGCTGGCCCTGGCCCGGCAGCTTGTGCTTCTGGGGCCCCGGTTCGCGCAGCGCGTGCCGGCCGTGCTGGAGCCGGTGCTCGAGCTCGATCCCGAGAACTCCGAGGCCACTCTGCTCACGGCGCGTGCCCTGAGCGTGCTTGGCGATCACAACGGAGCCCTCGAGCGTGTCAGTCGGCTGCCCGGCGAGATGCAGGCCCGCCCAGACGTCCTGCTGCTGCGCGCGGTGGCTTTGGCCGAGCAGGAACGCTGGCAGGAACTCGAACGCGTGGCGGAGGCCCTGAGCGCCGAAAGCTCCGACAGCCCGGCGGGCGACTTCTTCAAAGGACGCGTCCTCCTTGCTGACGGCCGGGCCGAGGAGGCCGCCGAACTCTTCCAGAGCGCCGGCGACCGCGCGCAGGCCGCCTGGCCGGAGGCCCGCCTCTACCTGGCGCAAGCGCTGCTGGCGAAGGGAGAGCGCGCCCCCGGCATGCAGGAACTGGAAGCGCTCCTTGTTGACGCGCCGGCGCACGCCGAACCCGGCGCGCCTGCACAGGTGCCCGTAGCGGGCGACGTGATGCAGGTGCCCGAGATGGGCCAGGTCCGCCACGAGGCCGCGCTGCTGATGTGGCAGGAACTCCGAGAGGAGGACCCCGAACGCGCCGCCGCCTACGCCGAGCAAGCGTTCCGTGCGCTGCCCGATCGCAGCGAGGGCTACCGCGCCGTGAAGGAGGCCCGCACGGCCGCCGGGGCGGCCCTTGAGCAGGTAGAAGACCTGGCGCTGCTGCACGCGAAGGGCGTCCTGGCGCGCGGTGTAGCGGAAGAGGCACTTGAGTTCGCCGCAGCCGAGGCCGACGCACTGGCCGAACTCGGCACGCCCACACGGCTGCTCACGCTCGCCGCCCGGCTCCAGGCCCGCATGGGACGCTACTCCGACGCCACCGAGACCTACCGCCGCGTGCTGGCGGCGGACCCGGACGACGTGCGCGCCGCCCGCGAACTCGGCCTGCTTCACGTGCAGCTTGACCAACTGGAGGAGGCCCGCCAGGTCCTCGCCGATCTGCTCGAACGCCGGCCCGATGACGCTAACGCCGTCATGGGGATGGTGGGCGTGCTGCTGCGCATGGGCCAGGTCGAACAGGCGCGAGCCGTCCTGACCGATGCCGAGGAGCATATCGGCCGGGCCGCCGCCACCGCGTTGCTTATCAGCCTCAGCGTGCAGCACGGCCAGATAGAGGACGCCATCGTCCTGGCCCGGCGGCTTACCGAGGAAGACCCCGACCGCCCGCATGGCCATACCGTGCTGGCCGAACTGCTCTGGCGCGACGGCCGCGCGGACGAGGCCCGCGCCGCCTACAACCGCGCCATCGAGGCCAACCCCGAATTCGCGGCCGCCTATAACCGCGGCCTGCTCGACCTGGCCGTCGGCCGGCCGGACGACGCCGTGGAACTCTTCCGCCGTGCCGCCGAACGGCTCGAGGGCCGTCTGATGCCACGCGTGCACCTGGCAGTCGCCCTCCAGACGCAGGGCCACGCCGAAGAGGCGCTCGAGTTGTTGCACGGACTGTTGGCCGACGAGCGCACCGGCCCGGCCGCCCAGGACGTAGTGCGCTGGACCCTCGCCGTCGTACAGGCCGGCGAGGGCATGCTGGAGGACGCCCTCGAGCAGAACCGCCTCGTGCAGCGCAGCGAGTTCGGATACGTTTTCGACCGGCAACAGCTTCTGGAGGCCATCAGCGCCCTGGTGCCCGAGGAGCGCCGCCGCGCGGCCGGCGCCATGAACCGGCTGGTCGCCTTCAGCCGCGCAGAACACGCCGCGCCCACGAGACGCGAGCTCGAAGCCCTGTCCGAGCTGCTCCCCGATCAGCCCATGGCCGCCCTCATGCACGCTCGTGTGCTCGACCGCCTGGGCGAGCACGAGGAGGCGGCGCGCCGCTACCGGGGCCTGCTGGAGCGCCATCCGCATTATGCCTTCGGCTGGGTGCAACTGGCTGACAGCTTTGCCCGGCAGGAGCGCCATGCAGACGCCATCAGCACGCTCAACGAGGGGCTGGAACACGCCCCGCCCGGCCAGGCCGGCTGGCTGCACCTGCGCCTGGGGGGATTGCTGCAGGAACAGGGCCTGCTGGACGAGGCCGAGACGCACTACCGTGCCGCCCTGCAGCACCGCCCCGTCGCCGTTACAGCCGCCAATAACCTGGCGTATCTGCTCGCCGTGGACCGCGCCGACCCGGAGGCCGCGCTGCCGCTGGCCGAGCAGGCCGTCGAGCTGGGGGGAAACGCTCCGGCCCTGCTCGACACTCTGGGCTGGGTGCACTACCTGCGGGGGAACGCCGAGCAGGCCGTGCCGCTGCTGGAACGCGCCCGCAGGAGCTTGCCCACCAACCCCACGGTGCGCTACCACCTGGGCAACGCATATCTGGCGATCGGTCGCACGGACGAGGCCCGCGCCGAACTGAGAGAGGCTCTCAACCTGTCAGCCGACTTCCCCGAAGCGGAGGAAACCCGCCGCGCCCTGCAGGAACTCTCCGGCTGAGCCGGGGAGGCCAACCACAACGGCCACCACGAACACGACGAAACGGCACGACGAACGGAGGGGATATGTAAAGGCCGGCGGCCGAAAGCAGCGTTCCTGGCCCGGTGGAGCGTGGCGTTCGTAGTGGCTCCGCCCGCCCACGGGCAAGAGTCGCTGGTCGCTCGTTGTACGTTACTTGTGAGCCATCTGCGCTGATAGTAAGTGGTTGGTTTGCGCGGGGTTGTGAGGGGGGCGGAACTGTGGTTACCCCGGATGGGGCTCGCCAGAGGCTCTCAGGGGGACTGCGGGCCGGGAGAGGCCGGATTTCACCCCAGAAAGAAATGTGCGGCGCCCCTTTGTCGTATCTGCCGGTTTTACGGTATGATACGACTGACCCAAGAAAGGGAGGCCGCACGATGGCCATTATACCACAGAGAAGCCTGTTTTCATGAGAAGACATCGAAGTCCTGGGCGATCTGAAACGGCTCAAGCTCCTGCTGGAGGTCATCCCGGACGAGCCGCTGATGCGGACCCTGGAGGCCGACAGGGGAAACGGGCGGGACGACTACCCCATCCGGCCGATGTAGAACTCCGTTCTGGTGGGCATAGTCTACCAGCACGAGGCGATCGAGAGCCTTCGCCGGGAGCTGTGCGGGTTCGAACCGGCCTTCGAGGTGGAGCAGGCGGTGCCGGAGTCGTGGAACTACGCCCGGTTTCTGCGCAAGCTGATCGAGCACCAGGACGAGGCGGACCGGATGCTGGACCGGCTGGTGGAGCTGATGGGGGAGGAGCTGCCGGGGTTTGGTTCGCTTCTGGCCTCCGACTCGAAAGCCATCCCCACCCACGCCCGGCCGCGGGGCAAGGGCCGCTGGAAGGGGCTGGAGCCCGACGGGCGGCGCGATACGGACGCGGACTTCGGCAAGAAGACCGACCGCGGCCGCCGGGAGGACGGGACCCTGTGGGAGACGATCAAGACGTGGTTCGGCTATAAGCTCCATCTGGTGGTGGATGCCGAATACGAATTGCCGGTGGCCTACGAGGTGACGGCGGCCTCCCGCCCCGACAACGAGAGTCTGAAGCGGTTGGTGGACGATATGGCCGATCCCCATCCGGAGCTTCTGAAAGAGGCCGAAGCCCTGGCGGCCGGAAGGGCTACGGCGACTCCGAGAT
>JAWODG010000139.1:0-2623 GCA_046483385.1 Candidatus Brocadiia bacterium | reverse complement strand
GGTTCCTTCGGCTTCCGCCAGGGGTAGATGGGAATCTCATTCAGCGGCGGGATGACCACACGCTCGAACATATGTCCCACGCCCTCGTCGGCCATCAAGAAGACCGGCGTGCGGTACTTCTCGGCCAGGTTGAAGGCCCGGATCGTTAGGTCGAAGGCCTCCTGAGGGCTGGCCGGAGCCAAAGCGATGATAGCGTAGTCACCGTGGCGGGCCTGCATCATATCGCCCTGACTCGTCAGGGTCGGCAGGCCGGTGGAGGGCCCGCCGCGCTGGATGTTCACGACGACGCAGGGCGTCTCCGTCATGACGGCCAGCCCGATGTTCTCCAGCATGAGACTAAGACCGGGCCCGGAGGTGGCGGTCATCGCGCGGGCACCGCCCCAGGCGGCGCCGACGACAGCGTTCATCGAGGCGAGCTCGTCCTCCATCTGGATGAAGACGCCACCGACCTCGGGCAGACGCGCCGACAGTCGTTCGGCGATCTCGCTCGCCGGCGTGATCGGGTAACCACCGAAAAAGCGGCAGCCAGCACAAATGGCGCCCTCCGCAATGGCCGTATCGCCATCGAAGAAGAACGCCCCCTCCAGCACGTCCGCTCTAACCATCTTCACCTTCCTCCACCTCCACCGTGTAAATGCAGAACTCAGGACAGATTAACTCGCACAGCCGACACACGACACACTGTTCCGGATGGATAGCCCGAGGCGGGTGATACCCCTTCTCGTTCATCTCATCGGAAATCTCCAGCACGTCGCGCGGGCAGTACCGCACGCACAGATTGCACCCCTTGCAGCGCGCCGGGATGATGTGCACTTCCCCGTGCGGGCTGCTAAACTTGTCGATGTCCAGCGGTGTGCGCCATAGTTTCACGTTCGATTCCTGACGACTGGATGAGTCGGTAGATTGGACCATTGATTGGATTGTAGTTGGCAATTGGCAATTGGCAAACCGGTTTGAAAGTCCTCTCGGGCTAGGAGCCGACGAGTCGATCCAATGCCGCCTTCGATGCGGCTTCCACCTGATCGTGGATGCTCTTCCCGTGGGTGTCCATCGTGACCACCAGGGGGAAGTCCTCGACCCGAACGACCCAGAAGGCCTCCGGCACACCGAATGCGTCTTTCTTGTGCACGCTGAGGACCTCCTGCACCGCGTCGGCGATAAGGGAGGCGGCTCCGCCCACGGCGTGGAAGTAAGCCGCACCGTGCTCCCGACAGGCCCGGAGCGTGTTGGGGCCCATACCGCCCTTGCCGATGACGCCGCGAAGGCCGAAGTGCTCGATGATGTCGGGCTCGTAGACTTCCTCCCGGATCGATGTAGTCGGGCCGGCAGCGACGAACTCCCACCGCCCGTCTTCTTGCTGGCGCACCACCGGGCCGCAGTGGTAGATCACGCCCTCGTGAAGCAAGTCCGTGAGTTCCTCGTACACGTCCCGCTCACTCTCGGGAACGGCCGGAGGGCGGACGAAGTTCTCGATCATATACTTGTGCGCGGCGTCGCGCCCGGTGACGATGACGCCGGAGAGATGAACGGTATCGCCGACGTGAAGCGAGCGCACGGCGTCCTCAGGAATCGGAATGGTCAGCTGCTTTGCGGTCATTGAAAGCTCACCTCCCCGTCTCGCACGGTCATGCTCGCCCGCCGGCAGGCCCAGCACATATAGGCGATGCTGACGAAGTAGCAGGCCGGAAGGCGGTGATAGGCGCCGATCTTGACGCCAAACACGGTCGTCTTCCCGCCGAAACCCATAGGCCCGATGCCCAACTCGTTGCACTCGCGGAGCAGCCGCTCTTCCAGCTCCGCCAACTCCGGCTGGGGGTTCATGTCGCCCAGGGGACGGAACAACTGCTCCTTAGCGTGCACGTAGCCACCGCCCCGGTCGCTGCCGAGGGCGATACCCAGCACGCCGGGCGCGCACCCTTTGCCCTGTGCCTGGTAGACGGCGTCGAGCACGACCTTACGGACGCCCTCGAGGTCACGCCCCGCATCCAGCGGTGCGTGCGGCAGCTTGACCTGCGTACTGACGTTCTCGCTGCCCCCGCCCTTCAGGAGCAGATCCACCTTAAGATAGTCCTCGTCCCACTCCTGGAAGTGAAAGGAAGGAAAGCCATTCCCCAGATTGTTGCCGCTGTTACGCCCGGTCACGGGATCGACGGCGTTGGGACGGAGGTAGGCACGCTCGGTGGCCTCGACGACGGCGTCCTCCATCTGATCCTGCAGATGTCGGGTGCTCACGGACTCGGGATGATCCGCCCGGGGCACGTACACGTAGAAGATCGGCACCCCCGTGTCCTGACAGATCGGGGTGGCGTTCTCGCGCGCGATGGTCACATTCTCCAGGATGGTGGTCAACGCACCTTCCGCCGCCGAGCCCGATTCCTCGCGGTCACGGGCCTCTCGCAGCGCTGTCTCAACGTGTGTGGGCAAGTCCGTCGCCGCTCGGCGGACCAACTCGACAAACGGCTCAGTCATGGCTCATTTGGGTAATTAGAGAACAGAAAAATCCCAGATTTAAAAATAAAACCGAAATTTTAAAGACTATTTTTAGAAATTTGAAAGAATCATTGAAAATAAATACTTCATTTTTAATGTTGTTTGAAATTTTGGGTGTAATATTTAATTTTGT
>JAWODG010000226.1:0-3421 GCA_046483385.1 Candidatus Brocadiia bacterium | reverse complement strand
GCAGCGCGGAGTCCAGGGTCTGTCCTACCTCCGGAGCATCGTGGCTTCCCGCGAACGACCCCCGCCCCTGCCGGCCGCGGCATGACCGGCGCCGCAGGCCCGTTCTACCCGGCCAACTGCAGGGAATGTCTGCTCAGACCTGCTTCGACTCCACTCTTCAGCCCCCCGCCGCTGGACGGTAAACACTTACGGGCCACTAACCCCATGACTATGATAGCGGCTACAAGGATTCCGGCGGCAATCTTCTGCACATCTTTGTCTATCATCGTATTGACCTACCCCCGTACCCCAGGAGTGCCCGGTCACACAGGTGGCGAGACCAGCGCGGCCACGGGCGGCAGGCGTCACTCGGCTTCCCGCCAGAGCACAGGCTTGTGGGCCACTGATCTACACGGAGGGGCACACATTCAGGGGATGACCTTCCCGAGTTCGGGCCGCCGGTGGGTGGTGGGGAGTCGTGAGCGGTCGGCGGCGCAAGGCTTCCGGGTGGATGCGTCAAACCGCGCGGTTGGGTAGCGGTGGTCATCAACCCGGACCTCTGCCTGTGTCCTCGTTGCCCGTCCAGCGAACGGAGATTAGCAGGATTGACGTGCATAATCAAGGATTATTTGCTTGGGCCTATGCGCGTGAGTTGATAGTTGCTGGTTGCGCGGCTGCGCCGCGAATTATGAATCAGGAATCATGAATCACGAATGAACGGCAAAGGCGAACAGCCGAGCCTCCTTCGTTCGCCGTCCGGCGAACTACGGAGTCCAAGGGACGACGACGAGGACGAGGACGAGGGCGAGGACGAGATCGAGGACGAGGAGGACGGTTTGAGGGCCGTGGTGCAGGCTTCGCGTTTCCCGCGCACAGGGTCGGAGATCCTTCGTTGCGCCGTACAGCGAACTCAGGATGACATTCCTGCGGCAACCCGGACGGTGGACGACAGCGCAGGCGCGCCGCGAATGATGCATCAGTTCCGGCGAGGGGCCTCGGAGGGACGCGTTTTATCGCGTCCGACACGTCCTTCGTACGAACCCCGGCCACGAGGGACCGTGGCCCTCCGAACGGCAACCGCGGACGACGGCGCCGCTCCGTTGCGAACGATGTATCAGGAATCATGTGTGCCGAATGAACGGCCGAGCGGCCGATGGCGAGCACGAGCAGGAGCACGAGTGAGAGCACGAGGGCAAGTGAGCATGTCTCTCCCCCGTACGTCATCTGTGTAATCTGCGCAATCTGCGGATTGCTGTTGGGCGGGCAAGCTTCGTGTCTTTGTGGCTTCGTGTGGGAACGGCAGGAGTTGCGCCGTGGAGTGGCGCGGGCGTGAAGGCCGGTGGCTTCAGCCCCGGTGTCTGCTATCCGTCGTCAGTGCCGTCGATGCCCCTCATGACCAGCTTGTTGTCCCCGCGCTGAGGCCCATTTCTCTTCTTGCTCCGTCTATGCATGGCAACGAGGAATGCCAGACCCCAGAAGGGAAGCTGCGCGGATATCCCCGCCGCAGCGCACTTGAGAACCACGGACCTGTACAGTACCTCGACCTCGTCCGGCCAGAACCGCCGAACGTATACATAAGTCACGGCAACGTAGCCCGCGGCTACACCTGCAGCGCACAGCACATTTCAAGCGCCACGTGCCAGCCGGAGCGAGCGGGCATCTCGAAGATCGCGAAGGCCGTAACGGCCGGCAGCGCCGGTCCCACGGCCGTGTGTCTCATCATCACTTCGGTCCTCCATCTCTACAGGCCTATAGACGACCGTTCGTTGAGACTGCACCGGGCCCTCGGCGGCGCAGGCTACGGCTTCAGGGTGTACTTGTTGACCCTTCCCGTTCCGTCTCCCACCAGCAGGGCCTGCCTCTCGTCCTCAGCTATCACGCACATCCCGGTTGTCGACTCGAGCGTTTCCTCGTACAGGACAGTGCCCGCTTCGTTCACAACGCACAGCACTGAGCGGTTCGATGACCAGCCGGCGTGCCCCAGCATGGCAAGGTCGCGTGGCTCATCTGCCGCAAACCGCACCGGGATTGCCGCGAACCCGTTCAGGCCGCCGATGCGCCACGTGAGGCGAATCCGCCGGAGCAAATCTCCGTGCAGGTCGAGCACGTGGATGCTGCGGCCACGTGCGGCCAGCAGAATGCTCTGCGACGGCCAGGCGCAACTCTCCAGCTCCGGTCCCGTGGAGAACTGAAAGCGCCATCGGGGCTGCCCCGCGCTCGAGAAAACGGTCACAGTGCGTCCGTCGGAACCCAGGGCTGCAACGACTGGTCCGCTCGGGCTTTCAGGAACCACCGCGAGGCTCCAATAGGAACCTTCGGCCCTCCACAGGCGCGAACGATCCGGAGCCACACAGTATAGCCCGGAAAGACTGGCGACGTAGAATTCCGTGCGGCCGTCTCCATCCAAATCCGCCGCCTCCATGTCCCTTCCGCCTCCGAACTCCCACACCTTGTTGCCCCGATCGTCCAGTAGCCCCGTGCCGCTGTACACGCCGCTGGACAATATCCAGAACCCCTCACCCGAGTCGGCAGGCCACAGGAAAGGCTCATAGACGGGTCGCGGCCATCCCAGGCGCGCGGTCCGGACCAGTTCACCTTCCGGGTACGTGACGACGTGCATGTTCTGCTGGTCGAACACCGCCACCCGCCGCCCGGCCTCCTCCGACCGTGCAGGGATCTCCTCCAGGTGGACCACGGGCATGCCACCTTTATGGTAGAAGGTCTGCTTGGCCAGATAGTCCCGTCCGAACAGAATCACTGGCTCCGGAAGATCGCACGAAACCAGCGCCAGGACTGCCCCCACTACCATCCTCAACGCCAGCAACCTCCGTGCCCGTCCGTACATGGCCTCTCCTCGGCGAATCTATCGTTCCTTCGGGACTCGGAACCCGACCGCCATCCGAGAATTGACGGCTACAGCCGCCACCAGACATGTGGTGCCGGTCCGCCGCGAGTCAAACCCTCGCGCTCTGGCCTCTGCTCTTGCGCTGCGCTGTCGGTGCGCTCACTGCCAGTGACTCTCGCCTGTCGAGAAAGGCGACTTTAGCAGGCAGGAGGACGTTAGGCAAGGGTTCTTTTTGTTGCAGCGATACAGCGCCCCTCCGGGGCCCGTCCGTTCTCGGGCGGCTGCACCGGGACTGAAGTCCCGGCCTTCATCTCCCGGCCCCTCTGGGGCCGACAGGCGGCGCGGCCGCACCGCGAATGAAGAATCAGGAATGATGAATGCTGAATGGACGGCAACGGCGAACTTCGGTGCCCGGGGGTAGTTGTGGCGAGGACAATCTGCATGCCAGGCCTCTCGTCTGTCGCATACTTCTTCGTGTCTCTGTGCCTTTGTGTGAGGAGTCTATCGTTGCCGTTCGTCGTGAGCCCCGCCGCAGGCGGGGTCGTCGTGTCGTCGTGGTTAGTGACTGTTTTACTCCGCGCTCTCGGCGTTCTTTGC
>JAWODG010000224.1:0-6863 GCA_046483385.1 Candidatus Brocadiia bacterium | reverse complement strand
CGGTCAATCGATGTATGTCGTCAAGAGCGGTATCAAGTTCCGGCGTGGCGACCCCCTCGTCCTTAATGGCAGTGGTCTGCCACCGGAGCAGCGTGGGCGCGCGCTTGAGCCAATGGAACATACGATCGCCGAGGAGGCGCGCCTCGTCGACGGCCTGGCCCGCCTCCTCGACCCCGGCGAAGAGGCCGCGGGCCTCAAGCACCTCGGCTGCCGCGGATCTGCCCCGCCCGAGGGCAAAGTTCGAGAAGCGAACAAACGAGGCGCGAACCATATCCGGGTTCTCCTGACGCCACTCCTGCAGCAGGGACTCCAGAGTGTCGAGTTGATCGGTGGTAAGCACCCGGGCGGCAAGCGTCCAAGATTCTTCTCTGGCGCGAGCCAAGGCGTCGGCCAGTTTCTGACCGCGCTGGCCGAACACCGCGACGGCCCTACCGTCGTCGTCCCACACCCGACTTACCAACGAGGTTGCCACCACAAGGTCGAGCATACGCGTGAAGGGATCGGCATTACTGGCGATGTCGTAGATATTGGTCGCGTTGTCCAAGAGAAGCACCTGTGCCGCTCGGCGCTGCGCTGGATCCGGACTGTTCTCTTTTAAATCATCGCAGACGGAATAAACCAGGCCGACGTAGCGATCGGCAAAGGCACGTGTGAGTCCGTGCAGTTCCTCCGCCGTAATTCGCTCGCCAGCCGCGGCCCCGCCAAACTCACGCTCGGACTTCTCTTCGGGGCTTCGCTGCGGCGCGCTACATCCTCCGGACAGGAACACCACGTGCGCAATTGCCAACAGTGTGACGGTGGCAAGTGACGATTGAAGAGTCATGTAGCCCTCCAGCTAAACCCCAGAAAAAGACAGGAAATTGCTTTCGGACAAGGAAAAGACGATAGCATGGCGTCTGGTTAGATGCAAGGAGCACGGTGTCCTGTCACCCAGCACATCACCGAGACCAGCATGCAGACGCTGCATTACTACGGGTATTCCAATGCGGCTCGCGAGCGTGACGGGATCGGCGCGCCGCCGAGAGCGACGCCGTGGGGGAGGCCGGAGCGCCCCGCCCTCCCCGCCAGCAGAACCCAAAAAGGGGACGAATCCACTGCCGAGAAGGCATTCGTTTGAGCTGTCCTGAGAAAGGTGCTATAAGAGGCGCAACGGCGTGGAGAAGCAATTTCCTATCCTCTATTCGCGGATTACCCGGAATCATTGCCGGGACTTTCCCGGAGGAACAATTATCCAATGAGTTCATTATTCAAAACGTTTGTTCATGGCCTTGTAGTCGTGGCTCCGGTCGTTATCACGCTTTATGTGTGTGTGCAAAGCGTTACCTGGCTTGATGGCACGATCCGAACGGCGATCAAACCGACCGGCGTCGACATTCCTGGCCTTGGAGTATTCGTGGCCTTTGCCGGCATCTACATCATCGGCCTGCTCACTCAGAACTGGATATTCCGGGGCCTGGTCAGTCTGGGGGAATCGATCATTGAGCGTATTCCCCTAGTCAAGAGCATGTATTCGGCCATCCGGGATCTACTGCAATTTCTCGGGGGCACGGATGACGAGGAAAAGGGACGCCCGGCACGGATCAGCCTCATGGACGGGCAGGTGGACATGCTGGGGTTAGTCACCCAGAAATCACCGGAAAACTTTATGGGACCGGAAGAGGAGGGACGCGTCGCGGTCTACCTCCCCATGAGCTACCAGATCGGCGGATTCACCGTTTTTATGCCGGAAGACAGGGTCGAAGAAATATCAGACCTGAGCGTGGAAGACGTGCTCAAACTCAGCATGACCGCCGGTATGGGCACATCCACAGGCAATTCAGGTGAAAAACACACGCCCATGAAATCTCCATCGTCACCTTCCACTCCTCCAGAGACGGAATAGGATGATTCTCCGTGTCAGACGATCCTCCCTTCAGGGCGAGTGACTCCCACAGGATATGGTTTCTGAGGTTCATCTCCGAAAAAGTGACTTGGCTTGCGGGTCGAATGCTTGCTTGACCTTCAGCACGAAGTAGCGGTCGTCCTGTTAGCCGTAGGCCCGGCGCTTGATGACCTTGATCTTGTTGTTGACTCCCTCCAGACGGCTGGTGCCGATCGGGTAATCGCAGTGATTCAGGATGCCCGACCGCACGGGCCAGACGGCACCACTCGATCAGCGCCCGCGCCGCCCACAGCCGGTGCCGATAGGCCCATATCTTCCTGAGCATGTCGCGAAGGACGTAGGCGCGAAAGATCGTCTCATTCAGCTCCAGCAGCGCCCTGAGGTGCTCCCGTTCCTTGCGCCTCCTGAGCCGCCTTTTCAGCAGCAGATAGCGGGCACCCTTGAAGACTTCCTTCTGTTGGGCCGAGGCCTTGCGGTATTCCCTGCGTCGCACCCGGTCGATCAGACGCCCGTAGGCAGCCATCACGTGATAGAGGTCGAAGACGATATTCGCCTGCGGCACCGCCTTCTGGATGGCCCGGATGTAGGGGGCGTGCATATCGATGGCCACCGCCTCCAGGGCCTGTTTCTGCTCGTGCGTCATCCCCTCGAAGAAGGCGACCAGTGTGTCCTTCGAGCGTCCCTGACCCATCCAGACCACCCGGCCGGTCCCGTAGTCGACCACCACGGTCATGTAGCTGTGGCCCTTCTTGACGGCGATCTCGTCGACCGCAAGGATGCGCAGGCCCTCGTAGTCGGTCTGCCCATAGTCCTCCTCCGGGAAGGTCTGTCGATGTTCCCCGCGGTCTTCCAGTCCAGGCCGAAGTGCCGGGCCACGTCCGCGGCGGTCATCACCCTGCACAGCTGGTGGATGAGCCGGGCCAGCCGACGGGTGACTCTCTGCCAGGGGTCGACCACTTCCAGCTCTTCGACCACGACCACATCGCAGGCGGGGCAGAAGACCTTCCGGTAGGCCAGGCGCAGATGCACCCGGGCGGAGGCCAGGTCCAGATCGCGCACCGAGCGCACCTGGTGGGAGCAGATTCTCGCCGCCTCTGCCCAGCAGCGGTGGCACAGGGGCGTGAAGCGCCGGTCGGGCCTCAGGTCGACCACCGCCAGGTCGGCCTCGGCGCTGACGTTCTGGTTCGCCACGACCACTCGACACCAGGGGAAGTAGGGCGTTATACTGACGGCAGGCATCGGCGCTCCTTCCTGTTCCAGAAGTCTTTGCTTGGCAACTGGATACAGGATAAGGACGCCGATGTCTTTTGTCACCGCCCCGCAAGAGCGTGCTCACTTTTCGAGAGATGATCTTATAAGAGCCTCCTTGGTCAGAACTATACCATCGAGACTCTCTCACAGCATCTGGATCATATTTCGGGGAGCACACCAGAGGGACAGACAGAGGTGCCTCCCGGGCGGCCTTATTGCTCGGTGTCCGATGGGACGACCCACCTGTATGCGGCATGGAACGGGCTGGCCAGGAATCCCAGGGAGAGGATGCTCGGCTCCTTTCGGGGTTCAACGATCGTAATCGTGACGCGCCCCCCGGTGGAATCTGCCACGGGATTGATCTTGGCGCGGATCACGTGCATTCGGTCCCTTTCTTCTTCGCTCGCGTCCCCGGCCACCGTCACCGTCAGCAACCTGAGCGTGGAGGACGGCCGGGTGGCGTTCTCGGACCTGTCCGGCACACAGCCCCTCGAGATGTCTCTCCATCCGATCAACATACGGGTGGCCGGTCTCGGCACGGCGCCCGGGCAGGTCGCCGAGTGCGAGGTCTCCGTCCGGATAGGCGAAGGCGAGCAGTTTGACCTGTCGGGAACGGTCTGTCTGTCGCCCCCGCAGGCCGACCTGGACATCGCCCTCGACAGTTTGGGTCTCTCGCGGTTTCAGGGGTACGTGCCGACTGACTTCGACGTCACCATCGGCGATGGCCGCCTTGGCACAGCCGGCCGGCTGCAGGTGGCCGTGCCCGCCGACAAACCGGCGGAGGCAAGTTACGAGGGCACGGTGACGCTCGATGATCTTCTCGTGACGGACCGCGCGGGAAAGGAGACGTTCCTCGAACTCGGCGCTTTCGCGATAGCTGGTCTCGACTTCAGCGCGTTGCCGTTGGTCGTATCGATAGACAAGTTGTCCCTGCGCGAGTTCCGGACCGAGGTGCGCCGTGAAGAGGATGGGGCGCTCAATCTCACCGGTATCGCCCCGTCACGCCCGAACGGCAATGGTCCGGAAGCGTCGCAGGAGGGTGAGCAGGCGCCGGCCCCGCCGCCCGTGGCCTTCGAGCTTAAGCGGCTGCTGCTGCAGGGCGGGCAGGTGGAAGTGACCGATCTGAGCGTGACGCCCGACTACGCGACGTCCATAAGCGAGATAGACGCCACCGTCGACGGCTTCGTCCTCGGCGGGGCTCAGCCGGTGACTCTGGACCTTGCTGCGGTCCTGGACGAGTACGCGGCGTTTTCGGCGCAGGGCCGACTGAAGCCCGACCCCGCGGCCCCGTTGGTGGACGTGACATGCGAACTGAGCAACCTGTCCATGCCACGCCTCTCGCCTTACAGCCGGCAGTCCATCGGCTTTGACATCGCCGAGGGGAAGTTCAACCTCACACTCCAGTTTTTGCTCGACAACAAGGAACTGGAGATCGACCCCCGGCTGGTCCTGGAGCAGTTCACCCTGGGGGAGAAGGTGGACAGGGACAAGCTGAAAGGGATGCCGGTGAGGCTGGCGATAGCCATCTTGAAGGATCGGAACGGTGAGATAAAGCTTCACGTGCCCATTACCGGGCGTTTGGACGACCCGACTTTCCACGTCAGGGAGGCGATTGTCCAGTTTTTCGTCTCCCTCCTCGAGAAGGCGGCCACCTCGCCGTTTGCGCTGCTGGCGAGCGTGGTCCCCGGCGGGGAGGACCTTAACTACGTCGAATTCGACGCCGGCTCGTCCACGATTACGCCTGCCGCACGAGAGAAGCTGGATGCACTCGTGACCGCTCTCTATGAGCGACCCGCCCTCGAACTCGTGATAGACGCCTACGCCGACCCCGTGGTGGACGCGGTGGCCATACAGAACTCAAGGCTGATGGAGCGGCTGGAGGCGCAGAAGCAGGCGATGGCTGAGGCGGCCGGAAAGCCGGCCGACGAAGCGGCGGCTGCCGGGGTGCGGCCCGATGAATACCCCGCGCTGCTTCGGGCGGCCTTCAGGGCCGACGGCACCGGCCGCATGCTCGGGACATCGGGCCGCCGGGCGGGTGTCTCGACCGACGAGATGGAGGCGTTGATGCTCGCTCGATTTGCCCCGAGCGAGGAGGACATTCGCGCCCTGGCCAGGGAACGTGCGGAGGCGGTCCGTTCGACGTTGCTTGCCTCGGAGAAGGTCGAACCGTCTCGCATAGGCCTGAGTGCGCCCGAATCGCTTTCGCCGAAGGAACGGAAAGGCATGAAAGCCAGCCGCGTCGAGTTCCGTCTTCAGTAACGCCGGCTGGCGGGAACCTATGACCTGACCCGGCTCGTATTTGCGGAGCGTTTCTTCTCCGGAACGGCGGGACGGGACGCCGACTGCGAATGAAGAAGGAGGCCGAGGATGCTGGAGGATGGGATGCTGTTGACCGGTGGAGAGAGGATGCGCTTGCACACCGGAAGCTACGGTGTGCGCACATACGTGCCGGAGAAATGTCAGCCCGGCTATACGCTGTTCTCCCCGGCCTGGGGCTACACCGAGTTTCTGGTGGACCTGCGCGGCCTGGTGGTGCACCGGTGGCCCGTCACACACAGCAATTACGCCGTGCTGCTGGCGGACGGAAACCTGCTGACCCACAACGTACCGGACTGGATAGAGGAACTGAGACCGGACGGTTCGGCGGTCTGGCGGTGGCAGGGGGCCGAGCACCTGGAGGTGACCAACCACCACGATTTCCACCGGGTGAGCGAGGAGCAGGTAGTTTGCCTTTCTCGGGTCGAGGAACCGGTACGGGACGGAGTCTTTCCGCCGGGCGCCGCGCCCGAGTGCATGAAGACCGACGTGGTGGTGCGCTTCAACCCGAAGACCGGGGACATCCTCTGGGAGTTCTCCCTGGGCGAACACGTCGAGGAGCTTTGCGGGCTGGCCGGCCTCCCCATGCCCATACCCTATCGCCGGGGGAAAGACGGAAGCTTCCAGCCCTACGGTCCGGCCGATTGGGCGCATACCAACACCGTGGAGGTACTTCCTTCGACGCCGCTGGGAGAGCGCGATGAACGATTCCGTGCGGGCAATATACTGGTGAGCTGCCGGGCTCTGGACATCATTGCCGTCATAGACCCGGACGCGGAGCGGATAGTCTGGGCCTGGGGGCCGGGCATTCTGGACGGCCAGCACCAGCCCACTATGCTGGAGAATGGGAACATCCTGCTGTTCGACAACGGCACCCACCGGGGCTACTCAGTGGTGCGAGAACTCGTTCCGGACAAGGGCGAGATAGTGTGGGAATACAGCGACGGCACGAACTTCTTCTCCCCCTTCCGGTCCGGGAATCAGCGGCTGCCCAACGGCAACACGCTCATCTGCGAGTGCGATGCCGGGCATATCTTTGAAGTGACGCCGGAGAAGGAAATAGTCTGGGATTACTGGTCGCCGTTCGTGGCCCAGGGGCGCCAGCATCTGGGCAAGCGCATCCATCGGGCCACGCGCTACACTCCTGAGCAGGTGGAACCGCTGCTTGCGTCGCGCGGGGATGAGATAGTGGGCGAGGTAGACGCCGAAGGCAAGCCCGTGAAGGTAAGTGTTTACCGTCCAGCGGCGGGGGGCTGAAGAGCGGAGTCGAAGCAGGTCTGAGCAGACATTCCCTGCAGTTGGCCGGGTAGAACGGGCCTGCGGCGCCGGTCATGCCGCGGCCGGCAGGGGCGGGGGTCGTTCGCGGGAAGCCACGATGCTCCGGAGGTAGGACAGACCCTGGACTCCGCGCTGC
>JAWODG010000125.1:0-10957 GCA_046483385.1 Candidatus Brocadiia bacterium | reverse complement strand
ATTGATGTTGCCCCCCGCGGCGATGCCCATCCCGCCCTGTATCATGGCGCCCAGGTCGGTGATGATGTCGCCGAACATGTTGCACGTCACGATGGTGTCGAACCACTCCGGGTTCTTGACCATCCACATGCAGGTGGCGTCCACGTGGGCGTAGTCGCGGTCGATGTCGGGATACTCCCCGCCCACCTCCTGGAACGCGCGCCACCACAGGTCGTGGGCGTAGGTCAGCACGTTGGTCTTGGCGCAGAGGGTCAGCATCTTCTTGTCGTCGCGGCGGCGGCAGTAATCGAACGCGTAACGCAGGCAGCGCTCCACCCCGAACCGGGTGTTGACCATCTCCTGTATGGCCACCTCGTTGGGGGTGCCCTTGTAGGTGAAGCCGCCGCTGCCGGTGTAGAGCCCCTCGTTGTTCTCGCGCACCACCACGAAGTCGATCTCGTCGGGCCCCTTGTCCTTCAGCGGGCAGTCCACGCCGGGGTAGAGCTTGACCGGGCGGAGGTTGATGTACTGCTGCAGCTCGAACCGCAGCTTCAGCAGCAGGCCCTTCTCCAGGATGCCGGGCGGCACGTCGGGGTGGCCGACCGCGCCCAGGTAGATGGCGTCGAAGGCGCGCAGCTCCTCCAGGGCGCTCTCGGGCAGCACCTCGCCGGTCTCCAGGTAGCGGTCGCCGCCGAAGTCATACTCCACCGTCTCGTACTGGAAGTCCTCAATGTCGCTGACGGCGCGCAGCACTTTGAGGCCCTCGCGCACGACCTCCGGGCCGGTGCCGTCGCCGGGTATCACCGCGATCTTGTGCATGGCAGCTTCCCATGGTGAAAAAGCAGGGGTAGCGGGGAAAAGCCGGAAGGGATTAGCCTACAGGCGAGCCCGCGGAAAGTCAAAAGCCCGGGGAACGGCAACAGCCGTAACCGCAGAGAACGCAGAGCCCGCAGAGGAACGGCCAAAACTAACCACGACGACACGACGACCACGACGACAGGCGGCCTCACACAAAGGCACGAAGCACACGAAGAACGGCAACGGCAGCAGTACAGTTTGGCGAGCGTGTCGGACATCCAAGGATGCGGAGGCGCCAATCAAGCTGTATGATATCGTCAGGTGAGCCATGGACCCTCGATGCTCGCAGGGAATAGCTTCGTGAGATTGTTTGATAACATCCAGCGCTGCCATCACGGCACCAGGAACTACTTGGAAGATGGGTTCTCCTTCGTGAACCGCTCCGCGCGCCCGGCAGCACGTCGTGTGAGGGGTGTCCTCGAAGCGTGGTTTGACAAGTACCCTGATGGGGAGAAGCCGCCACTTCGTTCGCTGTTCCGGTCGGACTTCGATGCGGCATTCTGGCAGTTGCTGCTGTACGCACTCTTCAGACAGTTGGGAGCCAGCTTGACGCCGCACCCGGTTCTCCCCACAGAGAGCAATCGGAGCCCTGACTATCTGGTTCAATGGCCCGGCGGGGCAGGATGCTTCATTGAGGCTACTGTCGCGCGGGATCAGTCAGACGATGAGATAGGCAAAGAACGTCGCATGGCTATTCTTTACGACGAGATCGAGCGAATGGATATGTCGGAGTTCTCCATCAAATTCAGCGATGTGCAGGACACTGGCGGTCTCCAGCCATCACCGAAGAAGCTACGTCAATTCATAGAAAACAAGATTGCTGATCTTGACCCCGATGAACTGACGAGCCTGATCAAGGAGCGTGGCCTTGGCGCGCTTCCTTCCTGGCGCTACTGCGATGGCGAGTACGGGGTGACCATCGTGGTATACCCTCGCACAGACTTGGCACGGAAAAACACTGAAAATCACTCAATTCGCGCCTTGCCCACGAAGGCGCGGGCGGGATCCCCAGCGCCGGCGTTATACAGGTCGATGTCCAAGAAAGCCACCTATTACGGTCAACTGCGTCAGCCTTTCCTGGTGGCAATTAACTCTATGAGTCCATGGATTACCACTGACATTGACATGGTCGAGGCGCTGTTTGGTCGTGCAAAAGCTCCGCTCGTCGACGGACAGTGTCCCCATGGAGCAGATGGCCTTTGGTGCGGCCCAAGAGGGCCGAGGAACCGCCGCGTCAGTGGCGTAATCGGGGGTACGGGTGTTGTTCCCTGGAGCATAGGTCGCGCTCGTCTGTGTCTCTATTACAACCCTTTTGCGGAAAGGCCGTGTGCGGATATACCGTGGTGTTTGGACACGTGCTCAGTCTGCAACGACGCCTTGCATTGGGAGGAAGGGGCAACAGTCGGCGAGCTGCTAGGACTTCCCTCGGACTGGCCTGGTCAGCTTTTCCCGAACTGAAGGTGATCGGCCGCGACGGAGCATGGCCCACCGGTGACAGACCCTTGCGGGCCCGCGTTACCCGCTTCGGAGGGACGCGGTCTGTTGCATCCGGGGCTTTCTGCGCGGGTGTCTCGTGTGCGGATGCCGCGTGGCCGAAGGTAACTTGCCCGACTTCCTCACAGGTCCACTGCGAAGCCGTTGGGGTATTCGGGGTTCAGCTGGTATTCGGCTATTCTTTCCATGAGCTTCAGGTACTGGATGCCGTCGCGGGCGGCCGTGTCCGCGTCCGGCACCATCGGCGCCGACTCTATGGTGCAGTAGCCGGTGTAGCCTATCTTCTTGGCCGCCCTCAGGACCGCCTTGAAGTCCACCGTCCCGTAGCCGGGCGTCAGGGAGTTGGAATCCCGGAAGTGCATGTGCCACAGGAGGTCTCCCGCGTCCATCACCGCCTCGTAGGGGTTCAGCTCCTCGAAGTTCGCGTGGAACCAGTCCAACTGGATGCCGATGTTGTCGCGGCCGGTCAGCTCGATCAGACGCCGGTGGTTGGCGGCCGTGTTGACGAACTTGCCCATCTCCAGGTGGTTGGTCGCCTCGAAGACCAGCCGGACGCCCTCCCCCGCCGCGTAGTCGCACATCCGCTGGAGCGCGTCCACGGCCACCGCCGTGGCCTCCGCCGCGTTCTCGGCGGTGATGTCGTCGTGCACAGCCACGGCCACCGTCACCGCCGGGCAGTCCAGCTCGGCGGCGAAGTCGATGGAGGTCCGCGTCTCGGCAACCGCCAGGTCGGCCGTCTCCGGCTCGGTCAGCGTCTTGTAGGTCGGCGAGTAGGGGTCCCACATCTCGCCCCAGCACTCGTTGACGCAGGAGACCTCGAGGCCGTAGTCGGCCTTGAGTTGCCGGTGCGTGGCCAGGTAGTCCTCCATGCCGACGCCCATGCCGTAGCGGCCCTTGGGCGGGGTGATCTCGATGGCGTCGTAGCCGAACTTCGCCAGGCGTTCGTAGGTCTTCTCCGGGTGGAGGAAGGCTTCCTCCTGCCCGAAGGTCAACTGGAAGTAACTGAACTTGAGCGGTTCCATGGTGGGGCTCCTCCTGAGACCGGTCTCTTTTTACCACGAAGGGCACGAAGAACACGAAGGAAAAGAAAAGACGCAACAGCCTGACGGCCGGGAGCGTGGCTCCCCGAACGGCAAAGCGGCAGTTGCGCCGTACGGCGAACTGCCGCACTCCAAAATGGGCTTTCCGTGCCGGCATTTGGTCCCGGGCTCGCTCGTTTGCCAGAACTGGAACTCAATCCTCCTCCATGATGTCCCGCGCGGCGGCTAAGAACGAGTAGGGCCAGCCTCCTTCCGGCTCGACCTCCATGGCCCTGGCGTTCAGGTCGCGCACGGCTCGGGCCACTAACATGGGGAGGCCCGCCTCCAGCGCGCAGTTCATGTCCTTCAGGAACAGGCGCGTCCAGTGCGTGGGGTCGCCGTGGGCTTCCTGCCGTTTGGCGGACTCGGCCAGCCAGCCGACGGCGCGGTCGTGATTGGCCAGCGCCTCGTCCGCACGCTCCAGCGAGACGCCCCCCTTCTCGGCGTAGGCTATCGCCTCGGCGCGGCAGGCCATCTGCGCGCAGGCCATCGTCTGGTTCATCAGCTTGACCACCTCGCCGGAGCCCGGCGGCCCGACGTACACCACGTTTTTGGCCACCGTCTCAAGCAGTGGACGGCAGCGCTCGAACGCCTCGTCGGTGCCCCCGACGGGCATGGTTTCCGACTGGCCCTCGTTATGCCCGCCGATGAGCGGGGCGTCGAGGAACTCCGCGTCCATATCCGCCAGCCGCCGGGCGAACTCCCGGCTGCGGGACGGCGGGATGGTGGCGGTGTCGATGAACACTTTGCCCGCGCACCCGCCGGACGCGCCGCCCCCGTCTCCGAAAAGCACCTCCTCCACCTGCCGGTCGTTCTGCACGGCCATGAAGACCACGTCGCACGCCGCGGCCACGTCGCGGGGCGAAGCCTCCAGAACGGCCCCCCGCTCGACAAGATCGTCCGCCCGCTGCGGGTGGACGTCGTAAACGTGCAGCACGGCGCCGGCGTTCAGCAGGCAGTCCGCCAGCCCGTGCCCGATGTAACCGGTCCCGATGAGTCCGACTGAACCTTCCATGGGTCACTCCGTCACAAATTCATACTACCTCAATACGCGTCGCGGAGGCAGGGATGCCTCCGCGTGGCCGGCAAGATGCCGGCGCTACAACCGATCCCCGCGGCTCCTGTGTGCGCCCGACATCCGCAGCGCCGACCCGATACCGCAGGTGAAGCTCGGGGCGCCCCTCAGCCGCTCCAGCGACGCATGTCCGCCAGGAGTTGCTCGGCGTCGCGTTTGCTGGCGCAGCGGGTCTGCAGCAGCAGGCCCTCGTGGGGGAGTTCCTCCAGCAGGGCCTGCACCTCCCGGGGTTCGCAGTCGATGTAGAGGAGCTTGCCGGCCTCCAGCACGCGCCGGCAGAGGTCGGTCCACTCGACCATGGGCGGCGCGCCCGCGCCGGCCACCCACTGGATGCCGGTCAGCTCCGGCAGCGCCAGCAGGGAGTCCAGGTGTCCCACGGCGCCGGGACCGTCGAGGTGGTAGAGGGTGCGCGCGACCCACTCGGTCTGCTGCCGCACGGCGGGCAGGAACAGCTCGTCGAACTGCGCCGGCGAGATCATGCAGGAGAAGTCGCACTGCAGGTCGATCGACGGGGTGAGCGACCAGATGCCCATCCAGCTTATGCTGCCGGGCAGCCGCTGGTGGACGATGCCCGTGCAGGCTTCGAAGTAGCGGTACCAGGCCAGGTTTATCTTCTCCAGCGCGGGTGGTATGCGGCCCGGATTCTCCAGAACGTCCATGCAGAGCCGCTCGGTTCCCCGGAGGCGCGCGAGTATCTCGCCGGGACCGTTCAGGTCCGGCAGTCCGACAAGGTAGCGGCCGGGCGCCCTCTGGGCGGCCGCCACCAGCAGCGCGGCGGAGCGACGCCACCATTCGTTCTCCGGATCGAACTCCAGCGGCGGCGGATCCTCCCAATCGTCCAGGATTGGCTCCACCCATACCGTGCGCGTCCCCAGGAAGCGGACGGGACAGCCCAGATAGGCGGCCAGGATGGCCACCAGGCCCGTGGAAACGGGGAACATGACGGGCGCCGCCTCGCCACCCCAGAAGGTGGCCTCCATGTGGCGCTCGAGGCGCGGGATGACGCGGTCGGGATCGGTCCAGTGGGCCTCCAGGTCCTCAGGATCGGGCTCTATGGAGTCCACCTCCCACAGCGGCGCGGTCACCTTAATGGGGACGCGGTCCAGCACCTCGCCCCGCCACCAGGCGTCGATGCGGGCGCGGCACTCCTCCCAGTCCGGCTTCAGCTCAAGTTCCATGGGCAATCTCTCGTTTGGGACGGTAGGCCCGATATAGTAGCAGCCCGACGGAGAAGGCGACAGGTCCGGACCCGCCAATGGGGCAGGAAGAGGCACCGGGTCAGCGCGGGCCAGCAGTCGGGTTGCGGTGTGCCGGACCGCTTCGGCAGAAGCGGGGGGATGCCGGCCCTACGGGTGGCCGCTCTTTGTGGCGCGCCGGCTCCCTGTCTATAATGCCGCCTTCCCCCATTTACACGCGAGCGGAGGACCACGCCAACGATGAGTGGCCTGATGTACCGGCCGGACATGGACGAGGTGCGGGAGCGGCTACGGGTCTGGTGGGAGGGCGGCGAGATCGGCCGGCCATTCCTCCGGCTGACCGCTCCCCGTGAAGAGCCCCTCGAAGAGATCCCCGCCCTGCCGAGGCCGGAAGGCTGGCTGACGCACTACAGTACGATGGACTTCGAGTACCGCGTCAACAACGATATCCGGCGCTGCGTCAATCAGCACTACCTGGCCGACGCCGTCCCCACGGTTCACCCGTGCATGGGGCCCAACAGCCTGGCTCTCTACCTCGGGTGCACGGCCGTCGAGGCGCCCGGAACGGTGTGGTTCGAGCCGTGCATCGACAACCCGGACGACTTCGAGTTCGCCTACGACCCGGACAACTTCTACTGGGACTTCACGTTGCGCTTGACTCGCGCGCTGCACGACGAGGGCACGGGCAAATTCCTGTTCGACTTTCCCGACCTCATCGAGGGTCTGGACACGCTGGGGGCGATGCGCGGGACGGAGAAGCTGCTGGTGGACCTGATCGAGCGGCCCGATTGGGTGCACCGCTCCCTGCGGCGCATCACCGACCTTTACTTCCACTACTACGATATCCTCTACGATCTGATGCGGGACGAGGTCGGCGGGTCGCACTTCTGGGCCTGGGCGCCGGGCCGCGTCGCGAAGCTGCAATGTGACATATCGGCCATGATTTCCCCGGATATGTTTGCCGAGTTCATGGTGCCGGTGCTGCGCGAGATGTGCGAGCGACTCTCCTACACCATCTACCACTGGGACGGCCCGGGCGCCCTGCCTCACCTCGACCACCTGCTTTCCATCCCCGACCTTGACGTGATCCAGTGGACGCCCGGGGCGGGCATCGAGGGCTGCGCGCACCGACGCTGGTGGCCCCTGTATCACAGAATCCTGGAGGCCGGCAAGGCGGTTTTCGTCGGCGTCGGCAGCCTGGAAAGCCTCAAAGCGATGCGGCAGGAATTCGGCGAGGAACTGAACCGGTTCCTGGTCGTTATGCGGGCGGACTCGCTCGAAGAGGCCGAAGATGTGTTGAGGACGGTGAGCAGTTGATAGTTGCTGGTTTTCAGTTGTTAGTGAACGTCGGGCATGGGCGGTCTCTACACCTCGAGGTGCGAAGCGCGGCCCCCGACTAACAACTATCAACCAGCAACTATCAACTCGCCTTCCTACAGCCACTCCTCGCCGGTGTCGGAGATGACTATGTGCCGCTGCCAGCTCGGGGACCTCTCCGGGAAGTCGCTGCGGTAGTGGACCCCGCGCGATTCCTCCCTCTGGCGGGCGCTCATAGCTATGAGGCGGGAAACGATGAGCATGTTCTGAAGCTGCCATCCCTGCGGGTCCTGGAACTCCTTGTCCATCACGTAGCGGCACCAGAAGGTGATCATCTCGAGAGCCTCGTCCAGCTCCTCGCCGTCTCGCACGACGCCGACGTCGCGCCACATCACGCTCTTGAGGGAGTTTTCGACATCGGTCAGGTTCAGGTTCCCGTAGGCCGGCTCCTGCGGCAGGCCCTGCAGGGCGTGGACCGAGAGGGCCTCGGGCATCTCGCGGAGGCCGTCGGCGGCCGTCAACGCGCAACGCCGCCCGAACACCAAACCTTCAAGCAGCGAGTTGCTGCCCAGCCGGTTGGCGCCGTGCAGCCCGGTGCAGGCGACCTCGCCGGAGGCCAGAAGGTTGCGCACGTCGGTGCGCCCCTCGAGGTCCGTGCGGATGCCGCCCACCATGTAGTGCGCGGCCGGGCGAACGGGGATGAGGTCCTCGGACGGTTCAAGCTCGAACCGTCGGCAGAGGGCGGTTATGGTGGGGAAACGATTCTCCATGAACTCCGCGCTCATGCCCGTCACGTCGAGGTAAACGTGGGTGTGACTGGTCCGTTTCATCTCCTCGACGATGCTCCGGCTGACGACGTCCCGCGGGGCCAGTTCCGCGTCCGGATGGTAGCGGGGCATGAAGCGCTCGCCATCGCGGTTGCGCAGCACACCCCCCTCGCCCCGCACCGCCTCGCTGATAAGCGCGCGCGAAGCGCCCGCAACGTAGAGGGTCGTGGGGTGAAACTGCATGAACTCCAGGTCCTGCAGCGAGGCGCCGGCGCGGAACGCCATCGCGATGCCGTCACCGGTGACGGCCGGCGGGTTGGTGGTCTCGCGGTAGACACGCCCGCAGCCGCCGGTGGCCACGATGGTCTGCTTGGCGCGTGCCATCATCAACCCTCGGGACTCCTGCCAGATGAGCGCCCCGTGGCAGACGCCGTCCAGCGTCAACAGGTCGAGGGCGAAGGTCTGGTCGAGGATCTTCAGGTTCTCACGCTCGTGGACCCGCTGCACCAGCACGTTGTGGATGGCACGTCCCGTGGCATCGCCGTTGGCGTGCAGGATGCGCGCCCGGCCGTGCCCTCCTTCGCGCGTCAGGGCGTAATCGTCGTCCTCCCGGTCAAACTCGACGCCCCGCTCAATGAGTTCCCGAATCCGCTCCGGCCCCTCTTCCGTCACCACGCGCACGGCTTCCTCGTCGGCCAGGCCGCAACCGGCGTTCACCGTATCGCGGAAGTGCTGTTCGGGGCTGTCCTCGGGAGCCAGAGCAGCGGCGACGCCTCCCTGGGCCTCCGCGGTGCTGCCGCCGGCCAGGTCTTCTTTGGCGACCAGCAGCACGGAAACTTCTTCAGGCAGGGACAGGACGGCCGTCATGCCGGCAATGCCGCTGCCGAGCACGAGCACGTCGGTGAAAACCTGGGGGATGTTGTAGCTGCTGAAATGGACGAGGTATCGGCGCAGCCGCAGTGGCTTTCTCATGGTTCCTCGGAGAGTGCTTTGTAGTACTGGTTGACCACTTCCTGGTAGCGGGTCGAAAGCTGCTCGTCCGCCCCCTCGAACCGGCTGCGCAGCCGGTCCGGCTCGCCGGCGGGCAGCGCATCCCGGAGGGCCATCTCATCAGCGGCCGCGGCGGCGCCGGGCAACACCCGCCCCTCGGGCTCCCGCAACGCTCGTGCCCTGTCGCTCTCGGCGCTATCGCGACCTTCGGCCGCACGCTCTCTGAAACGCCCGATCAGTTCCCGCAGGTCCTCCCGCTCCATGCCCAGTTCGTCCAGCAGCGCGTTGGGCAGCTCGTTCTGTTCCAGCATGCGCTCCAGTTCCTCGACGGCGGCGGACATGCCTTCGTCGCCGAGGGCGGTTTCTCGGGGTCCGGGTGGCGGAAGCTGCTGCACGCCCTGCCCGCCGGCTCCGGCGCCCGCCCCGCCGGGCCGGCCATCCCGCGTGCCGCCGGGGCCGGCCTGCCCGGTCTGCCCCGCCCCGTCGGAGCCCTGCCCTGCCGCTCCGCCGGCGGCGGAACCGGGAGCCCCGAGCTGCCCGCCGGATGCAGCACCACTGCGGCCGCCCGCTTCTCCAGCCGCCTCACCGGCATCTCCCTCCGCGGCGCCACCCTCACTTCGACCTGAGGCTCCGGCACCTGCACCGGTCCGGCCATCGGGCGCAGCGCCCGCACCGCCAGCGCCTCGCTCTCCGGATGCACCACCCTCTGCCCCCTGACCCTCAGGCAAAGCCGGTTCGGTCGCCGACCCCTGCCCGTCGCCGGTTGCGCTCCGGCCCTCCGGCCCACCGGCTTCCGTAGCAGAGCGTCGGCCGGCCTCGCCAGCCTCGGGCCGGTCGCCGGCTTGTTCGGGTCCTTCGCCCGGCGCTGATGGTCCGTCTGAAGATCGCTCCGCCTCGCCAGCGGGTTCGCCGTCCGCGGTCCTCTCGCCGGGCTCAGCTACCGCGTCTCGCGGCTGCGGCGCACTTTCACTCGGGGCGCCCGGCGGGGCAGTCTCGGCCTCGCGCTGTGCGGCTGAAGGTCGCCCGGCGCGCTCTCCGGCCGCTTCCGCTCCTCCCGTCCCCCCGTCGGTCGGCTCGCCCATCTCCTCTCTCAGCCTGCGCACGTAGTCGCGAAGAGACGCGAACCTGTCCTGCTCGGCTGTCTCCGCTCCCTCTTCGTCACTCCCTTCAGGCCTTTCTTCCCGCCCACGACCGGCCCGATCCGCGGAGGGCCGTTCCCCGGCCGGCTCCCGTTCGGACTGGTCCGCGGGTGTGCCTTCGGGCGGTTCGCCCGGGGTTGCTCCTTCCTCCTGCCGGCCCAAAGGCGGCTCGGCAGGCTCGCCGGGCTCGCCGGCTATCACGATGCGCCGCTCTTTGCTGCGCCCCGTCTGCGGGACGTCCGGCCGATTATCCTCGGCTTCCAGGTAGTAGGTGATCGTCTGCCCGGGGCTGACCGTCAGCTCTGACAGGTCCCACTCCCAGACGGCCCCCTCCACCTCAGCGCCCGCGGGCCGTGCGATGACCGCCGGCTTGCCGTAGAAGCCTCCGACACCATGGTGCAGGCGCACGGCGCGCAGCCCGAAGTCGTCTTGCGCCGTGTAAACCACGCGCACCACGGCGTCCCGCTCCACAGTTACCCCGTCAGGCGGCTGCTCAACTCGCACCGTCGGCGCCTGGTCCTCGCCAACCGTGAGGCGGTATTCCAGCGGCGTGGCATTCTTGAATGTCGCGCCCCCGGGGTACGTGATGCTCTCGAAGTGAACGGCCCACGTATCCGAACGCATGGCGGTAAACTCGCCGCCCAGCCCGGCCTCATCCGGCAGCGGGTCCAGAGGGACGCGTCGGCCCGACCCGAAGGAGACGTAACCGCCCTTTGCCTCAAGACTCGTACGCGCGGTCAGGCCGACGCGCGTCGCCTGCACGACCTCCAGGTCGCCGGCCTCCACCGTCCTTGCCGGTCGTCCCGTGTATTCGGGCGGCTGCACCCGGAGTTCAATCTGTTCGACCACGGGCTCGGGCAGGGCGCGCACCTGGTAGCGCTCGCTGCGCGTGTCGCCCGCGACCACGTGGTAGGCACCATCCTCCAGCACGGCGGGGAAGCGTCCTTTCCACGTGCCGTCGTCGCCCCCGGTCATAAGTATCCGGCGGTCCTCGAACGTCTGTCCGTCCCATACAACTGCGACGCCCTCGGGGCGCACACCTTCGATGCGAACCGCAACCGTC
>JAWODG010000117.1:0-10559 GCA_046483385.1 Candidatus Brocadiia bacterium | reverse complement strand
CGAAGCCACGAAGCGCGGCGCCTACGGCTACGTCCCCAAACCGTTCACACCCGATGAAGTGCTCCTGCCCATCCGCCGTGGCTTAGAAAGACGGTCCCTGGTCCGGGAGACAGAAGGCCTGCAAAGGGAGCGCGAGCAGCGGCTGCTGGAGGTTGCTTTCGAGCGCTCCAAGTGCAACACCATCATCAACTGCATGGCGGACGGGGTGCTGGTGGTGAACCGGGAGGGCCGACTCGTCCTGCACAATGCGGCCGCCGCACGCGTGCTGCCCTCCGGTCGCGCTCCCGCAAGCCCCTGTCCCCCGCAGGAGGCAGTTCAAGTGGACCAGCTTCGGGACCTGGTCTCCAGCGTGCTGCGTTCCGATTCCGGCCAGCAAATCGCCTCCCGCGAGGTGGACCTCGACGGCATCACGTTCCTGGCCAGCGCCAGCCCCGTGCTGGACTCCGACGACGCTCTGCTCGGGGCCGTCATCGTCCTGAGAGACATCACGGACTTGAAGGACCTCGAGACGGCCAAATCCATGTTGGTCTCCATGGTAGCCCATGAGGTGAAGGGCCCGCTGGCCACCGTGGAAGGCTACGTCAACGCGGTGCTGGAGGAACTGGACGGGCTGTCCGCCCCGGAGCAGGTGAAAAGCATGCTCCTTCGGGCCCGGCAGCGCTCACGGACACTCCGTCTTATGGTGTCGGAGTTGATCAACTTGACGGCCATCGAAACCGGCAGGTTCACCCTTGACCGCAAACCGCTGTGCCCGGCCGAGGTCGCGCAAGAGGTCGTCGCCGGACAGCGTGCCCAGGCCGAACAGAAGGGAGTTGAGTTGAGCCTCTCCTGCGAGGAGGCCACCCGTCGCGCAACGGTGCTGGCTGACGCCGGCGCGCTGACCTCGGTCATAGCGAACTTGATCGACAACGCCATCAAGTACACGCCGCCGGGCGGCCACGTTCGGGTCAGGTTGAGGGAGGCCGGCCGCCAGTTCCTCGTCGAGGTAGAGGATGACGGCATGGGAATAGCGCCCGAAGACCAGGAGCGCATCTTCGAGGAGTTCTACCGCGTCCGGAACCCAAGGACGGCGGAGATCCCCGGAACCGGGCTGGGTCTGAGCCTGGCCAGGCGGCTCGTCGACCTGCATCACGGCACCATCACCGTCGAGAGCAGTCCCGGCGAGGGCAGCACCTTCACGGTCTCCCTCCCCACGATGGAGACTCCAGGCGACGTTTAATCCGTCCCCCGTCGCCCGGCCGGCACAGCCATGCTGATAGCGTTCACGGGGCATCCTTCCGAGCAGACGCCGCAGCCGGTGCACCGGTCGCGACGGATGACCGCAATGTAAGTCACGCGGACCGCGCCACTGGGGCACTCCTCCGCGCAGAGCCCGCAGGCGTTGCACCTCAGGGCGTTCACGACGGGCCGGCGGCGGGTTCTTGCCTCCCTGGTCGAAGGCTCATCAGTCAATCTTCATCGCCCTCCTTGCCGGGTCCCTCTTCGGGGGCGGGGCCGTACTCCTTCAGCACCTCGGCCATCTCGCGCAGCCGCCGGTCGGCGCGGCCGTAAACGGTGTCCTCGGGGAAGGTGCCGCCCTCCTGCCGCTCCCCGGCGGGTGTGCCAGTCAGAATCTCGATGCCCTCCTCGACCGTGTCCACCGCCCATACGTTGAATTTGCCGTCCTCGACGGCCTCCATCACCTCGTCGTTGAGCATTAGATTCTGCAGATTGCGCGCCGGGATAAGAACGCCCTGCTGGCCGGTCAGCCCGGCGTCCCGGCAAACCTCGAAGAACCCCTCGATCTTCTCGTTAACGCCGCCGATGGGCTGCACCTGTCCGCGCTGGTTGACCGAACCTGTGACGGCGATGTCCTGCCTCAACGGCAGGTCGGCCAGCGTCGAGAGGAGGGCGTACAGCTCGGCGCAGGAGGCGCTGTCACCCTCAACCCCGGCGTAGGACTGCTCGAAGCAGAGCCGCGCTGTCAGGGACAGCGGCTTGTCCTGCCCGAACAGGCGGGCCAGGTAGCCGGTGAGTATGAGGACACCCTTGTCGTGGATGCTGCCGCTGAGCTTGCTCTCGCGCTCGATATTGACCACGCCCGACCGGCCCACTGAGGTCACGGAAGTGATGCGCGTGGGCTTGCCGAAGCGGTAATCGCCCAGGTCGGCGACGGACAGGCCGTTGACCTGGCCGGGCTCCGCGCCATCGGTGTCGATGATGAGCTGGCCCTCCTCGATGAGGCGCTGGACCTTATCCTGCAGCATCCTTGACCGATAGCGGCGTCCCTCGATAGCGCCCCGGACGTGCTCGACGGCCACGCGCTCCGCCCCGTCGACCTGCGCCCGGTGGCCCGCCTCGGCTATGACGTCGGCCACGTAGAGGAACTGCGTGCTGAGCCGGCCCTGGTGCTCCGCCAGACGAACGCCGTGCTCGATCAGGCGGGCGGCCGCTTCGCGATCGAACGGCGGCAGCTCCCCTTCCTCGCAACGCGCGCTTATGAAGGCGGCATACTGCTCCAGATGCTCGTCGGTCAGGTCCATCTCCACGTCGAAGTCGGCCTTCACCTTGAACAGGCGCCTGAAGTCTTCGTCCAGCATGTAGAGCAGGTGGTAGAGCAATGGGCTGCCCACCAGCACCACGGTGATGTCGACGGGGATGGGCTCCGGCTCCAGCGTGGCCGCGGGCGTGGGGTGATAACGCTCCCATGCGTTCTCGATCTTGATCTCCCCGGTGCGGATAACGCGCTTCAGGCCGTCCCAGGAGAACGGATTGCGAAGCACATCCAGCGCCTGCAGCACCAGGTAGCCGCCGTTGGCCTTGTGGACCGCGCCGCCCCGGATCATGGTGAAGTCGGTGGTCATCCCGCCCATTTGGGCGCGGTATTCGATCTGCCCGAACAGGTTGTAGAACGTAGGGTTACGCTCGTCCACCACGGGCGCGCCTTCGCTGCAGGCATTGTCAATGATGACGTTGACGCGATACTTGTTGAACACCTGCTGCTGCATGCGCGCCTGCAGGCCGGCCAGGGGTCCCTCCGCCTGCTGGCTCTGCTTGAAGACCTCGATGTTCTCGATGATGTCTTCCTTGACGGCCTTCAGGTGTTCCACCACGGGGGGCAGGTCCGAGTATTTCTCCACCAGCTTCTGGATCAGGTGGCCGACGGCGAATAGACCGACCTCCTGATCCAGCTCCTCGACTTTCTCCTTGCCCTCCTGTTCGAG
The DNA here is from genome assembly GCA_046483385.1 of Candidatus Brocadiia bacterium. Lineage (GTDB taxonomy): Bacteria > Planctomycetota > Brocadiia > SM23-32 > SM23-32 > B1Sed10-231. The sequence continues at coordinate 7,356 of JAWODG010000117.1, read as the reverse complement.
CTGGCGGACCTCGGAGATGGTTTCGGTGGCCAGCTCCTGGACCTTCTGGCCTTTCTCCTGGAGTTCCTCCTGCTTTTCCTCGTCGAGCTGTTCGAACTCGTCCTGGGAGACCGGCTCACCGTCAACCAGTGGAACGGCCGCTATTCCGGCCGGGGTGACTTCGATGGCGTGGTCCAGTTCCCGGGCCTTCTCCCGCAGTTCGTTTATGAGTTCGTTGCGCTGTTGCTGCAGTTCCTGCCGGATGCTCTGACGCTGCTGCTCGAACTTTTCCCCCTCGAAGGCCTCCTGGATGGCGTTATGGCAGTCGCGCGCGAAATCGTCCATATCGTCCCGGAACTCACGCCCCTTGCCGGGCGGAAGCTTGATGGCCTTGGGGTCCTCGGAGTCCTCAAAGTTGTGGACGTAGCACCAGTCGCTGGGGACGGGTTCCTCTTCCGCGATGCGTTCGGCCATGGTCCTCACGGTGGTGTTGCGCCCCGTGCCGACGGGACCGGCGGCGTAGATGTTGAAACCCGACATCTTCATGTCCAGCCCCAGTCCCAGCGCATCGAGAGCCCGCTCCTGCCCGATTGTGCCCCGCAGCGGCTCCACGTCAGCCGTCGTCTCGAAGTCCAGCGCGCTCAGGTCTATCCGATTGCGCAGTTTCTCCACGGGCAGACGTTTCTTCTCCAGCAGATCACCGTCGGCCATAGTCTCTCTCCCTAATATGCGGTCGTGTCAGTATGAGTGCAGAAGGTCTGCGGCCCGCGGACCCGCGGGGCCGCACCGATCCGGTGACGGGTCGCGGCCGGTCTCAGCCCCCACCGGCCCAAGATGTACATGGCTACAGCGGGGACAGCACAATGTCAACCGTCGGCCCTCCGCTCAGTCCCCTTTCGCCGAGAGCTCGAAGGCGCCCGCGGCCAGGATGGTGTCGATGCGGGTGGAGCCGGCCACCATGACCCACTGTCCCTCTCCGCGCCCCTTCGGCCGGCCCCAGGAGGAGTAGAACGGCTCCACGCGGCTCAGGAACGAGTTCAGGCGCCACACGTCCTCCTCTCCCATGAACAGGTAGGAGAACCTTTCCATCTTCGGGGCCAGCGTACTGCCGAAGATGACGATATGGCGGTAGGTCGCTTCCATCTCGTCCACTGTCCGTGGGTCCTCGGGCCCCGTGGAAATACATTGCATATCCCGGTCCCTGAGGTGTTCTCGAACCACGTCGGCGGCCAGGGCGTCCAGCCGATTGTGCACCAGCAGGACGTCGCCGTGGGAGGTGTTCACGGGCATATCCAGATTGCAGCCGCCCGTCTCCTCGAGCCGGTCCGCCAGTCGGGTGCACCAGCGCGCGAACCAGCTCTCGGGGAAGGTGCCCAGTCGCTGCAGGGCCGCCCGTCGCAGGTTCTCGGCCGCCCCGGCCACGAGGCCCTCACGCTCCGGGTTGCCCCGCTTCAGGACGATCATCTCCTCGGCCAGTTCGCGGTAACCTTCGGCGAGAATCTCCTTGCGCATTGTGGCCTCGGCACCGGAGCACCGTTCGACAACGTCCATGAACTCGCGGGTGCTCTCCAACGCCCGCTCGTAATCGTCCGCCCTCTTGAAACACCACGCGGCTGGCTCTATGGCGCGCAGGGCGTCATTGGGCCTGTCTCCCAACTCCTCGTAAGCCTCCAGGTAGCAGGCCGCGCCCCGCCGGGCGAACTCGGGGCCGGAGTTCTCCTCTCCCGTCAGCCGGGCCAGGCTCTCGCCCGCGAAGCCCAGATGGTCCAGTATCTGCGCCTTGTTCAGGACGCTGCCCTCCAGCTCGGCCAGCCTTATCGGGATGGAGGCCACCTTCGTAATGTCATCCCACAGGCCCGGCTCGCGCCGTGTCTGGGCGGCATAAGTGAGGAATGAAAGGACCTTGTCCGCCTCCGTGACCAGGCGGTCTGCCGCGGGGCCGGAGAGCCCGGCCTCCAGCCGGGCCAACGCCCGGTCCCACAGGTTACCTGCTTCGGCCCCGCCTACGGCCGCCGCCACGCACCGCGCCAGCACATCGGACGCCCCCTCGACGAAGCCCTCCGCCTGCGGGTCGGGCAGATCGTCGAGCAGACCTGATACTGTGCTCTCGGCATCTTCCCCCAGCGAATCCGCCTTCTCGTAGAGCCGGAGGGCGTCGGCGTAGCAGAACGCCCATACGGCCGTCTCGGCCGCCTTCAGATAGAGTTCGGATGCCCGCTGCGCCTGCCCGCCCAACTCGTAATGCTCGGCTATCTCGGCGGCGTATTCCCCGATGGACTCGCGGTGCACTTCCTCCTTGGCCCGGGCCACGGCCAGGTGCACGCGCCGTCCGCGAAGCCTCGAGCGCAACCCACCCAGCTTCTCCTCGCGCACCGCCCTGTACACCAGATCGTGCGCAAAGGAGACGCGGCAACTCGCCGGGCCCAAATCCACCTCCACCATTCCGGCCTCCTGCAGTTCCTCCAGGCCCTCGTCAAGCCGCTGGAGCGCTTCCCCTTGCTCCCCCAGCTCGAGGGCCCGTTCCAGCACCTCCAGGTCGAAATCCGCGCCCGCGGCGGCGGCGAACGTAACGACGGTATCAAGCCACGGCCGTCCCTCGGTGAGCAGGCTGATTCGGTCGCTGACCAACCCGGCAAGGCTGTCGGGAATCTCGGCGGCCAGGTCGACTCCTTCACCGACCTGCCATCCCCCTTCCCGGCGCTGCAACAACCCGCGCTCGTGCAGATGCCGCAGTATCTCCAGGATGTAGAGCGGGCAGCCGTCCGTGCAATCGGCCAGGGCTCCGGACAGCTCGAACCCGCCGGGCAGAGCCTGCTCGATGAGTGCGCGGGCGTTGCCCGGATCCAGATGCTCGAGGCGAAACCGCTCGAAGGTTCGCCCCGCGTACCGGGTCAGCTTGTGCAGAAGCTGCTGCAGCGGCCGGTTGGCGGCCAGATCCTCGGTCCTCAGCGTAGCTACAAGAAACAGCGGTGCGGACCGGTGTTCAAGACTTCCGGTGATGTATTCCAAGAAGCCGACGCTCTGCTCGTCGGCCCAGTGGATGTCTTCCAGGAAGACGGCGAGGGGCTGCCCCCGGGCAAATCGGCGCAGTGTCCGCCCCAGACACTCGTGAACTCTCACGCCTCCGGCGTCCATAGCGTCCACCGACATGCCGCCCTGGGGCCGCACGAGGTGGGCCAGCATCCTGACCTCTTCTTCGTCCACGCCGCCCCATTCTTCGAGCTTCGCGCGCAGCTTCTGCTCGACGACGGGCCGCGGGGCGTCGGCCAGTCCGAACAGGGCCTCCAGCGCCCCCCTGACGCCCTCCCACGGCACCTCCCAGCCGGTGTGCTTGCCCCAGACGACGCGCGCCCCGAGGATGGGGGCCAGCTCCTGCTCGCACCACTCCAGCAGTCGAGTCTTCCCCACTCCGGCCGGCCCTTCCACGACGACGACCAGGCCCCGCCCGTCGCGGGCAACCTGCTCGGTCAGGTCCTCCAGCCGTTCTCGCACGGTAACTCGGTCCACGATGGGCAGGTCCCGGAAGTTGGGGGCGGAGCGCTCCTTCCTGCGGGCGCCCCTGACGGCCTGCACAAGGTCGGGCACGGCCTCCGACAGCGGCCGGTCGAACGCGTCCACCCGCTGCTTACGGCCGAGGAAGTAGCGCAACCCGGGTGGCGGCTCAACGGGTTCCAGTCGGACCTGGTAGATGTCCTTTCCCCTGGCGAACGCCTCGTTGAGTTCATTCGGGACCTGGTCCGATTCCGCCGAACTGCCCGACATGAGAAATACGACGCCCCGGCAGTCGGTGATCGCCTCCATGATCTGCTCGGCCCAATCGGCCCCGGCCGGTATTTCCCGAGGCGCTATCCAGCACGGCAACCCCCGTTCCTCCAGCAGGCGGCACAATTCAAAGGCCGTCTGCTCGTCGGCCGTGCTGTAGCTGATGAAAAGTTGCTTCGCCATCTCCGACCCTCCCCGAACTGCGCCCTGCCCTAACGACGTCGAATCCGCAGGCCGGCCTCGGCCAGCATCCGGGGAAGCCCGCGGATAAAGGCCCGGTCCACTTCTTTCACCTCTTCCGGCAGGTCCCGCCAGTCCACCAGGTAGGGACTGATCTTCTCCTCGTCGTCCTTCTCCGGCCCCTTCCGCCATCCTTGCAGACGGCGTTCGCTGACCCATCGTTTGTGTTCCAGGCGGGCGAGCCGCTCCACCTCCTCGGGCGTGAACTCGAACGTGGCGTGGTCCCAATCCGCCGAGGACTGCACCTGGCAGTCGATCTCCTGGAGCTTTATGGACACGTGGTCGGCCTGGCGGCGGTTGGACTCCCTGAGCCACTCCGGCAGTTCGTCCCATGGAACCAGGTGGGGATTGCTCTCGGGGGTAGCCTCGGCCTCCTCCTGCTGATGCACGTACTGCCTGTGCAGCCCGCGCGCGAGCCGCTCGTGCGTGCCGTCCAGGACGATCTCGGGCGTGCAGGTATGCTCCAGCAGGCGGAAAGGATGAAGCCGGGCGAACTCGTCGTCGCCGCCTGCCTCGAGCACCGCCGCCAGCCCGCCACCCTGGCTCAGGACGGCCACCACGTCCGCGCCCGCGCCAGTATCCGCCAGGGCCCGATTCACGGCAATGGCGGCGGGCAGGCAGTCGGCGTCCCTGGTCAGGCAAACGAACGCCGCCCTGATGTCCGCCATTTCTTTGGTGCGACAAACGCGTTCCAGCCCTTCGTAGCCGAACTCCGTCGTAGCAACCGGCCGGCCCTCAAGTCGGCACACCTCATCCACGTCGGGATGCTGCTCGCGGAGGGCCTGCGCCAACCGGTCGGCCTCCGGCGCAGCCACTGTGATGTGCAGCTTCTCGCCCCCTTCGCGGCAGCGAGGAGCCCATTGTCGGCCGGCCTCCAGGATGATGCTGCGCGCCAGCTCCCCGGAACCCACGATGAGAAGATGGGCCGGGCGGGCTCCCGCGGACTCGTCCGGCACGAGGGGGTACTCCGCCAACAGGCGACGGGCCCCTGCGTGATACACGTTGAAGAAGCGCAGCCTGACCCCGGAAGCTCCCCCCGAAGTCACCTCCTGACGGCGTAGCAGACGGCAGTGGTCAGGGTCCACCAGATGCACCACGGCCGTGAGGGGGACGTCTTGCGCGTCCGCCCGCGCCTGGCGGGCGTTGGCCGCGATTTGAACGTTGACGCCGTCGTCACCGGTGACCGCAAGCAGATGCCTCGCGCCGGCTAAGCCGACCCGCCGGAGTATCTCGGGGTCCGCGGCATCGCCGGTCAGTGTCAGCGCCCCCATCTCGCGGCACGGCTCTATGTTCTCGTTGTCCGGGTTGCTCTCGACGGCCGCGACCCGTCGCCCCCGGCGCAGGAAACCCTCCACCAGCAGGCGCCCCTTGCTGCCCAGGCCGCACACGATGACGTGCCCCTTCCAGCGCCGCAGGCGCCACCGTTCGTACTGACGGCGGAAGATGAGCAGAAGGGCCTTCAGGGCGGTGACCGCCGCAACGGCGGGCGCCAGGTAGCGGGCCACCTCCAGCGTGGTGGGCACGGGCGGTTCCACCGCACCCGACTCCATAGTGAAAAGCTGCAGCGAGAGGTACCCAATGTCAAGCCGGCTCAGGGACTGCCCCACCAGCTCGGCGCGCCGGGCGAAACCGATGTAGCCCAGCACGAAGGCCACCAGCCAGAGTGCCCCGATCACGACCCACTTGTAGTCGGGCCGGCCGCGCTGCACGAATCGACGCCACAGACGGGCCAGCACCCCGACCTCCTCCGACGTGTCCTGAACCGGTCGCACCATCCGCGCCTCCGCCGTTGCCGTCGCTGGCAGCAGTACGAATCGCCTTCGTCCGGGATACTACGGGACAAATGTGGCATTGTCCAGTCGATACGAGGCGGCGCTCACACCTGACGGTATAGCTCTTCAACGTTGCCGGACGCAGCGGCCTCGGTCACCTCGTCCAGACCTTCGGTGTACTGGGCAACCTTCGCCCCGCCGAAGACGCGCATCAGCAGATAGGGAAGATCGAAGTGGGACTCGACGTGCGCCTCGGGGTAATACTCCCGCATCAGGACGTTCTGGACATACTGGGCATGGCTCTCGAGCAGCGTCATCACGGGACGAATGGGCTTGAGCGTCTCCAGCATGCGGCCGATGCCGACCTCGCCCTCCTCAAGTTGCCGGAACAGCGACCTGACGGCGGAGTCCACCCTTTCGAACAGGTGTCCGTGATGCAGGTGCTGCCCCCGGTGCACCAGTTCGTGACCCACCACCAGCCGGAGACCGTCCAGGTTGCTGTCATCCACGTTCTCCCGGACGACGAGCAGTTCCTCGTCCGCCGGCATGTAGGCCGCCAGCAGGCTGCCTTCGACGACGTATTCCATCAGCCGTTCCACCAGACCGCGCGGGCGGTCGTCATCCACCGGTATGCCGGCCCCCCTCAGCCGCCCGAGCACGGCCGCCTCGTAACCCTGCTCCTTCGGCAGCACGCGGTAATTGAGGGAGTCCAAGCGCAGTTCCCAACCGGTGACCTGCTCAACCACCGGCGCAACTTGCGCGGCGCTCTCTCGGACCAGTTCCTCGCTGATGTCCAGGCGCGACATGGCCGGATCTCACCTCACGGGTAAAGACCGCCTGGATTCTACAGGGTCGGCGCCGGTGCGACAACGCCGCCGGTCACTCGGCTTTCTGGATGGAGTAGCCGAGTGCGTAGATGGCTTCAAGTGTGCCGACTGCCGTGTCCCGGTCGTAGTCCTTCTCGCTGTCCGGCAGGTCCTGGTACGGCACCAGGCAGGGATGCGTGCGGGCGATCTCGCTCCGCTGGGGTCCGTACTCCCATCCCTCCTCCAGCCGCTGAACCGCCCACAGGTCGTGGACGTGCTCGGCGAGTCGCTCGGTGAGGTCGGACAGTTCGGCGGGCAGTTCCACGTCGGACGTATCGATGGGCTCAGGACGGTAGCCGTTGGCCGTCTCGCGCGGCTCTCGGCCGGAGGTCCGGGCGGCGGCCCGCCGGTCGGCCGCGTCCCGCTCCCCGGCGGCGCGGCGGTGCAACTCCTCAGTGAAACCACCCGCGATGATGCCCGCCGGCAGGGCGAAGGTCGCAATGCCCAGCAGCGAGATCAGCGCTCCGATGCACTTGCCGACCAGCGTGACCGGATAGACGTCGCCGTAGCCCACGGTGGTGAGCGTCACCACGCCCCACCACATCGCCGCCGGTATGCTGCTGAACGCCTCCGGCTGCGCGTCCCGTTCGGCGAAGTACATCATGCTGGAGGCGATGACCAGCAACACGAACACCACTGACACGGCGACCCAGAGTTCCTTCTTCTTGGCCCGAATGGCGCCGCCCAGCGTCCGGAGGGGCTGCGCGTACCGGGCCAGCTTGAAGACTCGCAGCAGG
>JAWODG010000113.1:0-36400 GCA_046483385.1 Candidatus Brocadiia bacterium | reverse complement strand
GGCAGATCGCCGTCGTGGACAGCCTGCAACACCTCGACACACCGCTCGATGCAGGGGGCGAACTGCATGACGTTCTTGCGGAAGCTTTTTCGCCCGACCTCGATCCGCTGGGCCAGCGCGATCTCCTCCTCGCGCTTCAGCAGCGGAATCTGGCCCATCTGGGTCAGGTAGATGCGCACCGGGTCGTCGATCTTCTCGGTCGTGGTGATGGAGGTTTCCTCTTCCTCCTCTTCCTCCTCCTCATCGGACTTGAGGAAGAACTCCCCGTCTTCCTCCTCGATCTGTCGTTCATCGACCAGTTCGATGCCCTTCTCGTCGAGGATGAGAAGGATCTCGTCGATGTACTCGGGGCTCACGACATCGTCGGGGAGGAAGTCGTTCAGCTCCTCGTAGGAGAGGAACCCCCTCTCCTTGCCCCGGTCGATGAGGGTCTTGATCTCTTCTTCTATCGTGCTTCGTTCGATTGTCTTCTGTTCCGCCATCGGCGTACGGACTCCCGGATCTATCTTTTGTTCGCCGACTCTCTATCCTGTTGCTTCAACCGCTCGACCCGTTCCATGAGCGTACGGTCGTCCAGGTCTTCAGGCGGCGCAGACGCCGCCGTGGTCTTCTCTTCTCTACGTTGCAGATACCTCAAATACCCGTCCAATCTTGCCCGCACATTGCGCTCGGGGTCGCTGACGCGCGCCTGACGGGCTTTCTCCTGGGCCAGCGCCGCGGAGGCGACGCCCACCAGGCGCTCCTCATCCAGCGAGTTGACGAAGCTTCCCGCCGTCGGAGGTCCGTCCGCCTCGGCCTTCTCCAGCAACCGGCGGACAACCTCCGTCTCGGCGCAGTCCTTCATCACCTGCAGCGGCACCCGGCCGACGACCTCCGCCAGGAGGTCGGGCCGCGACAGCAGCACGCCCAGAAGCTCGCCCGGGACCGTTTCGTGGGCCGAAATCTTCTTCGGTTGCGGCCTCTCGTCGGGCGCTCGTCGGGAACGGCCGGATTCTGCGCGACTCTCCACGAAAGACCACACTGAGCGCGGATTGACGTTCAACTCATCCGCTATCCAGCGCACCACCATGTCCCGTTGAGTCGGGTCCTTGACCCGGGCGGCGAACTCGCCCACCTCTCGGAAGGCCGCCGTACGCCCCTCTATAGTTGTTTGGTCGTTCTCGCGGCGCGCAAGTTCAAGCCGAAACTCGAAGAATCCTATGCTCTCCTCCACCAGCCGGCGAAAGGCCTCACCGCCGCGTTCCACAATGAAGTCGCACGGATCGAGCCCCGCCGGCAACCGCGCCACTCGTATCTCGAGCTCCTCATTCAGCAGCACCTCGATACTGCGGGCGGCGGACTTCTGCCCGGCCTCGTCCGCGTCGAACACCAGCACCACCCGGTCGCAGAGCCGGCTCAGGCGCCGCCCGTGCTGTTCCGTCAGGGCGGTACCGAGCACGGCGATCGCCTCTTCGACCCCCTCCTGATGGGCCATGATGACGTCGGTGTATCCTTCCAGAACCACGGCCGCGCCGCCGGACCGAATGGCGGCCTTGGCCTGCGACAGACCGAAGAAACACTGGCCCTTGCTGAACAGCGGCGTCTCCGGGCTGTTCAGGTACTTCGCGTCCTGGTCGGCGTCCAGCGCCCGCCCGCCGAAGGCAATCGTGCGACCCACCGCGTCGGTGATGGGGAACATCAGCCGGTTCCGGAACCGATCGTAGTACCCGGGCGACTCCTTGCGCGGCACCGCCAGCCCCGCCTCCGCCACAAGCTCGGCGGGGTAGTCCCGGCCGGTGGCACAGTTCAGGAAGTGCTCCCAGCCGTCGGGGGCGTAGCCGAGCCGCCATCTCTCCACCGACTCGTCGGCGAACTTCCGCTCTTTCAAGTAGTCTCGGGCCGTCTCCCCGCCGCTGCTCTTGCTCAGGCACTTCTGGTAGAAGGCGGTGGCCAGCTCGTTTATCTCCCGCAGTTTCGTCACCTTGCCGGAGGCGGCGCCGTCGTCCCGGCCGTAGCGACTCAGGTCGATTCCAGCCTCGGCCGCCAGGGACCTCAGGGCCTCACCGAAGCTGAGTCCCTCCATCTTCTGGAGGAAGGTGAAGACGTTGCCGCCCTCCTTGCATCCGAAGCAATAGTAAAGCCCTTCGTCGGGGTCGATGGAAAAGGAAGGCGTCTTCTCTTCATGAAACGGGCAGAGGGCCCAGTATCTGTTGCCTCTCTGTTTGACGTCGCAGTACCGCCCCACGATACGCACAAAATCCACAGTGCGCGTAATCTGCTCGACTACGTGTTGCGGTACGCGACCCGCCACAGAATGCCCCTGGAAGCGCCGACGCCCAGTGCACAGGAGGAGAACAGACCGATTACCCGAACCATACCACGACGTACTTACAGTTTACCCCATCAGGACCCCGCCGGCAAGTGAATTCCGCCGAAACGTCACTCGCACTTTCGGCCCCCGAGAGAACGCGGCCCCAAACCCCGCGAAGGAGAAGATGCGAGCTTCCCCAACGGCAGCCCGGCAGGACCGGAGGAACAGCATCGATTTGCAGCCCCGTTGCGCTTATACCTGTGGCGGCCTGTGTCGCGCCAGACGGGCCGGGTCGCACTCCCGTTCGCTGAAGGGCATCAGCCGGAACGCCCACTGCATGGGCTCGGCCGGCACGAGGTACTGCGACAGCGGGCCGGGTCCGCAGGACTGCGTGCCCAGTCCGCAATGTTTGTGGTCGAGGTGCAGTTCCACCTCATCCCGCGCCGGCAGCTCCGGCGGGTGGTCGGCCGCCTCGAGGTCGTCCGTTCGGACGGGCAGCGCGTTGAATCCCATCAGCGGCTGCGCGACCGCCAGCAACCCCTCGCCGGCCTCGTCGGTCAACGCCACCCAGCGCGTCTCGGTGCGGTGGCCGCACTCCTGCGGGCGAACGTAGGGCGGTATCTGGTCGGCCACCCACTGCCCGTGCAGGCCCACGCGCACCCCGGCCCGGCGGTCGCTGTAGTTCTCGTGCGGCCCCAGCCCATACCACGTCAGTCTGCCGTACCGCCCGGCCAGGCGCATCCGCAGGCCCACGCGGGGCAGGTGCGGCAGATCGTCACGCAGGGGTTCGAGTTCGGTCGCAATGGACAATTCGCCGCTGCGATGGACGGTGTAGGTGTGACGGCAGCGGAAGCAGGGAGCCCTGGTGGGCGCCCCGGCCACCTGCACAACGTGCACGCTCACCGCTCCGCCCTCGCGCTTTTCGGTCCGGACTGACTCCGTGCGCCGCATGAGCCGGTCATAGCCGGCGGCCCGCCATTCCTTCTGCATGCGCACGTCGTTGTCGGTGGGCGCCCGCCACAGGCTCAGGCGCGGCCCGTCAACCAGGAGTGGTTGTCCGCGGAAGATCATGGAGGTGATCTGTCCCGACAGAGCATCGAAAGTCAACTCCATGTCATCACCGGCGATGACCGTCTCGCCTCCGCCGTCTCGCACGGCGAGCGACCCCGTGGGAACAGCGGCCGGAGCCGTGCGGCGGCCGGGCTCTCCGGCCACGCGGAACTGCCCGAAGGCTACCTCGTGCCCTGCCTCGGCCCAGTCGGTGTCCGCCCCCAGCCAGAAGCTGACGTCCAGCCACACCTCGGACCCGGCATCGTCCGGCAGACCGGGCAGCGGGACCTCCAGAACGGTCTCCCCGCCGGGTTCGGTCGAGAGCGGAGGCAGGTTGCCCGACGCAAGCACCTCCCCGTCCATCTTCAAGGTCCACGACGGCTGCAGGTGTTCGAGGGTCACGAAGTCGTATTCGTTCTCAACCCGGATGCGGCCCGCCGCGGCGTCGACGGCCTCCATGCGTACCGGCTGAAGGACGGCCTTGTAGTCGTAGAGGCCGGGATGCGGGACACGGTCGGGCGATATGAGGCCGTTGCAGCAGAACGAGGCGTCGTTGGGTTCGTCGCCGAAATCACCGCCGTAGGCGTAGAACGGCTCGCCGTCCTCGGCGAACTGCCGCAGGCCCTGGTCCACCCAGTCCCACACGTAGCCGCCCTGGAGCGTGTCGTAGCCGCGGATGACCTCCCAGTAGTCCGCCAGCGTGCCCGGACCGTTGCCCATGGCGTGACAGTATTCCGTGAGGAGAAACGGACACCGGGCATCCTCCCGCCGGCCATACTCGTGCAGGAAGTCCACGGGGGCGTACATCCGCGCCGCGACGTCGAGGTAGTCGGCCTCGTGCGCCCGCTCGTAGTGGACCGGGCGGCCGGGGTCCCGCTGGTGCAGCCACTCGGCCATCGCCTCGTGGTTGAGCCCCGTGCCGCACTCGTTGCCCAGCGACCACATGATGACGGAGGGATGGTTCTTGTCGCGCTCGACCATCCGCTCCAGCCGGTCCATGTAGGGAGCCTCCCACGCAGGGTCCTTGCTGAGGGTTCCCTCGTCGCCCAGCGGCCCGAAGCCGTGCGTCTCGATGTCGGCCTCGTCCATGACGTAGAGGCCGTATCGGTCGCACAGGTCGTACCAGCGCGGGTCGTCGGGGTAGTGGCTGGTGCGCACGGCGTTCAGGTTAAAGCGCTTCATCAACCGTATGTCCTCCAGCATCGACTCGACGCTGACCGCACGGCCGAGGTCGGGATGGATTTCGTGCCGGTTGACGCCCTTTATGAGCACGGGACGGCCGTTGACCAGCAGTTGAGCGTCCTTTATCTCCACCTGCCGGAAACCGACGTTCTGCGGGATGACCTGAAGCACCTCCCCTTCGGCATCCTGCACGGTGATCAGGAGCTTATACAGGTAGGGCTCCTCGGCGGACCACTTCCGGGGCGCCTGCACGGGCGCTGCCAGCTCAATGACTTTCTCCTCTCCGGCGCTGATCTGAGCTTCCGCGCCCATCGCGTCGTCCAAAACTTCTGAGCCGTCCGCGTCCAGCAGCCGGGCCTCCACAGAGCAGGCCGTCTCGGTGCCTGCACCGTTGCGCAGAACAACGCTTAGCTCGAGTTCGGCGTCGCAGTAGTCGTCGTCCAGCTCTGTCCGCACCTCAAAGTCGCGCACGTGCAGATGCGGCGTCGAGAGCAGATAGACGTCGCGGAAGATACCGCTCAGCCACCACATGTCCTGGTCTTCCATGTAGGAGCCGTCCGACCACTGGAGCACCTGCACCGCCAGCACGTTCTCGCCCTCGCGGACGGCGTCCGTTATGTCGAACTCGGCCGGCACGCGGCTGCCCTTGCTCATCCCGATCTCCGTGCCGTTGACCCACAGCCGGAAGAACGAATCCACACCGTCGAAGACGATGAACGTGCGGCGCTCGCCCCAGCCGTCCGGCAGGCGGAACGTGCGACGGTAGCAGCCGGTGGGATTCTCGTCCGGCACGTGCGGCGGGTCGACCGGCCATGGGTAAACCACGTTGGTATAGTGCGGCCGCCCGAAGCCCTGCATCTGCCAGTTGCCGGGCACCCGGATGGTGTCCCACCCGTCCGCGCTGAACGAGGGCTGCTGGAAGCCGTCCGGGGTCAGCTCCGGACGTTCGGCGAAGTGAAACCGCCAGCGGCCGTTCAGGGAACGGCGCCACGGCGACGCCGACGGTTCCCCCCGGAGCGCCGCGTCGGCGTCCGCATAGGGGACGAACGTAGCCCGCGCGGGCTCCCGGTTCCGCCCCACCAACTGCTGGTTTTCCCAGTCCTTCTGCTGTTTGCCCTGCTCGGTCTCCATGGGAAGCCCTCCGTCCTGTACAGTGCGCCCCAATCCCTGGCGCTGATGGCTACGTTTCTGCGGGTTCAAGACCCCGTAGGCAGGGATGCCCGGGGGTTGCCATCCGCCGCACGGCGAAAATGGTGAGGCCACACGGGTCCGCGTTCGCGTCCCGATTGTAGCGCCGGCATCCCGCCTGCTTCTGCCGAAGCAGGACGGCCACGCGGGGGCATCTCTGCCCTCGCGTCCCCGTTCTGCGACACGCCACGCAGCTATGTTGATACTGAACCGCTGAGGGTAGCCCCGTTCTGCGCGTCTGTCAAAAGGGACGGTGGGTTTGCTCCGGGACGTGGCCCGGCTTACACTGCTGAACTACACAAAGTGGAGGTGCGACCCATGGATGCTTCCCTGTCGCGCGACGTACAGATGCAGTTCATGCGCCCGGCCCAGCTCGAGGCCGCGGCCCGAGAGTTCCCCGTCGTCTACGTCCCGTTCGGCCTGATCGAGTGGCACGGCCGACACCTGCCGCTGGGCAACGACGCCCTGAAGGCCCACGGCATACTGGTGAAGTGCGCCGAGCAGTTCGGAGGCGTGGTGTACCCGCCCCAGTGGTTGCACTCCGGCTTCGATCAGGAGCACCTCGTGCCCGTGTACAGGGAGCTCTTCACCCGGCTGAAGAACACCGGCTTCCGGGTCATAATCGGCGTCAGCGGCCACAACGTGGAGCAGCAGATCGAGATGATCAACGCCGCGCTCGAGCCGGTCACCGCCGACGGCACCTGCGCCGGGCTGGGCATCTGGGAGATCACCCTGAGCCGCTCTGAGGACTCGAACACGGACCACGCGGCAAAGTGGGAGACCTCCAACATGATGTTCTTCTATCCCGACCGGGTGGACATGGCGGAACTGGGCGACGGCGAGCTGAAGCTGGACATGAGCGCACCCGACGGCATCGGCGGACTGGACCCCCGCGAGCACGCCTCCGAAGAGGTCGGCCGGCGCAACGTGGAGCTGGCCGCCCGCGCCATCGGGCAGAAAGCGCAGGAGCTGCTGGAGTCCCTGCCCGAAGAGCACCGCGCGTTCAACCTGGAGAAGATCGAGCCGGGCCACTGGTGGATGGTGTAAGGGTTCAGCAACAGCTTCACAGGGGTGTGTGCGCGATGAGGCCCATTTGAAGGGCAATCAGGAGAGCGCCCGGACAGAAGATGCGCCTGCTCAATCGGGCCTACGACGTAGGGGTAGCAAGCTGAAGGCTCGCCACATACCAGCCCGGTGCGCAGCCCCGGGACGAGCGAACGCCCAGCACGGCCGCGCCCCGGAGAGGCGCCACGGGGGAGACGAGTAAGTTGCGGCGTGCTGCAGGATTGGCAGGGCCCCCTCGGCTTCCCGGTGTGTCGCCCCTTCAGGGCTCCGGTGCAGGTGGTGCCCTCATGACCCGGGGCGTCGCCCACGGGCTGGTATGTAGCGGGCTTACAGCCCGACCGACCGTTGGTACAGTGCCTCTCCGCTACGGCCTGTGATCGGCAGCTCATCCCCTGCGTGCAGCTTCTCCCCTGGTCGCTGCTGACCACGCAGACCGGGCGCCGTTGAGACGCCGGTGCCCCTCTGGTATAACATTCATTCCACAGGGACGTTACGGCGGCACAGGCGCAGCGGGAAGGAGACAGTCACGGTGATCGGGGACCTGCCCTACTTCGTGGCCAATCGTTTCCGTCTGGCGCGGCTTCGACCACTCGTCCAGCAGGTCAACGAACTGGAGGGAGAAGTCTCCCGGCGGAGCGACCGCGAACTACGCGGCTCGGCCGCTATGCTGCGCCGCCGACTGAGCGAGGGGGAAACGCTGGACGACATCCTGCCGGAAGCGTTCGCGCTCGTGCGCGAGGCCGCCCGCCGGCACGTTGACATGCGGCACTACGACGTGCAGGTGCTGGGCGCGCTGGCGATGCACCGGGGCTGCATTGCCGAGATGCAGACCGGCGAGGGCAAGACGCTGGCCGCCACCATGCCCGCATTTCTGCACGCCCTGCGCGGGCGCGGCGTCCACGTGGTGACCACCAACGACTACCTGGCCCGGCGCGATGCCGATTGGATGGGCGACGTCTATCGCGCGCTGGGCCTGACCGTGGGGTGCCTGGTTCAGGGACTGCCGCCCGATGAGCGCGCCGGCGCCTACAGGGCGGACATCACCTACGGGACGAACCGGGAGTTTGCCTTCGACTACCTGCGTGACCTGCTCCGTGCGCACGCCGGCAAGAGGCGCCAGACCGGCGGGGTATTCGAGCGCGTGGCGGATGCGGCCGGGCCCCGCATGGCGCCCGTGCAGCGCGAGCACCATTTCGCCATCGTGGACGAGGTGGACAGCATCCTCATAGACGAAGCGCGGGTGCCCCTTATCATCTCCTCCCGACAGGGCGAGGAATCCCCCTACCGGGAGGCTTACGAGGCGGCGCGCGAAGTGGCCCTCCAGATGCGGGAGGACCGGGACTACTTCTTAGAACCAGACAAGCGCCGCGCCCAGCTCACCGTCGACGGTCTGCAGGCGGCGCGAGCGGCGGCCTCGGTCCGGACCCCGCCCAGCCGCCCGTTCGAGCACCTGGTCGAGCAAGCGCTTCGGGCCGAGCACCTGTTCGAGCGCGATCGGGAGTACCTGGTCAAGGACGACGAAGTCTGCATCGTGGACGAGTTCACCGGCCGCATGATGCCCGAACGGGCGTGGTCCCTGGGGCTCCACCAGGCCATCGAGATGAAGGAGGGCGTGACCGTCAAGGAGGAGAACCGCACCGAGGCCAGCGTCACGTTCCAGCGATACTTCCGCCTCTACAGCCGGCTGGCCGGCATGACCGGCACGGCGCGCAGTTCGCGGCGAGAATTCAGGAAGGTCTTCGACCTGTCGGTCGTCACCATCCCCACCAACAAGCCCCTGCGCCGCACGCGGCTGCCCTACCGCGTGTTCCCCACGTGGGAAGAGAAGTTCGAGGCCATCATGAAACGCATCGTCGATTTGAACCGGCAGGGCCGACCGGTTCTGGTAGGAACCCGCTCGGTGCAGCGCAGCGAGCAGTTGAGCCGCTACCTGTCCGAGCGCGACATCGACCACTGCGTGCTGAACGCGCGCAATCACGCGGAGGAGGCAGAGTTAATCGCCCGCGCGGGCCAGCCGGGGCGCGTCACCATATCCACCAACATGGCCGGCCGCGGCGTGGACATTGTGCTGGGAGACGGCGTGGCGGAGATGGGAGGCCTGCACGTGCTGGGAACGGAAATCCACGAGGCACGCCGCATCGACCGGCAGTTGGGCGGGCGCGCCGGGCGACAGGGCGACCCCGGGAGCTACCAGTTCTACCTGAGCCTCGAGGACGAGATACTGGTGCGCTGGAGCAAGACGATCGCCGGCTGGCTGTCGGCCGTGAAGTGGCGATGGCTGGCCAAACTCTGCCTGCCCGTGTTCCGCCTGGCCCAGCACTGGATAGAGCGGCGCCACCTGCGCATACGCGTGGACCTGCTGGAGCACGACGAGAAGCTGGAGGAGATGAAGGGCAGCCTTGGAGTCCCCGTGTGGGGCTGAGGGGCGGGCCGCGTCCGCGTCGTGCCGGTGTGGCACAGCCGCCTCGGCTGTGGAAGCTCGCCGAACGGCGCGCTATCCGTCTTTCCCCTCGCGTTCAGACCTTCCCCGCGTCGCTGTGCTTCCTGACAGCCTCGTCCCATGCTTGGTCCGGGATGACGGCGATGCTCTCTTCGCAAGAAGCAGACCCCTGCCGAGGTCTTCCACAGCCGGGGGCGGCTGTGGCACAAGACCTCCCACCGTCAGATCAGGAAGCGGCGGTGTAGCATGCGGCGGAACTTCATCCAGAATTGGAACCCGATCGGTTCGCCCGGGAGCGTGAATCGCGCCGTACCCGTCACTCCGACCGGTGGTCGCGTCCCCAGCTCGTCCAGCACGATGTCCACCCGGTACCACGGCATCAGGGCCATCGGCTGCCCCTTGGCCTGTGGGTCCAGCAGCACGGGGCCGCCGCCCTGGTCTGTCAATGCCGCCGGCGGCGCCTTCCGGGTGGCCGAGGGATAGACCCGCTCGACCCGGCCGGTGAAGACGCGCTCCGGGTAGCTTCGGAACTTGAGCCGGACCTGCTCTCCCTCCTCGCGCCGCAGGGAGGGCACGTCCGAGCCGTCCACGACGGCGGTGACTCGGAGCGCATCCAGGGACGCCACCGTGAAGAGCGCCTCTCCGAGTTGCAGAAACCGCCCCTCCACCCGGCCCAGCTCCGGCGCGATGACCTTGCCGTCGAAGGGCGCCCGGACGGTCAGCGCCTCCTTCCGCTCCTCCAGGGTCTCCAGGTCCTCGCGCAACATCCTCAGTTGATACTGGTGAGCCTGAGCGGCGGCCTGATTCTGCGTCTCCAGCATGCGCAGGCGGGCCTCAACGCGCCGGATCTCGTAGCGGTGGCGCTCGATGCGCACATCGAGTTCCTCGTTCGTGAGAACGGCCAGTAGCTGGCCCTTCTCCACCCGTTCGCCGTCCTGGACGTGCACCTCCTCGAGGAATCCCGGCCACTCCGCCCGCAGCACGGCCTTTTCATGGGGCTCCAGGGCGCAGGGCGCCCGCACCCCGGCTCTCACCGGCACCATGCCGAGCGACACCACCAGCACGGCCACCATCAGCGTGAACACGGAGACCGCGCGCAACCTGACCTGCCGGGTCTCCCGGGCAAAGAAGATGTGTTTGATGAACTTGACCAGCGGCGTCGCCACCCACAGCGTGGCCACCACCGTCGCCATGGCCACGCCGACGAAAAACAGCTTGGATGCCACGAACAGTATGATGCTGGTGACGATGAAGCAGCGGTAGGCCGTTGCCAGAACGCCGTAGGTTACGAACCAGCGCTTCTCGCGACCGGAGCGCGTGTTCGGCTGGATCCGTTCCCCCAGCAGGTAACGCCGGAAGAGGTACTTTATGTATTCCGTCGAGCGGTGCCGGAGGTTGGGGATCTCTATCAGGTCCGCCAGTATGTAGTAGGCGTCGTAGCGCAGCAGCGGGTTGCCGTTGAACAACAGCGTGCTGACGCTGGCAATGAAGATCATGTTGTAGAGCACCGTGCGCACCGTCCCCGGCGCCAGCATGAGCCACGCGAACAGGGCCAGGCTGGCGATGAACAGCTCCACCATCATGCCGGCCGTGCCGACCAGCACCTTGGGCCACTTACGCGGAAAGGCCCACACAGGCGTGGTATCCACGTAGAGCACGGGCATGAAGATGAGGAACATGATGCCCATGCGGTGGACCTCGGCGCCGTAGTTCTTGGCGGCGAAGGCGTGGCCCAGCTCGTGGCAACTCTTGATCAGCACGAACGCCAGCCACAGCAGGGGCAGGTTGGAGGGCGCCAGTATGCCGTTGACCGGGCGGGTGAGTGCGCGGAAGTTATAGAAAAACAGGAACAGCGCCGTGCCCACCGTCAACAGCCAGATCACGAAGACGGCCCGGCTGAAGATCCACCTGACGTAGGGGATGACGGCTTGCAGGAAACGCTCCGGGTCCACCAGGGGGATCGTGAGGTACATGAAGTTGGTGAACTTCTGCTTGATGCGCTCCTTGCGTTTCTTGTCGGCGCGTTCGACCGTCCAGCGCGCCTCCTCCTCGCCGGCGCCGGTGACCAGGTTGGCGTGGCGCAGCATGAAGATGAACTGGGCCAGGTCCCGGAAGGAGGGCGCCCGTGCGCCGAAGCGGTCCTTCAGCCGGTCGTGGATCTCCCCGAGCGTGGTCTCCCCGTCGAGCTGCTCCAGCACCTCCCGCTCGGGTTCGGCCACGCGGTAGAACTGGAGCGTCACGGGGTCCTGCAGAACGAACCACTTCTCCCCGCCGAATTCCTGCGCAACGATCTCGGCGTCCGAGCGCAGTCGCGGCATGAGCTGGCGCAGGCGTGGCGCATGCTCTTCGAACTCCAGTTCGCTGGACAGGTCGAATTCCGGTCGCCGGGCGCGAAAAGCCATCCCCTCACCACCACACGTGCATACGGATCCAGTTGACCAGCTTGCGCGTAACGGTCCAGGTCACGTTCCGCCGCCCCACTTTGACCTTCGCCGCTCCCTCCATGCCGGGCCGCAGCAGCTCACCCCGGTTCGGCACGGGGGCCTCAGCAATGTAAACGCTCGCGCCCTCCCGGACCTCCGGGGTCGGCCGGACCTTCGAGACCTGGAAGGGAATCTCCATGTCCGGCTTGGCCTTGGTCGTGAACTCCCCTTCCAGGCCGGGCTCCACGTAGCTGACGTCCCCCTGATCGACGCTGACCTCCAGCACGAACTCGTCCAGCGGGGCGACCTCAATTAGCTTCTCACCCATCTGCACCGGGCGCCCGATATCCTGGCTCAGGTCGCCTTCCAGCACAATACCGGGGAACTCCGCCCGTAGCGTCGTCCGCTCGAGCTGGCGCTGCAGCAACTCGATTTCGGCCTCCAGCGCGTCCCGGCGCGCCCGGGCCTCGGCGTACTGCGCCATCTTGCCTTCCTGCACCAGGTACGTGGACATCTCCTTCTCCACGCTGGTGCGCTTGCTGCGGGCCTCCCGAAGCCGGACCTCCAGATCACGCTGGTCGAATATCACCAGCGGCTCGCCCTCCTCCACCGTGTCGCCGGGGCGGACGGGCGCGGCCTGTATCGTGGTGTCGAACGGCGCCGCGTACACGCGCCGGAACGACGGCACAAGGCGGCAACTGCCGGATACGTTGAAATCCACTCGACCGAAGATGCCGAAAGCAACCAGCAGAAGCACGCCCACGGCGATTACCTTCCGCCATGGATGCTCCTCGCCGAAGACCCATTCGACCGCACCGACCAGGGTGTCCCACCCGCGGCGCAGCAGGCCGCGCTCGTTCTGGCGCGCCAGGTGCAGCAGCGGACCCACCTGACCGGCCGTCACATCCACGACATTGCGCGTGTCCTCGCCGAAATCCCCCTCCTCCAGCTCCGCCGTCATGACGGCCACGAGTTCGTCGTCCTTCCTCAGCGGCACGCTATAGACGGCGTCAACATCCCCGGCAGCGGCCAACCGCTCCTGCTGGGGGTAGCGTGTCACCAGTTCGGCGCGCTCCTCGGCGTCAGCGGAAGCGCGGTAAAGGGCGGGTTCACCCGAGATAACGACTTCGCGCTGAGCCGCCTGCACCTGCCGCACCACGTTGCTGCGCTTGTCCAGGATGTCCTCGCCCGAGATGGCGGCCACCTTGACGTCTTCGCCTTTGACGAAGCCGACGCTGACGCGACGGGCGCCCAGCGCGGCCCGCGCCCTGTCGGCCAGCACCTGCGCCATCTGTCGGGGCTTCTCGAACGCCAGCAGTTCGCCTATCGTATCCCAGGCGCCGGACAGCGACCTGTAGAAGCTCTCGAAGCGGGCCGCCCGGCGGGCCTCCGAGTCCAGCACGCTGAAGTTGGCCAGCATGCGCAGCAGGGCAATGCCGGCCCCCGAGAGGATGGTGTTCTCCCGGTTCACAACTATAGTGACGCAGCCGGAGACTTCGTCCTCGCGGCGTACCGGGAAGGCGAGCGCCACGAAACTGCGGCCCGTCAGGACGGGGTCGGCCGGCTCGGCGACGCTGCGGTAGCGGATGATCTCCTGGCGCATGGCGCCCGCCGCCAGGTCGTGCAGCGGGGCTCTGAGTTGCTCGGCGGCTTCCTCGGAAAGCCCCGGCGACAGTTCCGCCGCGGCTTCCAGTTCGCCCGCTTCCCTGTTGGCCGACCAGAAAACGCCGTGGACGCCCTCCGCCAATGTTGTGAACGCGCTCAGGAGCTCCCGAGCGAACTCTTCCGGCGCCGTCTCGGGCCCACACGCCCGTTCCAGGCTCTCGATCAGCCCAAGTACGGGCAACTCCGCGTCCCCGCTCCCCTGGGGTATGCCGTCCCTCTGCCGCTGTTGCTCCGTCCTCATGCCTGAAGGACCGTCTTTGAGGTAAGGTCAGTCGGCGTCATTCCTCCTCCTGCGGCGGCGAGCCGGCGGCCTGTGTTTGGCGGGGCTGCCGCCGGCGGATCTCGATGACGCCGTGCTGCTCCTCGTAGCGCTTGACGATGTTACCCAGCGTCACCGCCAGTCTCTTGGCCGACGGGTAGGAGAGGATGACCCGGTTAGTCACCTTGACGTTGACCTGGCCCTCCGCGTCGGGCGGCACGGCGTTGATGCCGAAGTTGACGATGACCTCCTCCGGCGTGCTTGTGACAACGGCCATGTTGGCGTAGTCGAGGTCGGCGTCCTCGATCCGCAGATTCAACGAGGGGCGGTTGCCCTGTTGCGCGGCGGCCTGGGGTTGAATCGTGTTCTCGTCGGACATGCCGGATGCTCCATCAGAGTTCGGTCTTCGGGGGTAGTTCAAAAGTCAGTATCCCGCGCGCCCCCGCGGGGATGTTCTTGTCGGGGTTCGGCAGTTCCAGCTTTACCCGGTAGGTGCCGCTTGCGGCTTCGGCGACTCTGTCCACAAGCACGACTTCGCAGGGCAGAGACCGGCCGGGGAGGTTCTCCAGTTCGATGGTGGCCTCCATGCCGACCTTCACCCGGCCCATCGTTTCGATGGGCATGCCGCGGGCCACAACGTAAAGGGGGGCCAGCGTGACGAGGCGCACCACGGGGCTGAGTGGTTCAACGGCCTCCCCCGAACGCTTCAGCACACGGAAAACCTCCCCCTCGACGGGGGCGCGGATGCGCGTCCTGTCCAGCGCCGCCTGGTCCCGGGCGGCGGTCAGCTCGGCCACGTTCTTCTCGGCCTCGGCTTGCTTGACGCTGAGCTGGGCGAGTTCCATCTCCAGCCTGGCCTTGTCCCCTTCCTCCGGGGGTTCGATCTCCTTTTTGACCAGCGCGCGGACGACCTCCAACTCGCGCGCCCGGTATTCGTAGTTCGTTTTGGCGGCCGCGATCTTATGCTCGGCGGCGGCGGCCCGGGCCCGGCTCACTTCGAGTTCGGCCTTCAGAATGTCGTCCCGCAGCCGGAGCATTTCGCGGCCGGCCTCCACGTGGTCGCCCTCCTCCACTTCCACCGAACTCACCACACCCCCCACCTGGCTGGCTATGTCCAGGTCCCGGTAGGGGGCCGTGAAGGCTTCCACGCGGACAAGCTCGGGCTCGGGGCGGCCGTGCTCAACCGCACCGGCCGCCAGCACCCCCGCCGCCAACAGGCATGCCGTGCAGAGAAGAAGGCTCAGGAATCGGCTGCTCATTGCTATCCTCCACAGGCTCGGCCAACGGCCCCGGAAACATGGACCGTTAGCGCCTTCCGGGCACATAATAAGGTATCGGCCCGGCGGAGCGACTGCAACATACCAGCTTCCGGACCGACACTTGCGTGGCAACCCCAATATTGACCGACGCTATGGCCCACGTTCAGGGCAACGGTAAGGAAACATGCCGGCATTGACACCCCTCGGAAGCGTGTAGCCGACCCGTTCGCTGTGCCTCATATACTGCGCGTAGTAAACAGGCCTCGAAGGGAGGCTTGCACCGTGGCACCCATAGGCCTGCACGCTTGATTCCCCCCCGACAACCTTTGTATAAGGCTCTCTATCTGTTCCGTCCCCAGGCGCAGAATGCTGTGCCGACTAACGCGGGCGTCCGGGGTCGGCCGGACGCCGGGAATTGATGCAGGTGCGCTCTGAGGAAGGAAGCGACCCATGCCGGACGATGCAATGCCAACTGAGATGTCCGACGAATCGCCTGCCCCGGTGCGGCCGGCGTGGGAGCGGGAAGGCACGGTTTACGTGCTGGGCATCGACGGACTCAGCCCGGACATCATCCGCTCGATGGTCGAGCGTGGAGAGTTGCCCCAGTTCCGCCAACTGGCCGCCGAGGGCTGCCACGGACCCCAGCGAACCATCTCCCCGACCAACTCCTCCCTCCTCTGGACGTCCATCGCCACCGGCTGCCACCACCGCGACCACGGCATCGACGGTTTCGAGTACTACGACCTGTTCGGGCGGCACGTGAGCCGCAGCTTCATTCGCAGGGCCAAAAAGTTCGGCCTGCGGCGGCTGATCAAGCTGTTCGACCGTTTGGATTGGCTGCGCAGCCACTTCTTCGACGGCCGCCACGTGCAGGCCAGGACCATCTGGGACATCGTCAGCGAATCGGGCGACCCCGTGGGCGTGGTCAACTGGTGGCACACCTGGCCCGCCGACCCCGTCAACGGCTTCGTTATCTCCGACAGGGTGCACTATTGGCGGGCGGCGGCCAAGGGAGACATCGAACCCGGCTCCCGGCAGCTTACATTCCCGGAGGAAGTGCTTGGACAAATCCGTGAACTTGTGATTCCCCCCGATCAGGTGCCCGACGAGCGGCTTCGGCGGTTTCTGAACGTCTCCGACGAGGAGTTCGAGGAGTTCCGGCAGGCCGAGTTCCGGCACCACGATTTGCACGGAGAGCTGTGCTTCGTGCTGTCGGCCGACTTGACCTATCTCCGGGCGCTCGAACACTGCCTGGACCGGTTCGAGGCGCCGAAGCTGGTCGCCGCGCTGTTCCGCTCCCCGGACGTCACCCAGCACGCCGCCTGCAAGTTCATGCCGGGCGCCCGAGGGGACGCCACGGCGGAGGAGCGCCGCAAGTACGGCAACGTGGTGCCCGAGGCTTACCGCTTCGCCGACGAGCTGGTCCGCCGCGTCAGGCAGCGCATGGGAGAGAAAGACACCCTCTTCGTGGTGTCCGACCATGGTTTCAGGTACCAGGAAAAACGCGGAAAATACGGTCATGCGCGGGGCGAGCCGCCCGGGGTCTTCTACGCCCTCGGGCCCGAATTCCAAAGCGGCGTGCCGGTAGAGGAGGCGAGCATCTACGATCTGGCGCCCACCGTGCTGCGCATCTGCGGCTTTCCTGTGGACGAAAGAATGCCGGGGCGCCCTCTGGAGGAACTGCTGACCGACGAGTTCCGCTCGGCCCACCCGCGACCGGATGACATCGACAGCTACGGCCCGCGCCGGCGGCGGCACGACACCCCGGAGGAATCCGAACGGGTGAACAAAGAAGTGGAAGACCACTTGCGCGCCCTCGGCTATCTGGAATGACACGCCGGGGAGCCGAGCAGGGGCAACCGACAGCAGACCGACCACAGTATGGAGATGCAGACATGCTGCGTGCCCCCCGTGCTGCGTTGAGCTGCGTCCTACTCGCGGCCGTGTTGCTGAACGCCGGGTGCATGGCCGTGGGTCCGGCGCCGCCAGCGGATTCTTTTGTAGGGCCGGCCCGGCCGGCCGACACCGAACGCCGGCCGTTGGCAGGCGACGGCCCCCTGGTGCTGACCACCGAAGAGGCGGCCCTGCTGGCGCTGCAGAACAACCAG
The DNA here is from genome assembly GCA_046483385.1 of Candidatus Brocadiia bacterium. Classification (GTDB taxonomy): domain Bacteria; phylum Planctomycetota; class Brocadiia; order SM23-32; family SM23-32; genus B1Sed10-231. The sequence goes on along the minus strand of JAWODG010000113.1, from coordinate 19,471 downwards.
TCCTTTCGCGTGGACCGGCTGAACCCGCCCATCCAGAGCACCTCGGAGATGGAGGAACGGTCGCGCTACGACCCCACCCTCGCGGCGCGCATCTCCGGATCGCGACAGCGCTTCGAGCAGGAACGTGAGTTCTTCGGGGGACGCGAGGACGTCACGCAGATAGACACGAATGCGGAAGCTTCCCTCACACAGTTCTTGCCCGGAGGCACGGGCATCGGACTGGACGTCAGCACCAGCCGGGTGTTCTCCAACCCCGATGAGGGGCAGGAGGACGAACACACCACACGCGTGGGGCTGACGGTCACGCAGGCGCTCCTGCGGGGCTACGGGACGAAGCCCAATCTGGCGCGCATACGGCAGGCGCGGATCGATACTCGATCATCGGAGTACGAACTGCGCAGCGCGGCGGAACAGCTTGTTGCCTCGGCCGAGTCCACCTTCTGGGACTACGTGCTGGCACGCCGACGGATCGAGATATTCACCGAGTCGCTGGAACTTGCCCGGCAACAGCTCCGGGAAACCGAAGAACGCATCCGGCTCGGCCGGGTAGCCCGAAGTGAACTGGCGGCGGCCCGGGCGGAGGCGGCCCGGCGGCGCGAGGAACTGATCAACGCCCGAAGCGAGATGGAAACGACCCGGCTGCGCCTGTTGCGGCTGGTCAATCCCGGAGTGCCGGAGCAGTGGGAACGAAAGGTGGACCTGCTCGGAGAGCCCGAACCGCCGGACACAGAACTCGGCCCCGTTTCCGAACACGTGGAGCTGGCGCTGCACATGCGGCCGGATCTGAACCAGGCCCGGCTGCAGGTCAAGCGCGGGGACCTGGAGGTGGTCCGCACCGAAAACGGGATGCTGCCCCGGCTCAACATGTTCGTCCAGGCGGGCAAGTCGGGCATCGGGGACAGGTTCGGCCATTCCCTCGGGGACATGGAGAACGACGCCTACGACGTGCTCGGCGGGCTGGACTACCAGTTCCCGCCGTACAACCGCGAGGCCCGGGCGCGCCATCGGCGGGCCGTGCTGACCCGCGCGCAGGCCGTGGAGGCGGTCCGCAACCTCGAGCAGGTCGTGCAGGTGGACGTGCGGTCTGCCTACATCGAGGTGGACCGCGCACGTGAGCAGGTCACCGCCACCGCGGCCACCCGCCGGTTCCGCCAGGAATCACTCGATGCGGAGACCGAGAAGTTCCGGGTCGGCAAATCCACCTCGTTTCTTGTGGCGCAGGCCCAGCGCGACCTCGTGGAAAGCGAGATCGCCGAGGTCGAAGCGCGAGTCAACTACCTGAAGGCCCTCATTGAACTCTACCGGTTGGAAGGTTCCCTCCTGGAACGCCGCGGCATCAGGGCACCCGGCGTTCACAAGGTCGCCCTGCGGTAGACGGCTGTTGGCACGCTCTTCCACGCATACCTCCTCTGCCGGGAATCCCCGACCCCCGACCCCCGACCCCTAAAGTCAGCCGCCGAACCGCCGATAATGAGGGTAGAGACTCAGGTTGGTCTCGCGTATGCCTCCATATGAGAGGGGGATTGACAATGGGCATACAACCTGTAGAACGGCCGGTCGGCGACTACCCGAGGCGGTCGGAACCGCCCCCGCGAGAAGGGGCCATTGACGAGTTGACGGGGGAGGAGGAAGCCGCCTCGCGTCCCGAGACGGTGGAGGCCCTGCGGCCCGCGTCGGAACCCGAACAGGCCGACCAGCAGGAAGAGCAAGAAGCGGAAGACGGGCGCGCCCGAGGCGTGCTCCGGCTCCTCCGGGAAGGCCACTTCAAGGGCGTCGCCGACGTCCGCCTGCGCATCAATTTCCACGAAGAACTCGAGGCCGCGCGCACCACGCAGGTCGGCCAGGCCGCGGACGCCGCCGTCCAGCAGCTCACCGAAGAGGTGACGGCGGCCGTCGATGCGGCCGACGACGACGAAGCCCTGTCCGAGGGAACCGTCGAGGCTGTCCGCGGGCTGGTGGACGACTTCGCGGCCGAGGCCGCGCGGGCCACCGCCGACTCCGCCGGTGACAGGGACGCCTTCCTGACGGGCCTGCAAGACGCCTTCGGACGCCTGACCGAGGGCGTCGCCGCCCTGGCTACGGAGCCGCCCGAAGCTCCCGACGGCGAAGACGCTCTTCAGCCGACGTCCCTGCAGAACTTCATCGAAGGTCTGGAGAGCATGTTCGCCCGTGTTCTGGATGGCTTCGAGGAGGATGCCCCGGAAGGGAAGGGACTGCCGCCGCTCTCGCCACCTCACGGCAACGGCACGGCCTACGAGCGCTTCCTGGCCATCTACAACAGCCTGCGCGGCGTGCAGGTCGATGAAGCGGACCCTCCTCCGGAAGGCACAACGGACGTGACCGCTTGAAAGCCCTTCGGGCCCGTGTCGGTCCCTCTACGCCGGTTCCATACACCGAGCGCGTCACCTACCCCCCTCGGGGATGCGTGGAGCCCGTTCCTTGCGGTATCATATCCACGGCAGCGGAGTGGGCGGGCGTGCTTCCCCCCACCGAGTCTATGCGCTTCGACACGGGCACCGAGGACGATGGACAAAGACGCACAGAGAGTTCTGGAGTTCGGCAAAGTTCTCGATATCCTGGCGCACTATGCCGCCACGTCCATGGGCAAGCGGAAGGCGCGCGCCCTGTCGCCGGAGCAACGGGTGGAGCAGGTCGAAGTCGATCTTCGTCAGACGAGTGAAATGGCCGAGGCCCTGGGAGAGGGATACGCCCTGCCGTTGGGTTCCATTGACGACGTGACGGGGCAGGCCGAGAGGGCGCGCTCGGGGGGCGGTCCGCTGGAGCCCGCCGTGCTCAGCAACGTGGCCACCTGCCTTGAGGCCTCCGAACGCGTGGCTCGCTCTCTGGCCCGGCTGGGGCGCGACTATCCCGCGCTGGTCAACCTGGGCCATTCCGTCCCCACCTGCCCGGAACTGGCCGAGCGCATCCGGTCCTCCATCGACGTGAATGACCGGGTGAAGGACGAGGCCAGCGCGGAACTCAACAGCATCCGGCGTCGGGTCCAGAGGCTGCGCAAGCAGATCGAGACGACCCTGCGCGGACTGATCGAGAACTCCGAGGTCCGGCCCCACCTGCAGTACCCCAACCCCACCATGTGCCGCGACCGTTACGTGCTGCCGGTAAACGCCTACAGCAAGAAGGCGGTGCCCGGGCTGGTGCACGGCTCCTCCGACAGCGGGGCCACCCTCTACATCGAGCCGATGTCGGTCGTCGAAACGGGCAACGAGCTGTCCGAGGCCATGGGCGAGGAGGAGGAGGAAGTGCGGCGCATCCTGTGGGACCTGACCCGCGCGGTCGGCGCGGAGGCCGATCACATAGAGGCCGCCGTGGACCGCCTGGGGGACGTTGACCTGGTGCGCGCGAAGGCCAGGATGAGCAACGCGTTCGCCATGTGCGAGCCGGAGCTGACCGACGGACGATCTCTCGAACTGCGCGAGGCCCGTCACCCGCTGCTGCTGTGGCTGACACGCCCGGATGAGCCGACGGCCCCCGAACGGGAGGACCTCAACTTCGACTCCGTCGTGCCCCTCGACGTGCGCCTTGGGGATGACTTCGACGTGCTGATGATCACCGGGCCGAACACGGGGGGCAAGACGGTGGTGCTGAAAACCGTGGGACTGGCCTGCTTGATGGCCCGCAGCGGCATGCACGTGGCCGCCGCACACGCAACGGTGCCCTTGTTCGACGCCGTCTTCGCCGACATCGGCGATGAGCAGAGCCTCGAACAGAGCCTGAGCACCTTCAGCTCCCACATGTCGCGCATCATCCGGATTCTCGAGGAAGCCACGCCGCAAACGCTGGTGCTGCTGGACGAGTTGGGGGCCGGGACCGACCCCGCAGAGGGGGCCGCCCTGGGAGAGGCGATCCTGCGGCGCATCGTCCAGATTGGCTGCTGCGCCGCCGTGGTCACGCACCTCGGCCGGCTCAAGACCTTCGCCACCTCCCGGCCGCAGGTTGAGAACGCCTCGATGGAGTTCAACACGCGCACGCTCCGGCCCACCTACCAGTTCCGCATCGGCTCCCCCGGAAGTTCCAACGCCCTGGAGATAGCGGACAGGCTCGGCCTGCCCGCCGACATACTGGCCGAGGCCAGGGACCTGCTGGACACCGAGTCGCAGGGGGAGTACTCGGCGATGCTGGATGAGGTTGAGCAGGCCCGGGAGGAAGCCGAGGAGCGGCGGGACCGGATGCAGTACCTGGAGGAGCAAGCGGAGAAGATGAAGGAGCAGTACGAGGAGGTCCTCGCCCGGCTACAGGCCGAGGAGGACCGCCGCGGGGCCGACATAGGCTTCCAGATGCGCGACAAGCTGGAGGAGATGATCCGGGAGGCGGATCGGCTGCAGCAGGACATGGGCGACGTGCACAAGGCATGGGCCCGGAGGGTCCGCTCAATGCGGGATGGACTGCGCAAGTGCATTGAGGACATAGATGCGTTGCTGGAGGGGCACGAACTGGAGAGACCCCTGGAAGAGGGGGATGAGGTCTATGTGATCAAGCTGCACAAATGGGGCACCGTGCGCCGGGTTGACGAGCGGCGCGGCCGGGCAAAGGTGCAGGTGGGCAAGATGTCCGTCGATATCGAGCTGGACGAACTCCAGCCCTGGGGCGAGGAGCTGGGCTGAAACCGCTTATCCCCTGTGCCAGCGGCGCAGGGCCAGGTAAATGACGGGGATGACCAGCAGGGACAGCACCCCGGCGGCGAAGACGCCACCCATCTCCACCACCGCCAGGGGGCGGAATATCTCGCCCGCGAACCCGAGCCCCAGCGACAGGGGCGTCAACGCCACGATGGTGGTGAGGTTGGCCATCACGATCATCCGGAACCGGATGTCGCAGGCGCTCACTATCGCCTCCCGCGGCGCCTCCCCGCCCTTCTCCCGCAACGTGGCGTAGTCCACTATGATGATCGCGTTGTTGACCACCATGCCCACAAGGATGATCATGGCCATCAGCGAGAAGACGTTGATGCTGACCCCGCCGATGAGCATCGCCAGCGCCACCCCGATGAGGCAGACGGGGAGCGAGAGGATGATGACGACGGCAAAGACGAAGGACTCGATGATGCCGGCCACGCAGAGGAAGGTCAGCACGCCCGCAATCGCCATGGCCTGGAACAGTTCGCGGAAGTTCTTCCGCATCAACTCCGCCTCGCCGCCGAAGGTGATGTTCACGTCCTCGGGCACCGTGATGTCGGAGTCTATGCTCTGCCTTACGTCGGCCAGCACCTCACCGAGAGCCCTCTCCCCCGTTAGCTCTGAGGAGACGGTGTAGAGGCGTTGTCGGTCTTTGCGCATGATCAGCGTCGGGCCTTCGTCCTGCACGAGGTCGGCCACCTGTCCTATGCGGATCATGCGGTCGGTCGTCGGCGAGTAGATGAACATCCGCTGCACGTCGTCGGCCCAGTTGCGGTCCGACTCCTGGAGCTTGACCACCAGGTCGTAGTTCTCGTCCATGTCGCGATACTGGGTGGCCACGCGACCGTCCACGTAAGCGCGAATCTCCTGGGCCACCGTGCTGAAGCTGATGCGGTGTCGCTTCAGGGCCTCCCGTTTGGGTACGGCGCGCAGTTCGGGCTGGCCCGTCTGCCAGGACTTCCCGGCCTCCGCCGTACCGGGCGTCGCTTTGACGATGTCCAGCACTTGCAGCGCCACGCGCTCGATCTCGTCCAGGTCTTCACCGGACACCTCCACCAGCACGGGGTCCTGTCCCGGACCGCGTCCGGCCTCCTCGACGGTGATTTTGGCGCCCGGGATGTCGGCAAGCTGAGGGCGGATGAGGTTCATCAGATCGTCTACGGTCTGCTCGCGCTCGGCGCGGTCGCTGACCGTGACGGTGATCTCCGCCAGGTTTACGCCCTCCGAGGTGCCGCCCAGAAAGCCGCTGACGGCTCCGATGCGCGAGTAGTAGCTTTCCAGGTGCGGCAAGGCCTGGACCTCTTCCTCGACACGCCGCACGATGTTGTCCGTCGCCTGCAGCGGCATTCCGGACGGGCCCTGCACCGTGATCCTGAACAGGCCTTCATCGGACCGCGGGAAGAACTCGCCCCCAACCACCCGGAAGATGCCCAGCGAGGCGACGAAGACCGCGATCGTCAGCAACACCGTGAGCAGACCGTGGTCGAGACACCAGCGAAGGTTCGTGAGATACATTCCCTTGACGTGCTCGAAGGCCCACCGCCACCCATCCGCCACGAGCCCGATGGTGTGATCGCGAATCCATCCGACGACGCCGCGTTCCTCTTCCTCCCCGCGCAGCATGAGACCGCACATCATGGGCGTCAGGCTGAAGGAGACCAGCAGCGAGACGACGGTCGCGTAGACCACGGTGAGCCCCAGTTCACGAAAGAACTGGCCGATGATCTCACCCATGAACGCGATGGGAAGGAAGACGACCAGGTTCGTGGCGGTGGAGCTGATGATCGCCAGGGCGATCTCCTGCGTCCCGGAGGTCGCCGCCTCGAGGGGCTCGTGGCCCTCATGGACGAACCGGGTCACGTTCTCCAGCACCAGGATGGCGTTGTTGACCAGCACGCCGATGACGATGGCCAGTCCGGTCAGCGACAGGATATTCAACGAGAAACCCGAGGCCATAAGTCCGACGAACGAAACAATCACGGCGGTCGGCATGGCCAGCGCGGCGATGAAGGTCGTGCGCCACGACTTCAGGAAGAGGTAGAGCACCGCGGCCGTTAGCAGAATGCCGATAATCATATTGTTGCGGACGTTGGCCAGGGCGCCTCGCACGTACTCGGAGCTGTCCTCGGCCACGGCCAGTTCGGCCCCCGTCGGCAACATGCCCTCCAGCCGGGGCAGCGTATCGCGCACCCCGTCGGCGACGTCCACCTCGTTGGCATCGCTCTGGGGCTGTATGTTCATCACCACGGCGGTCTCGGCGTTGAAGCGCGACGCCGTCCGGCGCTCCTCGTAGGTATCCACGACGCGACCGAGGTCGCCGACGGTCAGGTAACCGCCACCCGGGGACGGCACGCTGACCCTGTTGATCTCCTCCACGTTCTGGAAGCGGCCGGTGGCCCGGATTATGTACTCGCGCCCGGGCTGGGTAATGTGACCGGCGGGCACATCCATGTTCGCCAGTTGGAGCGCCGTGGCCACCTCGCCCACGGACACGCGGTGCTTGCGCAGCTTGCGCGCGTCCAGCAGGACGTGGATCTCCCGCTCCTGCCCGCCGGTGATGTCCACCTCGGCCACCCCCGAAACCTGCGCCAGAAGCGGCGCCAGGTCTTCGTCGGCCAGCCGGTAGAGCTCGTTAACCTCCTGGGGCCCCTTCAGGGCCAGGGTCATAACGGGGAACCGGCTGATGTCGAACTTCAGTACGATGGGGTCCTCGGCGGCGTCCGGCAGCTCCCGCCGGATGCGGTCCACCTCGTTGCGTACGTCCACCGCCCTGAGGTCGATGTCTTCCTCCAGCTCGAACTCTATCATCACCAGGGAGAGTCCCTGCTGAGAGTAGGACATTATCTCCTCGATGCCGGAGATGGGGCTGACCGCGTCCTCGACGCGCTTCGTGATATCCGACTCTATCTCCGATGGGCTGCCGCCCTCGTAGCGGGTCACCACGGTCGCGATGGGGAACTCGATCTCGGGGAACCGGCGCAGGCCGAGCCGGGAGTAGGCCAGCCCGCCGATGATGACGGCGATCAGCACCAGCACCGTGGTCAGAACCCGCCGACGAACCAGTTGTGCGATGATTCCCACGCTCAGGCGCCCTCCTCAACCACGCGAACACGGGCACCGTCGTAGAGGTCTTCCTGCGGGTTCAGGATCAAGCGGCTGTCCTCGGCAAGCGGCGCATCGGGCAGTTGCACCAGGTTTCCCTCCCGCAGGCCGAGCACCACGTCCACCCGCCGGGCCCGCAGCACCTTCTGCTCCTTCTGTTCCATCGTCTGCTGTTTCTGCCGCTCGGCCTCCCCCAGCAGGCGCTTCACTCCCCGCCGCATGCGGGCCATGAAGGAGTTGTCCGCTGTCCCGTTCCCCTGGCCGTTGACGGGCACCTCCACGGTTTCGGTGTTGTTCTGGACGGCGTAGAGGAACCGCTGGCCGGCTTCGTACACTATCGCGCTGTCGGGCACGGCCTGGGCGTCCGGTATGCGGCGTCGCAGGAACCGCACCTCCGCGTACATGCCGGGGCGCATCAGCCATCGGCCGTCTTCCTGTCGGTTCTCCACCGCCAGGTAAACGTCGAAGAACCGGTTCGGGTCCATCGTCGAAGGGCTGATGCGGCTGATGGGCCCGCTGAGCCACTCTTGCCCCGATTCCAGCTGGAACTCGCCGGTCTGGCCCCGGGAGAGTTCCGGCACGTACTGCTCCGGCACGTTGGCTTTCACTTCCAGGCGGCCCAGGTCCACGATGGTCAGCAGTTCCTTGCCGACGCCCTTGAATTCGCCGGGCTCGACGAAGCGCTGTTCGACGATTCCGTTGATAGGGGAATGCACCTCGGCGAAGCCAAGACGGCTCTTCGCCTGACGCAAAGAAGACGCGGCGTTCTCCATGGCCGTCCGTGCCGTCTCGAGCTGGTCCTCGGACATGACGTCCTGCTCGAACAGGTTCTGGTAGCGCGCGTACTTGCTCTGGGCCTCTTCGTAGGCGACCTGAGCGGCCTGGATCGCGGCTTCGAGGTCGGTGGTCCGGAACTCGACCAACAACTGGCCCTTCTCCACCCGTTCGCCCACGCGAACATGCACAGCTTCCACGACTTCGTCCACCTTGGCACGCAGCATGGACCGCACGTCGGCCACCACTTCCCCGTCCACGAACAGGTAATCGTGGAACTCCGTTCTCACCGGGGGCTGGACGGCCACCGGGAAGCCCTGGTTTTCGTGGATCTTCCCGATGCTGGTCGCCTCGGCCTCAGCCTGGCCCAGGCGGTAAAGCACGGCGACCATGACCCCCACCACCACGGTGAGCACCAGCAGGTAATTGATGAACTTCTTCACTCTTTCCACTTCTGGTTTCTCCCTCAGACTGTGCGCACGGCGTGTCGGATACTTCCCCTCGCCAACGCCTCAGTTTACCGGTTCCTCCGGCGACGGCGACGACCCCGCAGGTCCCGCGCTCTCTTCCCCCAGGTCCGTCAGCGGAACCTCGGCGGGCACCTCCCTTTCACCCGGCTTCGGCCCCAACAGACCCACGGCTCGCTGGTAGGCCAGCCGTGCTTGAGCGTGGTTGTGGAGGGCCTCGTAGTACAGTCCCCTGACCTGCGTCAAGGTCGCCCGGGCGTCCAGCACCTCCAGCGGCGTGTTGACGCCCTCGCGGCGGCCGATGGTCACCAGGCGCAGGGCCTCGTTGGCTTGCTGCAGGTTGAGCCGCTGGGATTCGACCAACTCCTCAGCGTCGCCCAGGGCCAACAACGCGTCCTTCACTTCCTTCAGCACCGCCTGCTCTGTGTCCGACAGGGCTATGGCGCTCTGCCGGAGGGTTGCCTTCTGCTGCTTGATGCGGCCCTCCCGGGCCAGACCGTCGAACAGGGTCCACACCAACCGAACGCCGGTCTGCCACTGACGGTCCCACTCGTAGTTGCTCGACTCATGGGGGTCCGGCTTTGCCCACCGGAACCAGCCCCAGGCCTCGATGTTCGGCCAGTAACCGGCGTAAAGGCCGCGCAGCACTTCCCTCTGGAGCCGGACGTCCAGCTCCCCCCGGTAGAGCGCGGGCCGGTTCAGGAAAGCCGTCCTTACCGCGTCCTCGGAGGAAGGCTCCATGGGAACGTAAGTCAGGCTGTCGGTCATCTCGACCTCGCTCCTCTGGGAAGCCCCCATCGCTCTCAGCAGGTCCGTCTCCGCGCGGCTGAGCCTGTTGCGCGCCTGGATCAGGTCGGCCCGGACCGTCGCCACCTCCAGCTCGGCCCGCAGGACGTCGTAGCGTATGGCCAGCCCCTGCTCCAGTTTCGCCTTGACGTCCTTCAAGTTGGCCTCGGCGAACCTGAGTGCCTCTTCCTGCACTTCGTAAAGTCGCTCAGCCAGCCTATGGTCGTAGTAAGCGCTCACGACCTGCTGCACCACGTCCTGTATGGCCTGCCGGATGGACTCGTCGCTGGCATAGCGGAAGATCTGCGCGCCGCGAATGGCCGCGGGTATGGTGCCGCCTTTGAACAACGGCTGGGTGACACTGAGCTGGTAGGACCAGTTGTTCTTGTTGCCCACCTGGAACCTGTCAACCCCCAGATCAACGACCATCACCTGGTCCAGCCGCGTATAGCCCGCCGAAAGCTCCACGTCCGGAAGGGCCTCTCCGTAGGCCTCCCACAACTGGCCCCGGGCCTTGGCCCGCTCCTGCACCACGCGCCATAGTTCTTTGTTATAGGCCAGGGCCACCCGCACCGCGTCCGGTATGCCCAACTCTCCTTCCAGGCGCGGCAACTCCTCGTCGTCTTCCCGGGCGGTCTGCCATCGTGTGTAAGCGTCCACGCGGCTCCGATGCAGGCCCGCGTAATAGTCCTGCCGGGACGCCAAACACCCGGCCATCAGGCCGACGGCGGCGACAACCACGCATGCTGCGACTACTCGGGTACCAAAAGTGCTCATTGTTCGCTGCTCCCGGCCAGAATTCCCCGGAAGAATACGCGCTCTATCGTCTCGGCGGCCTGCTCTGAATCCACCATCTTCGTCGTGTAGAGAGAGTGGGCGATCACCGACTTGGTCATGCCGTCCAGGCACAAAACCAGCGTCACCGGCTCGGCCTCGGCGAACAGCCCTTGCCGCATGCCCTGCCGGAATATGTCCGCCATCTGGGCCAGGTAGCCCTGGTACTGCTCACGGCAGCTTTCGGGCATGAACACCGGCCCCCGCGCCCTGCTGTCCGGCGTGAAGTGCGTGAAGATGTGGAAAAACTGTTTGTTGTGGCGAAAGAACTCGAACTTCGCCCGAACGGAGACCCGAACCTTCTCCAGGATGTCCTCCTCCCGGCGAAGGCGCTCCCGCAGGTCCTGAAGAAACTCCGTCACGCGCAGTTCAACCAGCCGCACGTAGATATCTTCCTTGTTCTCGAAGAGCGTGTAAAGGTAACCTACCGAGAATTCGGCCCGTTCCGCAATCTCCTGCACGGTCGCGCCATTGTAGCCTCGTTCCGCGAAGACCGCCTCGGCCGCCTCGAGGATGGCTTCACGGTGCCGGGCCTTCTCGCGCTCTTTCCTGGTCTGCCGAGCCATTACAGGCGCCTTTGAACCTTCGTTCATTCCATGAATAGACGTTCATTATACGAACATGCGTTCACGTCGCAAGTGCAGACCGATGGGAGACCCGGCCTGGAGAACGCTCGGCGGGCGGGCAGGGTCGTTCAATGGTCGCCTCGAGGAGGCCGGATCGCGTTGGTTCCGGCGCGAGACCGAGCAACGGGCGCCCCCCACGCTACGCGCAGGCTCGGAGGCCCGCGCCCGAGGCGCGCGAGTTTCACGCGCTCAGTCGAAGCGGATCCACCGTGACATGCTCACGGGGTTGTGTCGTGTTTCGGCGAAGGGCGTCCGCAAGAGCGTAGTCATTCAGAGCAGGAGCGCGGCTGCGACAACATTTATCCGCCGGCCGCGCGGCGGGAATCTCTGTCCCCGAGTTCATTGGGCGGCTGCACAGCGGGATTCCCACCCGAGACGGGCAAACCTTCCCCGCCAGGTGAGTGACATCATTGGTTCTGCCGGGCCCAACAGCAACAGCCCCCGCAAGGGGGCGGCAGGCATTAGTAGTGCTTCAAGATTGATTCACTGGGTCCGGTTGGTGCCGTAACCGGAAGCGGGACAGCACGCCCGCGCGGAAAACAAGCGGGCAAGCCCGCCGCCTGCCGGCAAGCCGCCGGGGGGCCTCAAGACCCCTGAAGCTGGTCTCTCGCTGTCGCACGTACTACTGCCAAATACGACGTTGAAGCTCCATTAGCCCCATGGCGTAAGCCTGGGGGAAACGGACGATACGGCCAGAGAGAGCCCGCCGCAGGGCGGGCGGCACAACGGCAGGGCACGGCTCAAGTGCCGCCCCTTGCGGGGCTCTGCTTTCTTCTCCTCACGCTCACCCGGGCTGACGCCCGGGCCTCAAACCTGCCGCCCGCCGTGCGGCGGGCTTCCGTTACTTCTGCCCCCCATCATCCTTGAGCGAAAGGCAAGATTCTCACCCAGGGCGGGCAGACTTTCGCCGTCCCCTGAGTGACATGATTAGTCCTGCCGGCCTCAGTAATGCAACAAAGCGGCAACAATTGAATGACCCCGGCGGGCACGCCCCTCGTTGGCCAGTGCCCCCGCGCCATGCTAAAATAGCCCGCGTGAAGCCTTTATCGCCCCGAGTCAACAGGAGATTCGCCGGCATGGCAGAATCGTTTTTCGGCAAGCTATTCGGTCGGAAAGAGGACAACGAGGGAGAGTCATCGGTGCCTCCCGTGGCGGCGGCCGTCAAGACCTCCGAAGGCACCATGGTCCTCCAACTTTTCGAGGAACAGGTGCCCAACATGGTGGCCAACTTCGTCCACCTGGCCACCAAGGGGTTCTACGACGGGTTGACGTTCCACAGGGTCATCGAGGACTTCATGATCCAGGGCGGCTGCCCGGAGGGAACCGGCACCGGCGGGCCGGGCTGGCAGATCGCCGACGAGATAGTGGACGGTCTGAAACACGACAGCGCGGGCACCCTCTCGATGGCCAACGCCGGGCCCGACACGAACGGCTCCCAGTTTTTCATCACCCTGGCGCCAACCCCGTGGCTGGACGGCCAGCACACGGTCTTTGGGCAGGTTGTCAAGGGGATGGACGTGCTTGAGCGGATAGGCTCCGTGGAGACCGACGAGCGCGACAGGCCGATGGAGCCCGTGCTGATGGAGAAGGTCGCCATCTTCCGCAACGGCGAGCGCGTAAGCGACACCCAGCCCATGCCCGAGACGCTCTGACCGGAACGCGGGAGCATCCCCATGCCCGACACAGTGACCGACGAGGTGAAGGATCTCGCCCTGGAATCGGGCGCGGACCTGGTTGGCGTCGCATCTATCGACCGCTTCGACAACGCCCCGTTCCAGGTCCATCCCCGCTCGGTTTTCGGCGGCACCCGCAGCGTGATCGCCCTGGCCTGTCGGATGGTGCGGGGTGCGCTGAAGACCATCGAGGAGGGCAACTACTGGCAGGCCTACAACTGCGACTCATACCAGTACCTGAACGAGGTGCTGGCCCCGCACATGCTGCGTAAGCTGGTGGTGTTCCTGGAGGACCGGGGCTACACGTCCGTCCCCTTCCACAACCCTTTCGGCGCACATCTGGGCCGGCCGGTGCGGCCGGACGGACCGGCGCCCGACGCCATGCTCAGCCTGCGCGTCATCGGCTGCGCGGCCGGTCTGGGCGAGCTGGGCCACTCTAAGCTATTCCTGACGCCGCAGTTTGGCCCCCGGCAACGGGTTTTCGCCGTCCTGACCGACGCCGAACTGGAGCCCACTCCCCTGCTGACCGGACACGTCTGCGACGACTGCGGCCGGTGCGTGGAGGCCTGCCCGGCGGACGCCATCCCTCGGGAACGGAGCGTGGAGGTCGTGATCGGTGATCGGGTGTTCAGCCACGCGCCGCTGGACTGTGACAGGTGCGTCGTGGTACATCAGGGCTGGGACCCGCAGTATTCGCCCTTCCTGAAGGAGGACTCCAGCCGGGACAACCCGCCCCCCTACTTCCGATTTCTGGACCGGCGTTTCCGCCACCGGAGCATCTGCGGGGCGCGTGGCTGCGTGCGCGCCTGTATGGACCACCTCGAGAAGACCGGCCGCATCGAGAAACAGTACCACACCCCGATGATCGAGGGCGAGCAGTGGGTGATCGAGGACGTCTGAATCCGGGGCGGCCCCTGTTCGATACATGCCGTTTCTGAAAGGCGCCATGACGAGCCAGTTCGACATCATCGTGGTGGGCGCGGGACACGCCGGCTGCGAGGCGGCCCTGGCCGCCGCGCGGATGGGGGCCCGCACCGCCCTGCTGACCATCAACCTGGACAGCATCGCCCGGATGAGCTGCAACCCCGCCATCGGCGGGCTCGCCAAGGGGCAGCTTGTGCGGGAGATAGACGCGCTGGGCGGCGAGATGGGCAAGGTCATCGACGCCACCGGCATCCAGTTCCGGATGATCAACACCGGCAAGGGTCCCGCTATGCACTCGCCCCGGGCGCAGGCGGACAAAGCGGCCTACCATCTGGAGATGAAGCGTCGCCTGGAAGCCCGGGAGAACCTTCTGGTGCGGCAGGACATGGTCACCTCGCTTCTTGTCGAGGGCGGCCGCGTGCGGGGCGTGCGCACCCGGAGCGAGCACGAGTACCGGGCCCGGTGCGTCATCCTGACCACGGGCACCTTCCTGAACGGCCTGCTGCACGAGGGCCCGGCTACGATTCCGGGCGGCCGGATGGGGGAGCCGCCGGCGCGCGGCCTGTCGGAGAGCTTGCGTGAGAACGGATTGAAGGTCGACCGACTGAAGACGGATACTCCGCCTCGCGTGAACGGCCGGACGGTGAACTGGGATGCCCTCGAGCCCCAGCCGGGGGACGATGAGCCCCGCCCCTTCAGCTTCTCCACCGACTGCATCGAGCGCGAGCAGGTCCCTTGCTACATGACGTACACTAACGCCCGGACCCATGAGGTAATCCGCGCCGCCCTTGACCGAGCACCGCTCTACGACGGCCAGATCGAGGCGGGCCTCGGGCCGCGCTATTGCCCCTCCATCGAGGTAAAGGTCGTCCGCTTCCCCGAGAAGGAGCAGCACCTGCTGTTTCTGGAGCCCGAGGGGCTGAACACGCTGGAGGTCTACTGCAACGGTCTGTTCACCAGCCTGCCGCGCGACGTGCAGGAGGACATGGTCCACACCATCCGGGGACTGGAAGAAGCGCAGATCATGCGCTACGGCTACGCGGTGGAGTACGACTGGGTGCCGCCCACGCAGCTCCGGCTGAGCCTGGAGACGCGCTCCGTCGAGGGACTTTTCCACGCGGGCCAGATCAACGGCACCAGCGGCTACGAAGAGGCCGCCGGGCAGGGAATCGTTGCCGGCATCAACGCCGCGCGGAAGCTGCAGGGTAAGGAGCCGCTGGTCCTGGGACGGGACGAGGCCTACATCGGTGTGCTCATCGACGACCTTGTCACAAAGGGGACCGAGGAACCCTACCGCATGTTCACCTCCCTGGCGGAGTACCGCCTGGTGCTGCGGCAGGACAACGCCGACCGGCGCCTGATGCACTATGGTCATGAGAACGGCCTCATTCCCGACGAGATGTGGGAGAACCTGCAACGAAAAGAGGAGGCTATCGCGGAGACGATCGAGTACCTGCGCAACACGTGGCGGGACGACAAGAATCTGGCAACCATCCTCCGCCGCCCGGAGATGGACATGGACTCCCTGGGCCAGATGGAGCCGCGAGTGAACGAACTGGCCGCCGACCCCGAGGTCCGCGAACAGGTCGAGATCGAACTGAAATACGAGGGCTATCTGAAGCGCCAGATGGAGCAGATAGAGCGTTTTCGCCGCAACGAGGACAAGCGCATCCCCGAGTGGATCGACTACGACGCCATTCCCGAACTGCGGCGAGAGGCGCGCGAGAAGTTCAGCGAACGCCGGCCCCGGTCCCTCGGGCAAGCCGCCCGCATCAGCGGCATTTCCCCCGCCGACGTCTCCATACTTATGGTGTACCTGGAGGGGCGGCGCCGGCAGGAAGCGGCCGAGCAGAGGGAGGCGTGACCCATGACGTTGGGACCGGGCAAACTGGACGCCGACCTCCTGCGGGAACTGCTCGAATCCAACGTTTTGCGGGACGAACGTGTCGCCATCCGGCCGGGCGTCGGCCGTGACGTCTGCGCCATCCGCATGGGCTCGCGTTACCTGGTGGCGAAGACCGACCCGATAACCTTCGCTACGGACCGCATCGGGTGGTACGTCGTCCACGTGAACGCCAACGACCTGGCCACCGTCGGCGCCCGGCCCTCATGGTTCCTGGTCACCGCGCTTTTGCCGGCCGGCGCGGCGGACGAGGAGAGTGTCCGTGAGATATGGGACGACCTCCAGGACGCTCTCCGGCGCGTGGACTGCGCGCTGGTGGGCGGGCATACGGAAGTCACCACGGCCGTGGAGCGCCCCGTGCTGGTGGGCCATATGCTGGGCGAGGTCGAATGTGACCGCCTGGTGGACAAAGCGAGCCTGTCCCCCGGGGACCGCATCCTGCTCGCCGGCGGCGTCCCCATCGAGGGCACGGCCATCATGGCACGGGAGAAGCGGGGAGAACTGGCCGACCACTTCCCCGAGAGTGTTCTGCGGGAAGCGGCCGGCTACCTGGACGACCCCGGCATAAGCGTGCTGAGGCAGGCCATGGCAGCCGTCGAGGCGGGCGCCGTACACGCCATGCACGACCCCACCGAGGGCGGAGTGACCACGGCCCTGTGGGAGCTGGCGGAAGCGTCCGGGTGCGGCCTGCGGGTCCAGGAGGCCGACATCCCCATCCTCGATCCGGGAAGAGCGTTCTGCGAGCACTTCGGCATCGACCCGCTGGGCACGATATCCAGCGGCTCTTTGCTGATCTGCGCACCGCCCGCGGACGCGGAGCACATCGCGGCGGCCGTCCGGGACGCCGGCACCCCGTGCGCCGAGATCGGTGGGGTACGCCCGCCGGAGGAGGGTGTCGTGCTCCTCCGCCCGGACGGTCCGACGCCCATGCCTCGGTTTGACCAGGACGAGATCGCCCGGCTGTTCGACTGACCGGTGTGCTTGCAGGATGGCCGTGCTCGCATTATCATTCGCCTCGTGGAGTCCCCTCCCCCAACACCCTGTTGCGAGAGACACGAGACATGAACAGGCATAGCACGGGCGTCCTCCTGGCGGTCCTTCTCTTGACTACCGCCATCCTGCTGCCGGCGTGCGACGGGGAAGCCGAGGCGCAACTTGACCAGGCGCGCGCAGAGGCCCGGGAATGGCAGACCAAATACGAGAGCCTCGCCGCGGAGCATCAGGAGACCGTCCGGCAGGTGGAGACGCTGGAGACCCAGACACGGGACCTGAGCGGACGGATCGAAGACCTCCAGGGCCGCGCCGAGGAGGCCGACGAGCTGCAAGAAACGGTGGAGCAACTGAGGCAGCGCATGGCCCGGCTCGACGAGGAACAGGCAGCTACCGAAGCGCCCCAGCCGCCGGCCGAGCCCGTGCGGACGGAACAGCACCCGGTTGAGCAAGTGCGGGCCCGCCTGGCCGACGCCGGGGCCGAGCTGTTCGCGGGCGGGCAGTACGGCGCCGCTCGGGCGGTGCTGTTGAGCGCGTTGGAACTTGGCGACGACTCAGCGGCCACCCTCTACAGACTGGCCTACTCGGAGGCCGCCTCCGGCAACCTCCCCGCCGCTGCGGAGCACTACGAAGCCTGCCTCGACCGGCTGACGGCCCGGGCAGAGCCGGACAACGCCCTGCTGGTCAAGTGCCTGACCAACGCCGGAGTCGTTGCCCAGCGTCGCGGCGAACTCGAGCAAGCGGCCGAGCTTTACGAGAGAGCCGTCGCCGTGGATGAGCGGCACGCACCCGCCTACTTCAACCTCGGGGTTGTCTACCTGCGGTCTCTGGAGCGGCCCGAGGACGGCGTGGAGGCGCTGACCAGACACATCGCCCTCGGTGGAGAGCGGGCGATTGCCGCTCGGCGGCTCATCCGCGAAGCGCAGCAGTCGCAGGGCGAATGATCGCGCCGAGCCGGCGCAATGTTTGACGCTTTCCGGCGCTCTGGATACAATGAGATACAGACTGAACAGGTATTGTGTGCCTCGGAGAGCCCGATGGATGAAACCTCAAGTGATGCCGTTGTGGACGTGCCGACCGCCCAGATCGAAGGTCTGATCGGCGAGATCGAGAAGGTCTACATCGGCAGGAGGGACCGTATCGAACTGGCCCTCGTCACCTTGCTGGCCGGCGGGCACCTGATCATCGAGGACGTCCCCGGCGTGGGCAAGACGGTGCTGGCGCACACGATAGCGTCCGCCATCGACTGCGAGTTCCGCCGCATCCAGTTCACCCCCGACCTGCTGCCCACCGACCTGCTGGGCGTCAACATCTACGACGAATCGAAGTCCCGGTTCGTATTCAAGCGGGGTCCCCTGTTCGCCAACATCATCCTCGCCGACGAGATCAACCGGACCACGCCCAAAACCCAGAGCTGCCTGCTGGAGGCGATGAACGAGTACCAGATCACCGTGGACGGCGTGGTTCATCCGCTCCCCCAGCCCTTCTGCGTGCTCGCGACGCAGAACCCCTTCGAGTACGAAGGAACCTATCCCCTGCCGGAATCACAGTTGGACCGCTTCTTCTTGCGAATGAACCTTGGTTACCCAACCCCGCAGCAGGGCAAGGAAGTGATCCGTGCCCAGAGGCTGAGCCACCCCCTCGAAGACGTGCAGCCGGTGATGAAAGCCTCGGACGTGACCGATCTGCAGCAACTGGTCCGCCGGGTCCATGTCTCCGAGGAGGTGCTGGAATACATGATGGGACTTGTCGAACGGACACGGAACCGGGAGGACGTGGTCACCGGCGTCAGCCCGCGGGGCGGCATCCACCTCTACAGGGCCTCACAGGGCCTTGCATTGGTGCGGGAGCGGGATTACGTGGAACCCGACGACGTGAAAGAGCTGGCCGTACCGGTTCTGTCCCACCGTATGCGCCTGCAGGGCGTCGGCGGTGGTACCGGCAACTTCGAAGAAGCCGCCCGCGTCGTTAGCGAGATCGTGGAGTCGACCCCCGTTCCTCTGTGAGACCGCGGCGGTCGGCCCGGCGTCCTCCCCCGACGGGGAGTATGACATGGAAAAGGCCCGACAGCAAACTCTGGCGACCTGGCTGGCCGAGGGAGCGCGGTTCATCGGGTTCAACGGCTGGCTGATCGCCGTTCTCGGGGCGCCCGTCGCCATCCTCCTCGGGAGTTTGGCGGGCCTGTTGCTTGTCGTACTTGTGGCCTTCGCCTGCCAGATTACCGCCTTCCTGCTGGCTGTGTTCTTCGAGCCACCCGGGGGCACTCTGAAACTCAGACGCCGTTTCAGGCTGACCCGGTGGGGCATGCTCTACTCCCTGGTGACGGCCGTTTTCGCGCTTCTGGCCGTGGCCTGGGGCATCAACCTGTTCTGCCTGACGGCTTCCTTCCTGCTTGGGGGGCTCCTCTGCTCGGTCGTTTTCTCCGTCGTCACGTTGCGAGACATGGACGCCCGTTGGGAGTATCCCGATCACGTCTTCGCCGGCGTAGCGTTCTCGAGTCGGTTGTATCTGCGGAACGCCAAACGCCTTTTGGGGGCCTTTGCGTTGCGCATCGAAGGCCGGAACGGTCAGGCCGGTGACGAGACGGAGCATCGCGTGCCCCGGCTGGGGCCGGACGAGCAGGCCAGTGTTCCCCCCCCCCGCTGGCGGCCTGGCTGCGGGCCTCGGCGGACGGTCTCCAGGAGCCGGTGCCGCTGCGGGTGGATGTGGGCCAGGCCGAGCGCTGGTGGCGACCCGGCCTGCTGCTGCTGGGGGATGC
>JAWODG010000227.1:0-16512 GCA_046483385.1 Candidatus Brocadiia bacterium | reverse complement strand
TGAGGTCGGCGGTCTGCTCCGTCAGCCGGCGCCAGCCCCGGACGCCGTCCCGCACTGTGTCCAGGAGGACGCCCGGGCGGGTAAGGATGCGGGATAGTTCGCGACTCAGCCCCGGTTTCCGGACGGCCAGAGTGATCCGAGTCAGCATGGTTGAGCGCCCCCTGAAGGATAATCGGTACTTATACCTCCGGACTAATCGGAAGTCAAGACTCCTTTTTTCTGCCTGCGGCGGACGTCACCGCGTGCATCGAGACGCTGTAAGTGTTGTTTGGATAATCGGTTACGTGTTACCCGTGGCCTGCGGCCGCGTCCGGGCACGCGGTGTGCATTATAGACTGCGAGAGAAGGTCGGGACGGTCCCGACCGGCGGGCAAGTGCCCGCGAACACATAGGAGAGGAGGTGTCGGAGATGGCAAAGGCGAAGGGCAAGGCCAGGAAGGCGCAGCAGAAGAAGTCCGCCGAGAAGGGCAAGGGCCAGCGCAGTCCGAAGCGCTGACGGTTGACATGAAGCGCCCGGAAGGGTCCCGGCGCGGATGCTCCGCCCGGGGCCCTTCCCACGGTTCTCGGGCCGCTGTGCAGTCACGGCGCGGGGGCTTGCAGTTGACCAGAGAGGTGGGATGACGAGGATGCAATACGCGGATTTGATCACGGCGATGTCGATGGTTCTCTTTGTCAGTACGTGCGTCATCTTCCTGCTGCTGGGCGTTGCGTCCGTCCTCATCAGGCCGGGGCTGCGGGCATTCCGGTCCAGGAGGGGCAGGCGGCGCACGTTGAGCGAGGACCAGATATTCGGACGTCCCGCCTCCGGTTTTTGCCCGGAGACGACCGACGGGCCGGAGTTCCAGGACGAGGACGAGAGCGATGAGTGCGCCGAGCGCGACGCCGAGGTGATCTTCGCCGCGCGCATACCGGCGCAATGGGAGGAGGGAACGTCACCGAGGTGGGAGCAGGGGCAAACGGAAGGCTGACTTGTCGGTCCCGTCCCCACTCACCCCGCCGCAACCACACGGTCCACGACGTACTCCCGGAGTTCTTCCGAGAGGCTGGCGAAGTAAGCGCTGAAGCCCGTCACACGTACAATCAGGTCGGGATGCCGCGACGGGTCTTCGTGCGCCTCGATGAGGGTCTCCCTGTCCACCACGTTGATGTTGACCAGTGTGCCGCCCATCTCGAAGTGGGTCTGGATGAGCGACTGCACGCGGGCCATGCCCGCTTCGTCGTCGACACTGCCGGCGTCCAGGTCGATCTGGAGGGGCGCCGTGTTGCCGTAACCCGGTTGCACGGAGGCGACGGCCAGGGCGAGCTGAGTAGGGGTGCCGGGCTTGCCGGCGTTGAACCCGGGGTCGGGATTCGGGCCGTGCGAGACGGGGTCGCCCGCGCGCCGGCCGTTTGGCGTGGCGCCGAGTTCTCGTCCGAACTCGATGTTCTTTGCCCACGAGAAGAGCCCCGGAATCATCCGGTATCCGTCCGGTGTGGGTTCCCGCGTGACCAGTTCCGCGAAGACCTCTGAGATGCGCCGTGCCCAGTTGTCGGCCCGCGAACCGCCGCTGCCGTAGCGGGGAATGTTCCGCATGCAAAGCCGCGCCTCCTCGCCGCCGGGGCCGGACCAGTTGTTGGCAAGGAACTCAGCCACTTCACCCCACGTCCAACGCTTCTCACGTTCGATGCGTTGTTCGAGGGCCGCGAAGGAATCGGCGACGGTGGCGAGGGACGCCGCATCCACGCCGATGTTGTAGAACTCTACCCCGCCGTTGGTGATATCAAGACCCTGTTCCACCGGCCCGTGACAGAAAAGGTCCAGGTACAGCTCGGGGAAGACCTCGTGCATGTGGGCCATATGGATGTCGACGCCCTCGGCGACCACCTCGATGGCGCGTCCGAGATGCCGAAGGAAACCGTCCCAGAGTTCGGAAACTGATGGGGCGGCGTCTTCGTCGTCCATCATCTCCCGGAACACGGTGTCGAAAACGCGGGCCAGGTCGATCTTTATCAGGTCGCTCAGCGTGTACTCCCGCCCGGGAATGGCGAGCCAGTGGCAGCCGGCGTATATGCGGGTCCGGGCCAGCTCCACCGGATAACCGTTACGGGCGAAGCCCTCGGTCACGCTGCGGTCGCCAATGAACTTGGGGAAGCCCATCCTGTCCTCGAACAGTATCTCGAGCCCCCGCCGGAACAGGTCCTCGCTCAAGCCGTCTCCGATCCGTATCCCGATGTTGGCGGGGGCCCTGAGCCGGTGCACGGCTTCGAGGATGAGGAAGGAAGCCGGGCTGGTGAGGTCCCGGCCGTCGGCATCCGGGCCGCCCAACTGAGCGTAGGCGGTCTCGCTGAGCAGCAGGCAGGCTATGTGGAAGACAGCTTCCTCGTCGGTGAGGATGCCCGCTTCTCTGTCGCGTTCGTAGAAAGGGCGCAAGAGCTCGTCCAACTGGCCCCATTCGCCGCTGCCGTTGTACATCTTGGCGACGGCCTGGAAGAAGGTGAGCCACTGGCACGCCTCGCGCAGCGTCCGAGGAGGTTCGGTGATCAGGTGCTCACAGCTTTCAGCCATAGTGGCCAGGTTCTGGCGCAGTTGGGGTTGCTCTTCGGTCTGCGCCATCTCGCGGGCGTCCTCTGCGTGACGCTGTATCCAGTCCTGCACGCCACGGATCACGTCCTCGAGGCCGTCGTAGAAACCGTCGGCGTTGGGGTTGGCCGCGCGGCAGCGCCGCACCTTCTCCAGCAGGCCGCCCCAGCCCAACTCGAGCCCGATGGACAGGTCGGGGCAGAAGTGCTGAAGCCCACCGATGCCCGGTGTGATGCCGTACTTCTCGTGCTCCGGCCGCAGGTGCGAATAGTCAAAGTCGGGGTTCCAGCGCGGGTCGCGGTAGGAGTTGAAGTTGACCATGTAGCGCCCGGCCATCGAATTGACCGGATCGACGTAGGTCGGGTGAGCCTCCAGAAGTCGCCGGAAGTTGCGTCCCACGGCCCGCGGACCGAAGAAGCCGCCGCTCGGGTGGTTGCTCTCGACCGCGAAGCCCTTCAGAACGAAGTCCGTGACGACTTCACCGGACCCGCTCACCGCCTCGACGGCCTCCCGCGACTCCGGGGGCAGGAGAACGTTCCCCTGATCGTCCCGGTCCATGGGCCCGACGGCCTCCTGCTTCTCGCGCGTTTCTCTCAGCTTCCGCTCGTGCAGGGCCTTCAGTCGCTGTTTGTAAGTCAGGGCCTCGGTGGTTCCCATGAGCTCCCTCGTTACTCTCGCCTCGGAGTGTCGGCCTGCGTTGCGCGTTCCGGCGTCCGGGCGCACCCGGACCAGCCAGTTATCTGAGGGGCCTCCCGCGCAAGTAGGGCAGGCCCGGTGCAATCTACAGGAGTATGAGCAGCGCGACCAGCAGCCCCACGACCAGCGCCGCCACAATGAACGCCAGCGGCAGGTTGCGGCCGAGCGTCTGGACGGGGGAAGCGGGCCCGTGAGGTATGCTGTCGAGCCGCTCCTCGGGCGTGCCCATCTCATCCACCAGTTCGGCCAGCCGTTCCGGCGTGCGCTCGTCCGCCGGCAGCTCCTCGAAGCGCTTCCTCAACTCGTCGTGGACGTCCTGGAGGACCTCGTCCTTGCGGGGATGGTCTGCCTTCTCCAGCGCACGAGCCATCTCGCGGAGGTACGTCTCCCGCAACTGGTCCCAGCTTCCGGCGCCCGGTTTCATGTCAGCCTCCGACGGCACGACGGTTCTTCCGACCGATGGTCGGCCCGACAAGCCCATATGCCAGTGTACGGTGGGGCCACCCACTGCGAAAGGTCCGGGCGTGGACTGCGTGTCGTGCGGGTTCCGTTTGTGCACACCGGCTCCATCCGGTTACATGGACCTTTCGGTACCGCGCCAAAGAGGGGGGGGTGAGATATGGCCGAGGGTCCGCTGGTTCATCATTACGCGCATCAACTGGCGGAACTGCTCGAGGGGGAGCCGGTCGAGGTAGAGTTCGGCATCAAGCGTCTGGAGGGGGAGGGCGCGTCCTTCGATGGGACTGCGGTGGTGGCTGTGGATCCCCACGGCAAGCAGTTCCGCATCCGCTTCTCCGACGGCCGGCTCATTCTCGTGCATCTGCTGATGTGGGGCTCGTGGGGTATCTACACTCTGGGCGCCGAATGGGAGAAACCCCGTGACCGAGCGCGGCTGGTACTGCGGACGCACGCCCGTGAGGTTGTGGCCTTCTCTGCGCCGGTCATCCAGTTGATGGACGCCGAAGAGTTGACCGACAGCAAGTGGGGCGGGCTGGGGCCCGACCCGCTGCGCGACGACTTCTCCCGCGAGGAGGTCCACCGGCGGATGGGCAGGCATCCCGATCACGACGTCGGCGATGTGCTTCTGGACCAGCGGGTCCTTGCCGGGGTGGGTAACATCCTGCGTAACGAGATACTGTTTGGTGCCCGCGTTCATCCGACGCGCAAGGTGTGCGAACTTGCCGAGGAAGAGCGGGAGCAGATACTGGACTGGACGGAGAGGCTGATGCGGCAGTGGCTGGAGGAGATGGGCGGCAAGCAGGGCTGGACCCGCGTCTATCGCCGCAGCGGCAAGGCCTGTCCGCGGTGCGGGGCGACTATCGAGTACTTCAAGAACGCCGGGCGGCGTGCCTCCGCCTGTCCCAAGTGCCAGCGATGAGGCGGTGAGAAAGCGAGCAGCGAACGGTCGAGGGCGAGGACGATAGTTGCTCTACTTTCCCACGGGTGACGGCTCGTCTTCGTCGGCCGAGAGTGTGAGTTCACCGAACTGGATGCGGTAGAACCGGGCGTACTCCCCGTCCTCCTCCATCAGTTCCTCGTGCGTGCCGCGCTCGACGATGCGGCCCTTCTCGACGAAGAGTATTTGGTCGGCGCTCAGGATGGTGGACAGCCGATGGGCTATGGCGAACGTGGTGCGTCCCTCGCGCAGGCGGTCCACCGCCTGCTGGATAAGCAGTTCGGTCTCGGAGTCCACCGACGAGGTCGCCTCGTCCAGGATGAGTATGGGCGGGTTCTTCAGCAGCGCGCGGGCGATGGAGAGCCGCTGCCGCTGGCCCTCGGACAGCTTGATGCCGCGCTTGCCGATCTCCGTGTCGTAGCCGTCGGGCAGTTCCTGGATGAACGGGGCCGCGTTGGCCATGCGGGTCGCCTTCATGACTTCCTCGTTGGAGGCGTCCGGCCGGCCGTAGCGGATGTTCTCGGCGACGGTGTCGGAGAACAGGAAGTCGTCCTGCATGACGATGCCAATGTGGGCGCGCAGGGAGTGCAGCGTGATGTTCCGGACGTCGCGTCCGTCGATGAGCACGCGCCCTTCGTAGGGGTCGTAGAAGCGGGGTATGAGCCGCGTGATGGTCGTCTTGCCGGCGCCGCTTGGGCCGACCAGGGCCACCATCTGCCCGGGCCTGCCGGTCAGGTTCACGCCGTGCAACACGGTCTGCTCGTCGTAGCTGAAGTGGACGTTCTCGAACCGGACCTCACCCCTCACCCCGTCCAGTTGGATCGCCCCGTGGTCGGCGCGGATGTCGGGCTCGATGTCCATGTACTCGAAGAACCGTTCGATCCCGGCGAAGAAGCGGCCGCCGCGTTCCACCATCATAATCATTCGCAGGATGGGTTGATAGAAGCGTCGCAGGAGGAAAATGAACGCGGTGAACGTGCCGATACTGAGGGCACCGGCAATCGCCTGATGTCCGCCGTAGAGCAATATCGCGGAGATCGCCACGTTGTTGATGAACACGGCGCCTGGAAAAAGGGTTGCGATGTAGCGGATGGCGCCCATCCGTTCGGTGTAGTGGCCGCGGTTGGCTTCCGAGACCTCGTGGGAGCCGCGCTCTTCGCCCACGAAAGCCTTGATTATGCGCATGCCGGCCAGGTTCTGTTCCAGAACGTCGGAGAGGGACGCCTTCCTTTTGCGGACTTTACGGAACTGCTGCAGCATCGGGCTGGCGGTGTGGCGCCCGTAGATAAACAGTATCGGCGCGACCAGCATGGCCACGATGGCCAGCCGCCAGTTGTAGTAGAACATGATCCCCGCCGTTCCCGTCAGCGTCACTATTCCTATCAGGATGGTCTCCGGGCCGTGGTGGGTGATCTCCTGTATCACGTTGATGTCGTCCACCAGCCGGCTGAGCAGCTCGCCGGTCTTCTTCTCGTCGTGGAACGACATGGACAGCTTCTGCATGTGGTCGTAGAGATCATTGCGCAGGAGCCACGTGATCCGCTGGGCGACCTCGTGTCCCCAGTACTCCTTCAGCCCGTGCAGCACGGCCCAGCCGGCATACAGCCCGACCATCACGCCGGCGGCCGTCAGGAGCCCCGAGTAGTCGCCGTTGGGGACGAGTTCGTCAATCACGTGGCGGATGATCAAGGGCGGGATGAGCAGAAGGACAACGCCCACGATGTGCATGAACTGCACGAGGATGAACTTGCCCTTGCGCGGCCAGACGTAGCCTTTCAGGAACCTTTTGAGGTGGGACCACATGGTCGGTCAGCTTTCAGCAGGATGGAGATGGAACGATGGACGTAAACGCTGCGCCCCAACTATCAGCCTACCGGCACCGTCGGCCATATGCAAAGGCATCAGGCGGGAACCGGGGTCTCCCCTGCACGTGGGTCGTGCGATGCACCGCCCCGGTCCGAGACGTGGCCCGCCTGTGGCCGCAGGTCCAAATGGGGGAACGTCCCAGCGAACGGGGCCATGAAGCGACTTTGCGTCTGGGGTTGCGTTTCGGACGGCCAGGACAGGGCCGAGAAGGAGGCCGAGAGCGACGATTGGAACGACTCGGCCATCAGGCACCGGAACTTTGCCCCGCTATACGCGCCGCTTCCAGTGATCTCTGTGACTCCGTGTTTCGTCTTCTATTGCGCCCGTCCTGTCGTCGCGGTTAAACCCGCTTCGAGAGGGGGACATCGACCTTTTTCTATCTTCGGCGCCGGTGTACGATAAGGGTGGGGAGAGAAGTGGTTACTCAGCCTACACGCAAAGACGGGGGGAGGGCAGGGATGAACGGGGACGTGGTTTTGCGAGTGGTTCTGCTTATTGCCACGGCGGTGTTGCCGCTGGCCGCCGCCTCCTGCGCCGGGCCGCCACGGCGGGACAACCCCCCGACGGCTTACGTGGTGGAGGCGGAGGACAGCCTGCTGTCCCGCCATGCGCCCGTGTTCGTTCTCCAGACGGCGTCCGAAAGCCACAATCGGATCGGGACGCCGTCGGCCCGGCTTCGTGCGAACGGGAAGGAACAGATTTACGTTGACCCCTCCCGACCCACCTTCTATGCGCAGCGCGAGAGTTTTCGCACCGAACGGGGCGAATATACCAACCTCATCTATCGGGTGCACTTCGAGCGCACCCCGCTGCCACACCTGACCGCGGGGCGGAACGTGGGCCTGATCGCGATTATGACGCTCAATACCGAGGGCGAGCCGGTCCTCCTGACGACCGTTCACAGTTGCGGCTGCTACCCGGCGTGGCAACCGACTACGTACCTGCCGGCCGATGCGCGCCCCGGGGGCTGGAGGGCGGGCAATCAGGAAGTCTTCGGGGAGACCCTCCCCGGCTTGCTTCCGTATCCTCCCGTCTTCTCGGCACGCTACAGGCCGGCCATATATCTGCGGAATGATGTCCACAGGGTCATGGACGTGGAGGTGCTGGACGTGCAGGAGGTGGGGTGGCGGTTCGATGTGCAGGGGGCCGACTTGCAGCCCATGTCCGCGCTGGATGAACTGCCACTGGACGGCGGCAGCACGAGCTTCTTCCACAACGACGGCCCCCGCCGGGGTTACGTCAAGGGTTGCAGCAAACCTTTGGAGAGGCTGCTGATAAGCTGGTGGGCGCTGGACTGGCGTGTCGGGGTGGATAAACGCTACGGGCCGCGCGACGAGATGAACACCGTCTTCTACACCAGCCTGAAGCCGTGGCGGCGCAAAGAGTCGGACATGTGGCCCTTCGGCGAATTCCTGAAGTACTGGGGCTGGGGCCTGTGAAGGACCTCGAGGCCCGGCCTTCCGCCGCCGCCGGCGGAACTCAAAGCCAGCCGCGGATGCCACGTGTGGCACAGCCGTTGCGCCGTACGGCGAACCGTGAACGACCGCGTCAGCGGTCGGTTGGTCGAGGGTGGTTACGCCTAACGCCCACGAGCGGTGTCCCGTTCTGCCGCCAACATGTTTTGGTCCCAGTTGTGGGCGCCGTTCGCCGGCCTGGTCGCGGCAGGCCGGCCATCCAAGCGGCCCCCGGCGGCGGGCAAAACCACGCCCGACCCGCCGCATCCCCTTGCGCTGTAAATCCGCCGCGGATTTGCTAACATGGCGGTCGCCTACCGATAGAGACCCACGAGGAGGTTCCCATGAGCGGTATTTTCGGCGTGGCTTCGCGCACCAACTGCATCGACGATCTGTTCTACGGCACGGATTACCATTCGCACCTCGGCACCGAGTTCGCCGGGCTCGCCATCCAGGGCAACCAGCTCCATCGCACCATCCACCGCATTTCCCACGGCCAGTTCAAGAATCTGTTCTACGACTTCTACCACGATCGCTCGGGGGAGATGGGCGTCGGCGTGATCAGCGACTTCGATCCCCAGCCGATCGTCGTGCAGGCCCGCTTCGGCACGTTCTCCCTGGTGTCCGCCGGCCTGATCAGCAACGCGCAGGAGCTGGGGGAGCGGTTGGTGGAGGAGGGCGTGACGTTCAGTGAGATCCTCAACGGCCGACTGAACCAGACCGAGCTGGTCGCCAAGATGATCGCTCTCAAGCCCGATCCGGTGGCCGGGATAGAGCACGTATTCGATCACGTGAAGGGCTCGGTGTCGCTGCTGCTGATGACCCGAGAAGGCGTCTATGCCGCCTGTGACCGGCACGGGCGATTCCCGCTCGCCCTCGGGGAGCGGGACGGCACGATGGCCGCCGCCAGCGAGACCTGCGCGTTCCCCAACCTCGGCCTCAAGGTGACGAAGTACCTCCAGCCGGGCGAGATCGCGTTCTTCAACGCCGACGGGTTGCAGGACTCCGTCAGCGGGGATGGGGAGAGGAAGATATGTTCCTTCCTATGGATCTACACCGGCTATCCCGCGTCCACCTACGAGGGCATCTCGGTGGAGTCCGTCCGCGAGCGGTGCGGGCAGGCCCTGGCGCGGAAGGACACGGTCGAGGCGGACCTGGCCGCCGGCGTGCCTGACAGCGGCACGGGGCATGCCGTGGGTTATGCCATGGAGAGCGGCCTGCCGTTCCGCCGACCGCTGGTCAAGTATTCCGCGGGCTACGGGCGCAGCTACATCCCGCCCTCCCAGGAGGTGCGGGACCGCATCGCCAAGATGAAGCTGATCCCCATCGAGGACATCTGCGCGGGGCATAGGCTGATCGTCTGCGAGGACAGCATCGTGCGCGGCACGCAGTTGAAGAACCTGACCATCCAGAAGCTCTGGAACGCGGACGCCGCCGAGGTGCACATCCGCGTCGCCTGCCCGCCGCTGATGTTCCCCTGCCGCTACAACCTGTCCACCCGGTCCGTGGAAGAACTGGCCGCGCGCCGTGCAATCCGGGCTCTGGAAGGCGGCGAAGCCGAGGACATATCGCCGTACCTGGATGAAGACGGCGAGAAGTACCGCGAGATGGTGGAGTGGATCCGCCGCGACCTGAACTGCACCAGCCTCTGCTACCTGACGCTGAAGGAGATGCAGGAGGCCATCAGCCTGCCCAACGCGGAACTGTGCACCTACTGCTGGAGCGGACAGGGCTGAGATATGGCGCCGGGAAGCCGGCGGGCTTTGGCTGTACGTGCGGTCGCGGACTATGCAGCCGCGCAGACGGGCGGGGGAGTTCGCCGTAAGGCGAACGCCAGGAGTTAGGCCCGGGCGTGAGCCTGGGTTCTGAGGGCGAAAGACATGTCTGGAGCCCCCGCAAGGGGGCGGCACTATTACCCTCTGACAGCCGGGCGTTACATACAGCGAGGACAAGCATGAGCTTTCCCGACGATTTCACCTGGGGCGTGTCGGCCGCTTCCTATCAGATCGAGGGCGCCGTGCGCGAGGACGGCAAGGGACCTTCGGTCTGGGACGTGTTCTGCCGCAAGCCGGGCGCCGTCTGGAACGGCCATACCGGCGACGTGGCCTGTGACCATTATCACCGCTACAAAGAGGACGTGGCCCTGATGGCGGAGCTGGGCGTTCGCGCCTACCGACTGTCCATCTGCTGGCCACGGGTTCTGCCGGAGGGCACGGGCCGGGTCAGCCCGCCGGGGTTGGACTTCTACGGCAGCCTGATTGACGAACTGCTGGACGCCGGCATCGAGCCGTGGGTGACGCTGTTCCACTGGGACTACCCGCAGGCGCTGTTCCGGCGCGGCGGATGGCTCAGCCCCCACAGCCCCGACTGGTTCGCCGAGTTCGCGACCCTGATGGCCGAGACTCTCGGCGACAGGGTGACCCACTGGATAACGCTGAACGAGCCGCAGGTCTTCATCGACCTGGGCCATCGCACCGGCGAGCACGCCCCCGGGCTGGAGCTGACCATGGGGGAGGTGCTGCAGGCGAGCCACAATGTGCTGCTGGCCCACGGCAAGGCGACGCAGGCCATCCGGGCGAACGCCGGACCGGACTGCCGCGTGGGCTTTGCGCCGGCCACCCAGGTCAAGATGCCCGCCACCGACAGCCCGGAGGACCTGGAGGCGGCCCGGCAGGCAATGTTCTCGGTGACCGAGAGGAGCGCCTTCAACCACACATGGTGGATGGACCCCGTGTTCTTCGGCCGCTACCCGGAGGACGGGCTGGAGTTCTTCGGGAAGGATGTCCCGGACGTGCAGGACGGCGACATGAAGACGATTGCCCAGCCGATGGACTTCTTCGGATGCAACATCTACCACGGGCGCCGCGTACGGGCCGGGGCGGACGGCCGGCCGGAGCTTGTGCCGCTGCCGGTCGGTTACCCGATGACCACCCAGATGGACTGGCCCATCACGCCGGAATGCCTCTACTGGGGGCCGCGCTTGTTCCACGAGCGCTACGGCAGCCCGATCGTAATCACGGAGAATGGTCATCAGAACGCCGACTTCATCATGTTGGACGGGCAGGTGCACGACCCTCAGCGCATTGACTACCTGCACCGCCACCTGCTGGAACTGGACCGCGCCATCGAGGACGGCGTGCCCGTGGACGGCTACTTCCAGTGGACGTTCATGGACAACTTCGAGTGGGCTCTGGGCTACGGTGTCCGTGTCGGGCTGGTTTACACCGACTATCCCACCCAGATGCGCGTGCCCAAGGACAGCGCCTACTGGTATCGCGACGTCATCGCGTCAAACGGCCGCAAGCTGTCCGAGTCCGTCGATGAGACCTGACGCCGTGCGGGCTGCATGCCCGTCTTCGCAGACCACCGGAGAGGAAAGTGCATGTGAGCAACGCAGACACAGATATTCCGAGAGAATTACGGGAAGCGCGGAAGGAACGTGGAGGCAAGGCTGGCCGATCATCGCGGGTCGAGTGCAGGCGAGGCCGCCTCCGAGCCGAGTGAGGGCGGCTGAGGCCGCGTGGGCCGGACGCCCTCCCTCCGAGACCGGCTGATCTCTCTCGTCCTCTTCCGCCAGCAGTACTCCCGGGCGGTAGCCCATCTACTTGCTACCGATACCGGCCACCGCGCGGGCCCTGCGGCGGACCGGGCGGCTTTCATGTTCCAGATAGGGGCGGACCAGGTCGTCCACGTCCCGTCCCATTCTGGCCAGCGCCTCCGCGGCGGCCAGTTCCAGCCGCCAGCGCACGTCCGCGTAGACCGGCCCCAGCCACGGCCCGCCGGCCAGTTCCTGCTGGGTGTCGATGTCGTCGCGTTCCAGGAACCGGCGCACCGCGGGGGCGGCGGAGGGGTCGCCGATGCGTCCCAGCGCCCGCAGCGCGGCCACGTATGCGTCGGTGGGGGCGTCGTCCTCGCGGAGCACTTCGACGAGGGCGGGCACGGCGCGCTCGTCGCCCAGTCGGCCCAGCAGCACGGCGGCCGTCATCCACGCGGGGGCGCTGCACCGGCCCTCGGCCTCCATGGGACGACGCTCCTTCAGCGCGTGCAGCAGCGGCGGGACGGCCTCCCGCGAGTGGAGCATGGCCAGCGGCACGGACGCCCAGAAGCGCACCTCCTCGTCCTCGCTCTGGACGGCGTCCAGCAGGGCGGGCATCGCCCGTTCCCCTTGCTGCATCAGCATCCAGACGGCCGTGCGCGGGTCGTCCGACGCCAGATCGTCCGCCCATTCCTCGGGGGATTTCTGCTCGGGCGCCTCGGGGAAGGCGCCGGGCCAGTGCAGCACCACCTCGGAGCCGGGGGACCTGTCGGCCTCCGGCGGCCCCAGAGCGCCGCTGACGAAGAGCCGCTCCTGCAGTTCTCCCAGCGGCAATTCGCGGGGGTCAAAATCCAGTATGGCGCACAGGGCTGCCGCGACCCCGGCCGCCTCGCCCACGCGCTGCATATCTCGCATCATCCGCATCTGGTAGTGGGCGTCCTGGGTGAGCGACATGCCCCGGCAGGCCACCAGCAGGTTCTCCACCCCGCGCGGCAGCAGGCAGCGGTAGGGCACCTCCGAGCCGTACTCGCCACGATGGCGGGCCAGCAGGTAAACATAGACCACGGCCTCGTCGCTCTCGCCGGCGTAGTCCATCGCGTGGTTGTCGTAGTTGGAGGCAGCGTAGGCGACCACGTCGTCGAATTGCCGCTCCAGCGTCTCGTCCCCGAGCGTGAGGGTGTAGTCGCCTTCGATCTGCCGTCCCTGACGCACGCCCAGAATGGGCGCGATGAACAGGACGCGGTTCTGCGCGTCATACTCATCCCGCCGATAGTGCTCGAGCGCCTCCCGCCGCGCCCGTGTCACGTCGAAGACATCGTCCGGGTCGCAGTAACCGGCATCGAAGTTAAGGTGTCGTAGTCTTCCGTCCTCTTCCAGCACGCTGCCCGAAAGCGTGTAGGGGTGCAGCAGGCCGTCGCCCTCCCGTCCGTAGCGGAACGGTGCGCCGGCCATCACGGCCACGTCGGCGTCGCCCGTGCTGTCGATGAACTGCTCGGCCCGGCAGGTGACCGCCCCTTCCGGCCCGACGGCCCGGACGGTTTCCACCCGGCGGGACCGGCCGTCACCGTCCGACGCGTCGCGCGTGCCAACATCGAAGATGGTGGTGTTGACCATGACCCGCACGCCCGCCTCATGCAGCATCTGCAGGCTGGCCAGCCATTTGCCCGCGGGGTGCCAGCCCCTGAAGCGCTTCGCCGGATCCATCAACTCCGAAAGCTCGTCGGAGCGCGCGTCCAGTTCGTCCTGCAACCCGCCCGGAATGCCGAAGTAGTAGTGGTGGATGTTGCCGCCCGTTCCGATGCCGCCCAGTATGGGGGTGGCCTCGACCAGAAGTGTGTCGGCGCCCTCCCGCGCGGCGGCCAGGGCCGCCATGGCGCCCGCCGTGCCCCCGCCGCAAACCAGCACGCTCGCGGTCTGTTCCCTCACCGGGGCGTCCAGCCGTTCCGCGTGGCCGGCCGGCTTGGCGCTCCCTGCGGCCCGAGCTGCACGCCGGCCTGCCTCTTCGCCCAGACCCAGCAGCCCGGCGAAGGCGTTCTCCGCCAGATCGACGTCCCCTGCCCGGGCCCCCGCACCGAGGAGGCCTGCCACTCGCGCGTGGGCGTAATCGTCCACCTCTTCGACGGAAGGGAGCGCCAGGGGCATCGCGTCGAACGCCATCTGCGTGACCATTGCGTCGGCGCAGGCCGGCACTTCCTCCCGTACTATCCGCACAACATCGGGCACCATCTCCTGCGCCTCGACGGTCCGGTGCACTTCGGCGTCGAACAGCACGCGCGCCTCGCCCGGCCATACCGACGGCACGACTCGTATCCCCGAGCAGCCCTCCGGTCCGGCCAACCCCACCGGGTCGGCAAGGCCGTCAACGTGGTTCATGACCAGGCCATATCGCAGGAGCCGTTGCGAGTCCGTCACACCGGACCCCGCGCAGCGCCACAGCGCCGCGTCCGCCGTCGCGTCCACCACGACCTGCGCGTCGAACCGGATCTCCCCCGACTTGCCCGCCAGCACCGCGCCGCGCGCACATCCGTCAGAGACGAGTAGAGCTACCGG
This sequence comes from Candidatus Brocadiia bacterium, assembly GCA_046483385.1. Classification (GTDB taxonomy): domain Bacteria; phylum Planctomycetota; class Brocadiia; order SM23-32; family SM23-32; genus B1Sed10-231. The sequence goes on along the minus strand of JAWODG010000227.1, from coordinate 2,455 downwards.
TCGCACGTGATAGAGCACGTCCATGCCGGCCTCGCCCGCCATGCGGTCCAGCGTCAGTACAATGGGTGGTTCAGTATCGTGTGAGCGACCCCTACAACTACCTTTTCAAGGTTCGCGATGCCGACAACACCCTCCGGGATCTATCCGAAGCGGTAACTCGACAGGTTGTAGGCGACCGGACGGTCAATGAGGTATTAACCGTTGGTAGAGCTGCAATTGCCAGTAAAGTAAAAGTTCTGATACAGGAACTGGCCAAAGAATATTCACTGGGCATCGAAATAGCCCAGGTGGTGCTTCAGGATATCAATCCCCCGGAATCGGTAAAGCAAGCTTTCAACGCGGTAAACGAAGCACAGCAGGAAAGGGAAACACTGATCAATCAGGCCAAATCTGAATACAACAAGGTGATCCCCAGGGCAAGAGGAGAAGCTGAGGAAACCATTGAACAAGCCGAAGGCTATGCCACCAGGCGTGTAAACAATGCCCAGGGCGAGGTAGCAAGATTCAACGCACTCTATAGCGAGTATGTGAGAGCGCCTGAAGTAACCAAAAGAAGGATCTATCTCGAAACATTGCAGGATGTCATTCCCAGGCTTGGCGATAAAATCATCACCAGCGAAAGTGGCAACAACATGATTCCTTTACTTAAAAAGGAAATAAAATAAAACAGTACTGTATCAGATTTATAAAAACACATTACCATGAATACACAAAACAAAATCATACTCATCATAGCCATCATCATAGCCGGTATCATTGTGTTAGCGCAAACCATTTATATCGTGAAAGAAACCGAACAGGTGGTGGTAACACAATTTGGCAGACCCGTAGGCGATGCGGTAACCGAACCCGGTTTGAAAGTGAAAACCCCTTTTGTTCAAAAGGCGAACTTCTTTGAGAAGCGTTATATGGAATGGGACGGGGATCCCAACCAGGTTCCAACAAAGAAAAAGAAATTCATCTTTGTGGATACCTATGCCCGTTGGGAAATTACCGATCCCCTGCAATTCTACAAGCGCCTCACCAATGAGCGTGGTGCACAGAGCAGGCTGGACGATATTCTTGACGGGGAAACCAGGGACAGAATAGCCAGCCACAGCCTTGAAGAAGCTGTGCGGAACACCAACAGGGAGGCGGATACAACCGGCAGAATCAGTGAGCTCATTGAAGATTCTCTTCCTAACATCAACGTTGGCAGGGAACAAATCCAAAATATGATTCAGGAATCCGCCAACGAACAAACACTGGATCTGGGCATCAGGATACTTGACTTCCGGTTCAAGCGGATCAATTATGTTCAGGATGTCAGAGAACGTGTTTACGACCGTATGAAGAGCGAACGGTTCCGTATTGCCGATAAATTCAGGTCAGAAGGTGAAGGTGAAGCTTCCAGGATCAACGGAGAGAAAGAACGGGAATTGAACGAGATCCAGTCAGAAGCCTATAAAGAGGCCGAAACGATCAAAGGGGAAGCAGACGCTGAAGCAGCGAATATCTATGCCCAGGCTTATAACAAATCGAGCAGTTCGAAGAAACTCTATAGCTTCGTGAAAAGCATGGAAACCTTTGAAAACACCTTCGACACTACCACAACCGTCATCCTGTCAACCGACAGCGAACTTTACAAATACCTGGAGAAAATGGATTAAACTGACTCCAACAACAAACGTCTTGATATATCATTTAGCCTTCAGAAGTCATATCTGGAGGCTAAATTTTATACTCCCGGCAACACCAAAATGAAAAATTACTATACCCAATCAAGATCCATTTCTGTTCGTTTCCAGATAACTCAAAGCCACTCGAATCTTCCCATATTCCACCTTTCCCTCTAAAAACTCGAAGTAGGGTTTAATAGATTTCAAATAGCCCAAATGATTTATGGCATCGTTTACCATCATCAGCGTCTCTTCATCAATCAATTCATGGACGCTGATGGGATAACCATCGGATAACAATTTGGCCAGGTGGGAATACACTGTGGTAATTTGAATGTTGCGTTCACGGGCTATCTCTTTTATGTCCAGTCCCTGATTGTATAGAGCCCATGTGGTTTTATAGGTATCGCTCACCTTGCTGGTGGCCATAAAACTGGCTATGGTTTGCAGGAATGGTGTGGCAAAAGCTTTTGCTTTATAATCTCCTACCCCGTCAACATTTAGAAATTCTTCATAGGTTGTGGGAAGGGTGACTACCATTTCATAAAGGGTAGTATCGTTAAATACTGCAAAGGGCGGTTTACCCGCTTTGTCTGCCAGATCTTTCCTGAGTTTACGAAGGGTTTCAAACAGGTCATTTCTGGCTTGCTCCTTTTTAGTGAGTTTTTTAGGAATATCTTGTTTGCCTGTTTCCTGTCGCTCCTTGATTACATCGGGCGAAACGAGACTTACACGCTTTCCTTTAAAAAGGATCTCCTGGCTTTCAGTCGTTAACTTCAAGGTATAATGATCTTTAT
>JAWODG010000081.1:0-11321 GCA_046483385.1 Candidatus Brocadiia bacterium | reverse complement strand
TGAGTTTGATAAAAATGGAGGTTAAAGTGAAAATCCTTGCAATAATTGGAATAATTCTATTAGTTTTATTTAGTACAGTGGTACTTCTGATGATTGCTTCTGCAATAAATCATAAAAACAAACTAAAGAAAGAATCTATCAAATATCCACCACCAGGTAAATTAGTTAGAGTGAATAATCATAGGTTACATGTATACGGAGTTGGTCAAGGTAATACTACTCTCATATTTCTGGCTGGACACGGAACCTGTAACCCAATTATTGACTTTAAACCATTATGGATTAAACTGAAAGATGAATATAGAATTGTAATTGTTGAAAAAGCAGGTTATGGCTGGAGCGAGATATCAAACAATCCTAGAGATATTGATACTGTGTTGGAAGAAACTAGAAAAGCTCTGCAACTTTCCGGAGAAAAAGGACCTTATGTTCTTGTTCCTCATTCAATGTCAGGATTGGAAGCAATATACTGGGCACAAAGATATCACAATGAGGTTAAGGCCCATAGGATGAACAGCCCGCACGTGGTGGGATTACGCGTCTCGGCTCAGTCGCCGCCCGCTGCTGCCTCCTGCAGCGCCTCCGCCATCTCGGCCGGACTGTTGTAGCGCTCATAGTCGGACATGGCCCGAGCGATGACGCTGCATACTGACTCCGGCACTTCGGAGTTGACGTTCCGGGGGTCCTCAAACACCCGGTCGAACGCGCTGCTGGACTTGTCGGACGGCAGATGCCGGCCAAACGGCGCACTGCCACACAGCATGAAGTAGAGCGTCGCGCCGGCGCCGAAGATGTCCGCTTTCTGGTCAGCCACAACGGGGTAGGCGATGAGCTCCGGAGCGGCGAACTCCGGGTCCACCTGAATGCTGCCGTCCATGACCCGCGTCACCTGCGCATCACGCCGGCCCGTTAGCGGCTTGACCAGGTCGAAGTCCGTCAGCTTGACCTTGAGCCCCTTGCACACGATGACATTGTCCGGCCGCACGGCACGGAAAACGATGTCCTGCTCGTAGGCGTACTGGAGCGCATCAAGCACCTGCTGGATGACCTTCATGGCCGTCTGGACCGTCAACGGGCCACCCTTGGCCTCGACGACGTCCTCCAGATTCTTACCCTCCACGTACTCCATGGCCACGAAGTACCAGTCGTCGGTGCGCCCGCCTTTGTAAACGCGAACGAAGTTGGGGTGGCGGAGAGTGGCGCTGTGTTTGGCCCCCCGGATGAAGCGGTTCTGGTCCTCGACGCTCAGGTCGGAAAGGGGCTTGAGCACCTTGACCGCGGCGGGCGCCTCCGATTCCACGTCTTCGGCACGGAACACGACCGAGGTGTCGCCGTTGAAGATGATCTTGCCCAGACGGTAGCCGGCGAACTCCTTGCCTTCCAGCGCGGCCACTTTCTGGTATGCTTCCTGCTCGGCCTCACCGGCGCCGAGTTCGGCCAATTCGGCCTTGCCCCGGCCGGCCGAGGCGGGAAAGATGACTCGCAACTGGTTGCTGCCGACGGTGACCGTGTCGCCGTCATGCAGTTCGACCTTCTGGTCGATCAACTCGTCGTTGACCCGGGTGCCATTCTTGCTGCCGAGATCCTCGACGTAGAGGTGGCCATCCTCGAAGGTGAACTCGCAGTGCCGGCGGGACAACTGGTGATCGCTGATGCGGACTTTGCAGAATGCACCCCTGCCGAGCCAGACGGCCTCTTCCTCTTCGGCCGGGGGTATCTCGTATTCGAAATTCGCCTGCCTGCCGACTTCTATTCGAAGGCGGGGATTCATGGCATTTCCTTCCTTAGGAGACGCGCCCCGAACTCCAGCCCGCTCTCTCCATGTCATTCCTCGTCCGGCGAGGTTTTCATGTCGCAAGCTTCCTGCAAGTCCCGCATGACCTCGCCCATTGACTTATATCGCAAATCGCGGTCCTTTGCAATACATTTTTTGACGACTTCCTCCAGAGCCTCCGGCAGGTCCGGCGCCACGCGCCGCAGTGGCACCGGTTTGACGTTCAAGTGGTCCTGCATTCGGCGCGTACGGTTGCCCGAGCGCGGAAACGGGCGGCGGAAGGCGAGTATCTCGAACATCGACACGCCGAAGGCGTAGATGTCGGTCCGCTCGTCCACCTGCTGGTTCCTGATCTGCTCGGGCGCCATGTAACTGGCTGTTCCGGCACGGGTTATAACCGCCCGATGCTTCAGGCTGGCGGGAATCGTCAGCCCGAAGTCGATGATCTTCGGCACGTTCTCGTCGTTGCACAGCACATTCTTGGGGCAGAAATCCCGGTGGATGAGGCCCTGCTCGTGGATGTAGCGCAGGCCGGCCCCAATCTGCATCAGCAGGTCGAACCGGTTCTCCCGGATCCGAGGGGACTCCAGCACGATGAGGGTCTCCAGGTTCGGCCCGTCCACGTATTCCATGGCGATGTAGTATTCGCCCTTGTGCCCACGCCCGTAGTCGAAGGTGTTGATGACGTTCGGGTGGTCCAGGCTGAGCGCGATCTCTCCTTCGCCCGCCTCGAACAGCCGGCGGAACCGGTCCTGAGTCTCCACGGACTCGGGCGTCAGGATCTTGAGCGCGCAGACCTGACCCGTTTCGGGATGTCGCGCCTTCCAGATGCGGCTCATCCCGCCGCGGGCTATCTCCTCGATGAGTTCGTAGCCCCCGTATCGGTCCTTGCCGCGGAAGAAAATGAAGTCGAGGAACTTGGCCATCTTCGCCTGGTCGAAGAGAAAGGTCGAGTTCAACGCCGGGTGCACCACGCCGGCCGCGCTAAAACATCACTGCTCTCGGTCGGGCAGGGACATGTACAGCCTCGTGGCGCCAACGCGAACGCAGTCTCCGGGGCGGACTTCTGCGGAGTCGATTCTCTCCTCATTGACGAAGGTCCCGTTCGTGCTGCCGAGGTCCTCCACCCGGATTGTGCTGCCTTCCCGCGAAAACACCACGTGCTTCCGGGAGATGGCCGGGTCCATGAGCGCCACGTCCGCGTAATCGGGATCGCGCCCGACCGTCAGACGTTCGCCGTCGTGGATCAAGAAGAATCGCCCGCCGCGCCGGCCGTGCCAGACGAAGAACGGCGTGAACGCCGCCGCCCGCGGGTCACCGCGGAAGTGCAGCATCTCCAATTCACCTTCTGCCACGTCCAACCGTTCCTCCTGTTCCTCGTCTCCTGCGTCCACAGCCACCGTCTCAGCCGACGGCATCGCGGCGCCTCCCGCCTCAGCCGCCGCGGGGCGTCGCAGGAGCATCGCGCTGGCCAGTTCCACCACGACCTCCCCGGGGCTGTCGAAACCGCCCGGAGTCAGAAGCCGGCGCACCACCTCCTGGGTCTGCACGCTAGTCTCGGCTTCGCCCGTTCCCAGTTCGGCCACGGGCCCGGACAGAAGCTCGGAACGGTAATCCTCCAGCGACTGCCCTCCCCGCTCGGGGACTTCCGCCCCCAGCATCTGCAGCATGAGGACGGCCAGCAACGTGAAGTCCTCGTCCAGCGCTACGATGGCGGATGCGCCGCCCTTGCTGCTCAGCAATTCCTCGGCGGTCACCCATTCCTCCTCTTCTCCGAAGATGTCCTCGGCCGGCTCCGGGGCGAAGGACTCGAGGCTCTCCGGGTTCTCGATGAACGCCTTGTAGGCGAAGTCGCTGAGTTTGATCTTTTCGTTGGATACCACAAAGACGTTGCTCGCCGTCAAATCCCCGTGGGGGTAGCCCACGTCCCGCGCCTTGTCCAGTGCCTGAGCGGCCTGCCGCACGAACAGCACGACCTGTTTCTCCTCGAGCGGGCCTTCTTCCTGCAGCCTTTGCTCGAGGGTGGGGCAGCTCATCAACTCCATTGACAGGTATATCCTGCCCGCTTCCTCACCCGCGTCCCGCACTTTCACCACGGACGGGTGCTCGATCCTTGCCAGGCCTTTCAGTGCCGCCCTGAGGCTGTCCTGGACCACAGAGTCCTCCGGGACTGTATCCTCGTTCAGAACCCGAAGGGCGCAATGCTCGCTGCCGTCCCGCGCCTCGTACAGCACGCTGTAGGGGCCGGCGCCCAGTTCCTCGCGGATGATGAAACGCCCGAGTTCTTCCATGTGTCTCCTCCCCTATTGGAATGCTGAGCGATCGGCACGCCATGCTGACCGCCTACATATTAGCCATTTTTCCCCTTGCGTCAACCTACTTTCTCCCTCAGCCCCATACCGCCCAACCCGCTGCCAGCACCGCAGCAAGGTAAAACTGCCCGTCCACCAGCACCTCGCAAAGTTCCTCCTGCACCCCGTCGGGCGAACGAAGAAGCCGGAACGCCACCAGTGAATAAAGCGCCACCACAGGCAGCCAGTAGGCCAAAGACGCCGCCCAGCCGCCCGAAGCGCCCGCAACAAGCAACAGGACCTCGGCGAGCCCGATCCCGATGAACAACCGAGAAGCTCCACCCGGCCCCAGCAAAGTGGCCAGCGTCTCGCGCCCCATGAGTTGGTCCGCCTCGACGTCCCTCAAATCAAGGGCCAAAGTGCGCTGAAATGCCATCAGAAAACATACCCCGAAGGCCAGCAAAGCCGGCCTCCAGACACCAGCAGCCTCCTCGACGGCCAGCGCAGGCACCAGCGCCGCCAGAGTCGCCCAGGCGAGGCCTACGAACACCTCCTTGGAGGCGGGGACCTGCTCCAGACTCCGCAGGCCGAGCCCCTCCACCAACGAGCCCGGCAGCTTCAGTCGGTAGGCCAACCCGCCGGCCGAACCGAGGACAACGAGGCCGAACGCCCAGGGACCGATCAGATACGCAAGGAACAGCGATAGAAGTCCCGAGCCCATCCCCAGCCACAGCAGCGCCCGCTCGTTGCTCATGAAGAAGTCCGACCGCGCCGGCTCACTCAGGTAGAGAGAGCGGCGGCGCGCGTACTGGTTCAGTATCTGCTGGGCCAGAACGTAAAAGAAGCTCACGGCCATGCAGAGAAAAATGCGCCCCGGAGCAGCCCGATACAGGTGCGCTGCCGTGTAGGTGAGGGCGGCCAGCGCCCCCGCCGCGTAAAGGTTGGTGTAAACCACGGCGCGAGAAACGGTTCGGACCAATGCCCACAAGGGATGAGTGCGCCGCCGGTGTTCGTCCTGAAGCCGCAGCACCACGCGCCGGATCATCCAGTTCGGCGTCGAGGCGCCCGCCGTCAGGCCGACCTTGCCATATTCCAGGACGGCGTCCACGTCCAGTTCGTGCTCGGTCTCAACGTAATAGGTGGGCACGCCCGCCGACTCGCTTATCTCGGCCAGCCGGCGCGTATTGGCGCTGTTGTGGCCGCCCACGACGATCATCGCCTCCACCCGGCGCGCCAGCTCACGCACCTCCTGCTGGCGCCTGCCCGTGGAGCGGCATATGGTCTCGAACGAGAGGCAGTCCCCGTAACGCTCGCGCACCTTCTCGACCGTCGAGCGGAAAACCGCCTCGTTCTGGGTGGTCTGGGCGACCACTACCACCTTGTCGGCCTCCGGCAGCGCGTCCACCTCCTGAGGTCCGGCAACCACGCGGCCGCGGCCCTCCGCGTAGCTCAGCACGCCCTCCACCTCGGCGTGGCCCGCATCCCCCACCACTACGCATAGATAGCCCATACGAGCGTGCTCGGCCACGATCTCTTGCACGCGTCGCACGTGAGGGCAGGTGGCGTCCAGCAACTCTCCCACCTTGTCCAGTAGCTCCTCCTGCCGCTCCCGCGAGAGTCCGTGGGCCCGCACGACGGCGGTGCCCCCGGGCCCCGAGGTTTCGCCCTCCTCCCCCAGCTCCAGCACGCCCCGCTTCTGCAGGACTTCCAGCACCTGCCGGTTGTGGATCAGCGGGCCCGGCGTGAGGATTGGCAGGGAGGTGCGCGGGTCTTCGGCGGCCTCCAGCACCATCCGCACCGCGCGGCGCACGCCCATACAGAAACCCGCAGTTTTTGCCTGATTTATCTCGAAGTCTCGGTGGGCCATGCCCGGCGGCTTACCTTTGAAGGCAGCAGGTATTATCGTTAAGAATTATAGTTGTGCTACCTTGAACCTGTCAACGCCAGCGGGGGCACCGTCGCTTCCGACGGCGACTCTGCGCCCCCGTAACGGGGCCCGTATCGGGGACTGAACTATGTTGCCTAAGGCCATTCTGAACCGCGGACGCAGCGTCGCGCTGTTGCTGGCGGCTTGCTGCCTGCTGGCCGGAGCGGCCGCCGCTCAGACGCAGAATGGGGGGCCCGTACCTTCCGTGAACGAGGCCGTGCGCTCATTGGCCGGCCGGCTGACAATCCCGCCGGAGGCGCGACCACCACTGCAGGTAGGACGCCCCACGCGGGACTCTCCACTCAGCGGCTACGCGGCGCACATGCTGGCCTTCTACCTGCACCAGCGGGGGCTGGCCGCCGCCATCCGACCCTACGAAGGCGGCCGGCAGGCCGACGGCCTGCCGGATTGCCTGCTGACCTCACTGAGGGCCGAGGGAACCGCAGTGTTCCTGCAGGCGCGGACCGGGCAGACCGGCGCCGGGCGCGCCCTGTCGGTCACGGTCTGGGACGCCGAGACCGGCCAGCGGCTCAGTCGTATCGACACACCCTTCCACCTGCCCGCCGACCTGCAGGCCCTCGTCGAGGGACAGAGGTCGCCGATGGAGCCCGCCGACAGGCGCTGGCTGGAACTGTTCGACGGGATGTTCCCCGAACGGAACCCGGCGGACGGCCGCTCCACCCCGCTGGCCGCTGCGGATTTCTTCTTCCAGGAGGGCATCTGGCTCCCTGCCGCCGAGCGCTATCTCGTGGGCGAGGCACCGGCGCCGGACACCGCTTTCGTCCGGGGCGTCTTTGCGCTCCAGATGGCCGGCCACTGGGAGGAAGCAGAGAGCGCCGTCCGCGACGCCCTCAACACGCACTTCGACAGCGGGCCTCTTTACGCGCTGTGGAGCTGGCTCGTGCAGAGGCAGGGCCGGCCGCAGGACGCCATCATGTTCCTTGACCAGGCCCGGCTCATGGACCTCCCTCACGAGGGGCTGTATCTGTTCGCCCGCGCGTTGCTGGCCATGGAACAGGACGACGCGTCCAGCGCCGAGCAGAATTTGAGACGGGCGGCGGACATGCTGCCGGACATGCTGGCCCCGCAGGTGGAAGCAGCCCGCTTCTACTGGAGCCGGGGCGAACTGCCACAGGCCATTGCCTATTTCCGGCGCGCAACGCAATTCGATGACTGCCCGCCCGAAGTCAGGGCCGAGCTTGCCATGCTGCTGGAGGCCACCGACGACGCCGAAGGGGCGCTCAACGAACTGAAGCGGGCCTTTCGGCTCGGTCAGGACAGCGCTGTTGTCACCCGCCAATTGGCCTCTCTGCTGCGCCGAAAGGGGCAGCATGATCGGGCCCTCGATGTGCTTCGCCGGGCAGCCGAGGCCAACCCGTGCAGCGGAGCCCTGCTTTCCGCTTACGGGGACGGTGCCGCCGCCATGTGGGACATCGAGACGGCGCAGGAGCAGTTCCAAAAGGCCGCCCGCCTGGGAATAGGCTTCCCATACGCACGCGTTCGCCTCGCCGACATTCTGGCCCTGCGGCGGGAGTACGGCCGGGCACAGTCGGAGTTGACCGCCTTGCTGGCCGAGAATCCGGACTACGCGCCCGCCCGCATTTCGATGGGCCGAATCCTCGCGGAACTCGAACAGGTCGAAGAAGCGATCTCCACTCTGAAGGAGGTCACCAGCGACGCCAAGCACGAGGTGGCCGCCCGTCTGGCCCTGGCGGAGGTCTATGTCGCCGCCGGTCGGCCCGAGCAGGCCGTGCGGGAGACCCAGATTGCCGTCTCGGCCCGCGCCGACGCGGAGACTTACGGCGCCCTCTGCCGGGCGTTTATGGCGGCCGAACAGGTGGACAAGGCGGCCTCGGCCGCCAAAAGCGCCCTCTCGGAGGCCCCCAACGCGCCGAAGGCCCATCTGGCCATGGCCCGTGTGCATCTGGCCCGCGGGGTGCTGGAACAGGCCATCGAAGAGACAACGGCCGCTCTGGACCGCGACCCGTACATGTTCGAAGCACTCCGCCTGCGCGGACGCATAAGGCGGCAGATGGGCCAGCTCAGGGCCTGCGCGGCCGCCTGGCAACGGGCGCTCGGCCTGAACCCCTGGGCCGCCGACCTGCACTTCGAACTCTCCCGCCTGCTCGGGGAGCAACTCGGCGACCAGGAGGACTCCCTGCGTCACTACGCCCGCTGGCTGGAACTCGAGCAGCGCCGCAAGCAACAAAGCCCGTGACGGCCCATCTAAACGGCCCGGTCCGGCTCTCGCGTCATCTTCCCTGAGGAGTGACCCATGGAAACAATCGACGATGGTGGACTTCACTGTGTGGACGGAATCCTGCTGGGCTCCGCCCGCTGCGGCATAAAGACCCACAGCGAACAGCCCGACGTCGCCCTCGTGCTCAGCGAGGCCCCCGCCTCGGCCGCCGGGGTATTCACCCGGAACGCCTTCGCGGCCGCCCCGGTGCTGTGGTGCCGCCGCCTGCTGCCCACCGACAGCGCGCGCGCCGTCCTCATCAACGCCGGCAATGCCAACGCCTGCACGGGCGAGCAGGGCGAGCGCGACGTGCGCGCCTCTACCGGGCTGGTCGCCGACCTGGTGTCCGCCGCACCCGAACAGGTCCTCGCCGCATCCACGGGCATCATCGGCCACCCCCTGCCGATGGACAAACTGACCCGCGGCATCCGCGACGCCGCCGAATCGCTTGGCGCCGAGCGCGAGGCCGCCCTGGCCGCCGAGCGCGCCATCATGACCACCGACACCCACCCCAAGGCGTGCGCGGTGCGTTCGCAGATTGACGGCCTCCCGTTCCACGTGGCCGGCATGGCCAAGGGCTCCGGCATGATTGCCCCCCACATGGCCACTATGCTGTGCCTGGTTGCCACGGACGCGGCCGTCCCCCCCTCCCTGCTGGACCGGCACCTGCGAGAGGCCGCCGACCTCACCTTCAACCGCATCACGGTGGACGGCGACACCAGCACCAACGACTCGGTCATCATGCTGGCCACCGGCACCTCGGGTGTGCGCATCCGCACGGGCACCAACGCGGAGGGCGCATTCCGGCCCGCGCTGCAGGCCGTCCTCGCCGACCTGGCACAACAGGTCGTGCGCGACGGCGAGGGCGCCACCAAGCTGCTGACCGTCAGCGTGGAAGGAGCCGCAGACGCGGGGGCCGCCGAAACCGCCGCGCGGGCGGTCGCGGAATCACAACTGGTCAAGTGCGCCGTCTACGGGGGCGACCCCAACTGGGGCCGCATTGTCTGCGCCGTCGGCTACAGCGGAGTGCCCGTCCAGCCCCACCGCGTATCAGTCGACCTCGGCGGCGTGCGAGTCTTTGCCGGGGGGACGCCCACCGGCGACGACGCCTCCGGCGAGATGCAGGGACCCGACGTGCGGGTGACCATCCGGCTGGGGGACGGCCCGGGCGAGGCCGCCATTCAGACCTGCGACCTGACCGAGGAGTACGTCCGAATCAACGCCGAGTATCACACCTGACCTGTTGGACATCACAACAGGTGTAACGCTTGGCCTCACACTTGGGCGCGCCTTCCGGGCTGCTCCTATCTCCCATCGCGCCGAAAAAAGGCATACTGCAACCCCTTTGGCCGCCAAAGGATAAGGCCACTCCCCGGTCCGCCGCGGGACTCATGTGGCACCAGCGGCATGCACTTTGCGCTAAAGGGCCGGGGGAGGCTGTAGCCGCGGTCCTTCGGAGGCGGTGCACCAATCCCCCTCCGCCGCCCCAGGTGTGTCGGCCAGCCTCCTTTTTCTTTCCCCCGCGAAGCGTCGAACGCTCAGGTGTAGAAGCCCAGTTCCAGCGCCGTCTCATACATCGCCACCACGTTCTCCGGCGGGCTGACCGCCTGGATGTTGTGGCACGGCGCCAGGATGTAACCGCCGCCCTCACCCAGCAGCCGGATGTTGTCGGCCACCTCCTGCCTCACTTCCTCCACCGAGCCGAACGCCAGCGTGTACTGGTTGTCCATCGCCCCGTGGAAGACCACCTCGTCGCCGAAACGCTCCTTCAGCATCGCCCGGTCCATCCGCTTGCAGCGCCACTGGATGGGGTTCAGCACGTCGATGCCCGCCTCGATCATGTCCGGCAGAATGTCCACGATGGACCCGTCGCTGTGATGGAACACGTACGCCCCCGCCTCGTGCACGAGGTCCATCATCCGCTTCATCCGCGGCAGCAGGAACTCGCGGATGTGCTCCTTCGACATGAGCAGTCCCTCCTGCGACCCCATGTCCTCGGCCACGTAGCTGACCTTCACCTTGCCCGGAATCTGCTCGTAGATGCGCCGCGTGTTCTCGTAGCAGAAATCGAACAGCCTATCCAGGCAGTAGTGGACCATCTCCGGGTTGAGCACAAGGTCCATGAACGCCTGCTCCTGCCCGCGCAGGCTCTTGTAGGTCAGGAACGGCTCCGACCCGCCGCCGCGGATGAGCCGGTCCTCCTGACCCTCGATCTGCGCCGGGATGCCCGAGTAATCGTACCAGTCCGGGCTCGGCCACGTGTAGTTCGCCTCGATCTCCTCGACGGAGTCGTACTCGGCCAGCGGGTTGTTGGCGACCTCGGTATAGACGCCGCCCTCGTATTCCACCTTCTGCCGCCGGATTCCGTAAATGTTCTCGCCCTCGGGGATGGGCGGCCCGGCGTACTTCGGCCCCACGGTCAGCGGCCTGTCCACGCGCAGTTGCTCCAGCGCCTCGCCCAGCGAGGAGCAGCCCAGGTGGTCCACCAGCTTCGCCGTGGCCTCCCCGGTGCCCCAGTAGTCGGTCGGCACCCGGTCGGGCACCTCATGGTTCAGCACGGCCAGCCATCGTTCGCGCGAAGTCATCGTCTCCTGCGGCATCGGGTCGCTCTCCTGAAAAAAGACGCCGCCACTATAGGAAGCGGCGCCGGGGCGGTCAAGCGGGCGGGCCGGGCGCGGCACCCGTGTAAGGCCGGTTCTGCCGTCACAGGCGCCCGTTCAGCGCGTCGCGGAACTCCGCCGAGCGATGTCGCGCCGGCAGGCGTGTTTTACGGTTGTGCCGCCCCTCCGGGGCTCTTTCTCCTTTCTGCCCCGCGTTCCCCGGGTTACCACCCGGGCCTACTCTCTACCGCCCGCCGTGCGGCGGGCTCTCCGGACCCGGGAGCTTGCACGGACCCACCGTGCTGCGCGCACAGCCAGCCTGAGCCCGGCGGAAGGCGGGCGACACGGGCCAGCCCCGGACGTGAGTCCGGGGGAAGCGGTGGGAGGAGGAACCGAGTTCGCCGAACGGCGAACGGCACACCAGACGCCCAAAACGGAGAGAGCGGGAAGACGAAGCTACGCCACAGCCGGCCCAGCAGCACAAGGGAGC
>JAWODG010000028.1:0-3816 GCA_046483385.1 Candidatus Brocadiia bacterium | reverse complement strand
CCCGCCCCTCCGGCGAGGGTGGAGCGCGCCGGTTGGGCTCTGTCTGAGAAATCGGCCGTCGGACCGAGAGCGAGCGAATCGGCGGCCGGCAAGGACGCCGAAGCAGGCATGTCCCTGTGACATGTCGATGCAGGCGGACGCAGCCGGACGTCGATGCAGCCGCTCGAATCCAGGCCCGGTTTCTCAGACAGAACTTAGAGCGCCGCGGGCGCCCGAACGCTGCATGTGGTGCAGAAACGCGCAGGCAAGGGCAGCACGCCCTGCGCGTCTTTTTGTTCTCAGAGCGGAGACCAGATTGACGGATTGTGCCCTGCACAAGGAAATATGGCGCACGCTGAGCGACGGCCGCCCCGTGGCGGTCACTTCGCATGTCCGGTTGGACGGCGACGGGGCCGGCAGCTGCCTCGCCCTCCGGCACGCTTTGCGGCGAGCCGGCGTGGACTGTCGGTGCGTGTTCCAGCCTCCCAAGCCCCCGATGTTCGACTTTTTGCCGGGAATGGCTGAGTGCGGTGGTTCGGTGGACGACCTGCCGGAGGAGTACCACCTCGTCATAGTGGACTGCGGCCACCCCGGCCGTGTCGGGCCGATAAGCGAAGAGTTCAACGGGGCGGTTGACACGACCAACATTGACCATCACGACACGAACACCCGCTTCGGCGACTTGAACTACGTGGACCCGGACGCCAGTTCATGCGGGGAGATGATGCGGCGTCTGCTGCGCAGCGCGGGACAGCCCTTGACGTTGGAAATCGCCGAGTGCCTGTTCACGGCGGTGGTCCACGACACCGGACGGTTCTCCCATCAGGACACCTCGCCCGAGGCATTCACGGTCTGCGGTGAATGCGTTGCCGCCGGCGTGCGACCCGACGAGTTGATGCAGAACATCTTCCTTTCCCCCACGCCGGCCCAGGTGCGGCTCCAGCAGAAGGCGATGGCAACGCTGGAGTTTCATGCGGACGGCCGCATCGCCACCATGGCCGTGACGGAGCGGATGTTCCGGGAGACGGGACTGCGCCCGGTGGACACCGAAGGTTTCGCCGAGATACCCATCTCTATCCGCGGGGTGCAGGCGTCCGCCTTATTGAAGGAAATGGCGGATTGCGGGTATATTAAAGTGAGCATGAGAAGCAAGGGTGAAGTGGACGTGTGCGCCGTAGCGGGGGAATTCGGCGGCGGCGGACACACTCACGCGGCCGGCTGTGAGATCAGCGAACCGATCGAGGCAGTGCGCCGGGCCATTGTGGAAGCATTGCAGAACCGCCTGCGCGCCCACGCCGGCTGATGTCATTGGGATTGCTCCCATCGGAAGGCGACCATGACCGAACTCCTTGACTCAATCGAAGACCCCGCGGACCTGCGCGAACTCGAGCCTCGGCAGCTCCAGCAGCTTGCCGGGGAGATCCGCGAACTCATCATCGACGTGGTATCCCGCAATCGGGGCCACCTGGCCAGCAATCTGGGGGTGGTGGAGCTGACGCTGGCCCTGCACTACTGTTTCGACTTCGCCCACGACCGACTGGTGTGGGACTGCGGCCATCAGGCATACACCCACAAGATCATCACCGGGCGGCGTGAGGAGTTTCCCGGCCTTAGGCAGAAGGACGGCGTCAGCGGGTTCGCCAACCGCACGGAGAGCCCCTACGACACTTTCACCTTCGGGCACACCGCCACGAGCATAAGCGCCGCTCTGGGGCTGGCCAATGCGGCGAAGCTGCAGGGGCGAGAAGAGAAGGTGGTTGCCGTCATAGGCGACGGCGCCATGGCGAGCGGCATGGCGTTCGAGGCCCTCAACCACGCGGGCGCCCTCGAGCAGGACCTGCTGGTGGTGCTGAACGACAACAAGATGAGCATCTCCCGGAGCGTGGGGGCCATAGCCCACTACCTGAGGAAGGTGCGGGCGACGCCGCCGTTCGCGGACATCCGGCGGGAAGTGCAGGACGTGCTCGGCATGATCCCGGTCGTCGGCCACCGGTTCGACACGATGATGAACAGGTTGCGCGACGCCATCCAGACCGCGATTACTCCGGGCGGCCTGTTCGTGGATTTCGGGTTCCACTACTACGGTCCGGTGAACGGCCACAACCTGGACGAGTTGACCGACGCGTTCCGTGATCTGAAGCGCGTCGACGGGCCGGTGCTGCTCCACGTGCTGACGGAGAAAGGGCACGGCTTCACCCCCGCGTGCGAGGACCCCACGAAGTTCCACAGCAGCAAGCGGTTTGAACTGGCCGACGGGACGCTGACGGACCTCGAGAAACCGTCCGGCGTCTCGTATTCGAAGGTCTTCGGCACGACGCTCTGCGAGATCGCGGAAGAGGCCCCGGACATCGTCGCGATCACGGCCGCCATGCCGGACGGGACGGGTCTGACGGACTTCGCGGAGCGTTTCCCCGACCGGTTCCACGACGTGGGCATCTGCGAACAGCACGCGGTGGGGCTGGCCAACGGGCTGGCGACGGGCGGCCTCAAGCCCGTCTTCGCCGTTTACTCCACCTTCCTTCAGCGCGCCGTCGACCAGGTGAATCACGACATGGCGCTGCAGGAATCGCCCGTGGTTCTCTGCATTGACAGGGCCGGTCTGGTGGGCGCGGACGGGCCGACGCACCACGGCCTCAACGACATCGCCTATCTGCGGACAATCCCCGGAATGAATCTTATGGCGCCGCGCGATGGAGCGGAACTGCGGGCCATGCTGCGGCTGGCCCTGCAACTGGGGCAGCCCGCCGCCATACGCTACCCCCGGGAACGGATTCCCGACGAGGACGAGCCCGGCCGCTCTGTCGAGCTGCGACTCGGCCGGGCCGAGACCTGCCGGGAGGGCGCGGACGGCGTCATCATCGCTTACGGCGCGCTGGTGCACAGGGCGATGGAGGCCGCCGATCTGCTGCAGGAGACCGACGGACTGCAAGTTGGCGTCATCAACGCGCGTTTCGCCCGCCCGCTTGACCGGGATGCCATCTGCGATGCCGTGGCGAGCCACGGCGCGGTGCTGGTGGCGGAGGACGCGCGGGTGGCCGGCGGTTTCGGCTCAGCCGTGCTGGAGCTGCTTTCGGACGAAGGCATCCCCGCGGACAACGTCCGTCTGGCCGGCGTCCCGATGGAGTTCATCCAGCCAGGTCGATGGAGCGGAACATGCTGCACCCGCCCGATGTGGCGGCCTGCATGGCGGCGGTGAGCTGTCCGTCGGCGTCGTCCGCGACGGGGATGAGGTTCTTGTTGGGGTCTTCGGCTAGAATCAGGACGGGCATGTGGGTCTCCTCTTGGTGGCTGATTCCTGCAAGCGTTTGAACGTGGCCCAGGTACGCTGGGCTTGAAGGTTTGAACGTTGGACGGCGGACGACCGACGGTGGACGGCCCTTGGGGCCGGGGACCACGGACTCATACGGGCCTCCGCGGTGGGTTCTGATACATTCTGAAGTCGAGCGTATCCTGGGTGACGTAGCTGGGCCGGACGATCTGGAGGCGGACCTTGGCCCACTTGAGGGCGTTCCAGGCGCTGAAGCCGACCTGCAGGAGGAAGCGGACGTAGAGGGCCAACAAATCGGCTCCGCCGATCTGGTTGGCTAGGGCGTAGTTGATCCCGGGCCCTCCGATGACGGCGTGGGCGTTGGCGCGCAGGAGGGCCTGGAGCATGGGGCCGGGCTGGCCGTCGTCGTCGGTGAGCCAGCAGTTGGCCACGAAGACCACGGCTCCCTGCAGGTCAGCCTGGGCGAGCTGGCCTGCAGAGAGCGCGGTCGTGAAGTCATCGCCGTACCAGAACGGCTGCCCCTCCAGACCGTGCAGCTTGAAGAGCACAAAGTCGCGCCCCTCGAGCCA
>JAWODG010000032.1:0-11285 GCA_046483385.1 Candidatus Brocadiia bacterium | reverse complement strand
CGGCGCTACGATCCCGGGCCCGGCGCAGGAAGCGAAGTCGTCGCCGTGGCCTCTCGCAACAGCCTCTGTTGACTCCTATTTTCGACCTTGAAGCTTCACTAACCGGTCGATGTAGAGGTCGGGGCAACACACCGTGACGTCATAGACCAGCCGGGCCAGCCGGAAGCCCTTCAGGCTGCGTTACCCGCCCTGCTTCGGAACCGCCGGTTCGCGCCGAGCCATGCCGACCATCCTCCGGCTTAGTCAGTGTTCGTCTCTGTCCGTCCGTGTGTCGTTCGTGCGTCCGTGCGCCGTCCCTCACCGGAAGCGCCGGGTGAGCACCGTCAGTCGCGGGCACAGCCATAACGTCGTTTCTGAAACGCGTCGACCTGCTCGACACACGGTTCCGATATGTCGATACAGCGCGGAATAATCGACACATCTTGCGCACTTGTCGATTGCGCGTACATATCCTCAGGGCTCCCCCAACAAGCTCAGGAGGCGGGGATTGGTGAAGATTCGCTCCCGTCCGATTTTTTCCGATTCAAGGACCCCTATCTCCTCCAACTCCTGTAGATACTGTGAAGCGGTTTGCCGTTTTGCAATCCCGGCATCAACAACAAAGGCTATCTTGCAGTATGGTTGCGTGAAGACTATCTCCACCAGTTCTTTCGAATACACGTGATCGGGCAACTCTGTGCGGCACCGCTCGACGGTCTGCTCCATCAAGTCACGGATGGCGAATATCTTCTCACAGGTCCAGGACGCGGTCTCTTCGACAGCCGTCAACATGAACTGTATCCACGGCTCCCACGCGTTATCTTCGGTCACTCGGCGCAGCAGCGTATAGTAGTCCGATTTGTGCTCAATAATGTGGCGGCTCAGGTAGAGCACAGGTATGTGCAGGAGGCCTTCGGCGATGAGATAGAGAATATTCAGGATACGTCCGGTTCTCCCGTTACCGTCAGGAAACGGGTGAATGGCCTCAAACTGGTAGTGGACTACCGCCATGCGGACAAGGGGATCCAAGTCGTCTTCCGTGTGGATGAACTCTTCCAGATTCGCGAGCTTGTCCCGAATCAACTGTTCTCCCACGGGCGGTGTATAAACGACCTTGCCGTTGAAGGGATTCGCCAGCTGAGTTCCCGGCGTCGTGCGCACATCGACCGGTCTGTCGAGTAAGACCGAACACACCTCACACAGCAAGTTTGTCGAGAGGGGCCGCTCATCCAGCAGATCGCAGCCGTGCCTGAGCGCCGTCCTGTAGCGAAGGACCTCCTTCGTAGCAGGATCAACGTCTGCATCCTTGCTGACAGCGGCACGGAAGAGGAGGTCGCTTGTGGTCACGATGTTCTCGACCTCTGAGCTGCCCTGCGCCTCCCGTAGCGGAATTGTGTTGATGAGAACGGCCTGGTTCGGAATCAGGTCGCCCGCCCCTTTCAACTCCGCAAGCGCCCGGTTTGCGGAGACGCACTGCTTCAACACAGGTTTCGTCTCCAGATCAGCGTCCGGCGGCAGCGGCGGCAGTTGGTTGTAGGGCTTTCGGGTGCCACCGTTCATCTACCGGTCCCTCCAGTTCGTGATGGTTCTGGTGCTCGGAAACGCGCGGCCCCCGCCCAGCTTGCAGCGGGCTGTTCGAGTCTCGCTCGTCGCCCGTCCCTCACCGGAAGCGCCACTCTGGCCCCTCGGGGCTGTCCTGCACCTCTATGCCCAGCTCTTCCAGGCGGTCCCGGATGGTGTCCGCCAGGTCGTACTCGCTCTTTTCGCGGAGCCGGGTGCGCACCTCCAGCAGCGTGTCCACCAGGTCCGCCGTGACTTCCCCGCCAGCCTGCAGGCCTGTCTCCTCGGTCACCACGCCCAGGATGTCGCCGGCCAGTTCGTCGTAGAGGTCGCCGATGGCCTGCAGCGCCTCCCGGGAGAGCGCCTCGCCGGAGTCCAGCAGCCGGTTGACGTCCCGGGTGAAGGTGTTGAGGACGCCTATGGCGCCGGCGGTGTTGAAGTCGTTGTCCATCTCGGAGAGGAACTCCTCCTTCGCGCCCTCGACCAGGTCGGACACCTCCTCGGGCACCTCCCCTTCCGCCGCACCGTCGATGCCCCGGCGCACGCGCCCCACGGTGTTCTCGATGCGCTGGAGGGCCTTCTCGGCGCCGTCGAGCGCCTCGACCGAGAAGTCCAGCGGGCTGCGGTAGTGGCTGGTCAGGATGAAGTAGCGCATGACCATCGGGCGGACGGGCTTCTCCAGCGGCGGCTCGCCGGCGAAGGCGTCCTTTAGCGTGATGAAGTTGCCCAGGCTCTTGCCCATCTTCTGCCCGTTGACGGTCACCATGTTGTTGTGCAGCCAGTAGCGCACGAACGGCTCCCCGGTGGCGGCCTCGGACTGGGCAATCTCGTCGTCGTGGTGGGGGAACATGTTCTCCAGCCCGCCGCCGTGGATGTCGAGCGTGGAGCCGATGTATTCCATGGACATGACCGAGCACTCGACGTGCCAGCCGGGGAAACCGACGCTCCACGGGCTGTCCCACTTCATGATGTGCCCCTCCTCGGCCTTCTTCCACAGGGCGAAGTCGGCCGGGTTGCGCTTATCGCCGCGGGCCTCGACGCGCACGCCCTCCATCATGTCATCCAGGCTGCGCCCGCTGAGCTTGCCGTAGTCGGGGAAGCTCTCGACGTCGAAGTACACGTTGCCCTCGACCTCGTAGGCGTGGCCCTTCTCCAGCAGCGTCTTGACCAGGTCAATCTGCTGGGGGATATGGCCGGTGGCGCGGGGGCAGATGTCGGGGCGCTGGACGTTGAGGGCGTCCATATCCTCGAAATAGCTGCGGGTGTACTTCTCGGCGACCTCCATCGGCTGGATGCCCATCTGGCGGGCCTTCACGCCCACCTTGTCCTCGCCCTCGTCGGCGTCGTCTGTCAGGTGGCCCACGTCCGTGATGTTCTGCACGTAACGGACGTCGTAGCCCAGGTATCGCAGGTAGCGCACGACCACGTCGAAGCTGACGTAGCTCTTGGCGTGGCCGATGTGGCTGTGTCCATATACGGTGGGGCCGCAGACGTAGATGCCCACGAAGTCCTCGTGCAGCGGCTCGAACTCCTGCAGCTCGCGTCCCAGACTGTTATACACTTTCAGCATAGCAGCACCTTGTGATTTGCATTGGGGTCGTCGGTTCGGTCAGCGCGCGGCGGGGTCCCAGAGGTACATCGGCTTCTTGTAGGTAACGCCCGGGCGGGAGCCGAGTTGCACCGTGATCTCGCGCTCGCCCGCGTGGCTCAGCAGCAGGTCCTTCAGGCTGGGCGTGCGGCGGTATTCGACCACGTGCACTTCCGTCAGTCCGGTCAGCTCCTTGATCTTGGCGACGGCGTCCTCGTGGTATCCCACCCCGTCGATGAGTTTGAAGCGCCGGGCGTCCTGACTGGTATAGATGCGCCCGTCGGCCAGCTTCTTGACGACCTCGGGGTCGAGGTTACGCCCCTGGGCCACCACGGACACGAACTGCTGGTGCATCTGCTGCACGACGCCGTTGAGCAGCTTTTTCTGCTGCTCCCACTCTTCGGGCGTCCGCTCGGCGAACGGGGAGGTGATGTCCTTGTAGTCGCCGCTTTTGACCGTTCGGTCCTCGACGCCCACCTTGTCCATCAGGCCGCTGGCGTCGTAGAGGGGGAACAGGACCCCGATGCTGCCGGTGACGGTGGTGGGATGGGCCATTATGTAGTCGGTGCCGCAGCTCACGTAGTAGGCGCCCGAGGCCGCCACGTCGCCCATCAGCGTCACAACGGGCTTCCCCGTCTGGTTGCGGTAGTCGGCGACCGCCTTGCGCATGATGTCGCAGGTGGTGATGCCCCCGCCGCCGCTGTCCACCGACAGGATGACGCCGCGGACTTTATCGTCCCGCGCCTTGTCGAGCATGGCCTTCAGGAGGACCAGCGGGTCCTCGTCCAACCGGCCGCCGCGTATCAGCATGCCCTGCACGGGCACGACGGCGACCTGCGGGTTGCCCGCCTCACCGCTTATCGTGACGGTCCGCAGCGCCCGGCCGGTGCGCGGGGTCGCCTCGACCGCCGTGGCCCCCATGATGCCCACGAAGAAGATGATCAGGAACGCCGCGCCGAGCAGCACCAGCACGGTGATGGCGCCGAAGAAACCCAGCAGGCACCCGACCCATTTCGACCCGCCCTTCGAGTTCGAAGAGCGGCTGGAGGAGGGTTGAGGCGCCTGCCCCGGCAGGCTGGTGTTCTGCTCAGACGGGCTGTCCACGGACATGATGTTCTCCCAGAAAACTGGCAAGGGATTGTATACAGGCATTTTCCGACATACGCGCCGCCCCGTCAAGCGGCCTCACGGGCCGGTATAGCCCCGTTCCCTCAGCAGAGGGCTCATGGCGGTGCCGATTGCCGGCTGCGGCCGAAGCTCCAGTTCGACGGGGATGACGGCCTCCGCATCGGCGCCGAACGGGCCCGTGGCGACCACGTTTCCGTCGGCGTCAACGGCCAGCGAGTTGCCGATGCACTTGCGCCCCTCCCACGGCCCGCCGCCGACCCATCCCACGTTGCTGACGCCCACGACCGGCATGTCGTAGAGCGGCGCGACGGCAGAATATGCCTCCTCCCAGTGGGACCCGTAAGGCCCCTCGTTATCCGCGTCCACAGCCCACGCGCAGGGCGACAGGATGATGCGCGCGCCCATCCGCCCCAGGCAATGGGCGAAGACGAGCACGTTCCTGAAGTTATCGGCGCAGATGTTCACCCCCACCTTGCCGAACGGGGTGCGCGCGACGCCCAGCCGGTCCCCGACCTCGTAGAAGGGCTGCGCTATCTCCAGCAGGTTGATCTTGCGGTATTTGAGGGCCAGTTCCCCATCGGGCGAGATGAGCACGGCGCTGTTGTAGGTCAGGTCCCCGTCGCGCTCGGTCAGGCCCGCGACGACCCAGACGCCGTGGCGGCGGGCGGCCCCCGCCAGCGTCTCGCTGCGCGGGCCGGGCACGGGCGCAGCGAACTCGGCGGCATCGGGATGCGTCCATCCGATGTCGAGGCACTCGGGCAGCAAAACGACGTCGCAGTCCTCGGCGGCTCCCGCGCCGATCATATCGACGGCGTGCGAGAGGTTGGCGTCGGCCCGGCCCCAGTCGAGCTTCATCTGGGCCATGGCGACGCGGATGGTGGTCTTGCTTGTACTCATGAAGGGCTCCGCTCATCCCGGGGCAAAGGAGCTATTGTGGCGAGAGGCCGCCGCGGTATCAACCGAAGGAGGGCGGGCGCCCGTCACGAGGTACTCCGGCCGACGAACGGAACGGTAACGGCGAACGGCCGAGGACGACGAGGACTAGATCGAGGACGATGGACAGCGTGCCAGCGCGCGTCTCCACGTTCCGCCGTACGGCGAACGGCTGTGCCACACAGGGCCAGCGGCTGGGCCACACGCGGCTCAGACGACCCGCCAGAGGTGGAAGAGGATGAACTCGGCGGGCAGCGCCATGCAGGCGCTCGTCGTGGCGACGCCCACTCGCCGACGCATGCTTCTCAGCCGGCGCCACACGACCAGCCCCACCGCGAAGTTGACCGACAGGAAGGAGACGGCCAGCCCGGCTCCGGCCAGCGCGCCGAGCGCCAGAAGCGCAGGGGTCCAGTCGGCCACCACCCCAAGCGTCAGCGCGGTCAGGAAAAGCCAGAACCCGGCGTGCACGGCCAGAGGCGCCGGATCCCGCCGTTGCCGCATGCCGAGTTCATACGACGCCGACGCCACCACGAAGGCCGCCACGGCCCAGCCGAAGACCAATCCCGTGCCCACAGCGACGGCCTCGGGCATGGGGAACAGCTCGCACATCCGTATCAGGCCCACCACGCCCTGCACCAGCATGCCCGCCGCCGCCATGCCGAGCACGAGGCGCCGCGTGCGCATCCCCGCCGCCAGAAGCCATGTCTCCAACATCAGCCCCACCAGCGCACCCGCGTAAACGGACGAGCACCGAAGGCAGAGCGGCAGCACGTCCACGTGCTCCCCCGAGCGATGGCAGACGGCGTCCAGCACAAGGTCAACCCACGCGCTCACGGCTCACCCTCCTCCGACTCCGCCGCCTTCCTGAGGGCAGCATCAAGCTCATCCCGCAGTTCCGGCAGCATGGGATGCTCGGGATATCGCTCCTCGAAGTGCTCCAGAGCAGTCCGCGCCCGGGGGACGAAGTCGACTCGGGCCTCGGGCGAGAGGTCCTCGAGCGCCGCCAGGCTTACGTGGACCCGCGCGTAGGCAAGCGCCTCGCGGTGGAGCGCGCTGTCCGTGCCCGCGGCCAGGCGGTCCAGGACTTCGAGCGCCGCCGACAGTCTGTACGGGGTCAGATCCCCGGACGTGTCGAGGCCGGCGGCCTGCATCTGAGCGTCCACGTCGAGCAGTTCGAGGGAGGTTTCCAGCCGCTCGCGCACCACCTCCGCAGCGGCGTCCGTGGGTGCCCCCTCCGGGATGAAGAAGCGGATGTCCCCGCCGTCCGCGGACACGATCGCCCCGAGGAACGAGTCGCCCTCCAGCGCCGGGCAGAAGGCCACCCACCGACCGTCCGGCGAGATGGCCGTGCCGATGTGGGACACATCCCCGCTGGAGGCATGTATGACGGTGGATTGCCCCGTCTCCGGGTCCAGGACTTCGATGGTGGTTGCCTCGTCGGCGTCATCGCCGCGCCGCGTGCAGTCCAGCGCGATGAGGCCGGAACCGCGGGACACGTCCACGCCCACGACGGCCGTGCGTTCCCGGCTCCACACGGTCGTCACCTGTCGGCCGTCCACGTCCAGGCGCCGCAGGAGCCCTTCTTCGGGATCGTCCGCCGAACCGCGCGCGTCCGGGAAGTAGAGCAGCCTGCCGTCACCGCTCCAGGCCGGTCGCAGGAAGACGGAGTCATCACTTACGTCGGCAGCCGTCATGCCAAAGGTTTCGGGTTCCTCAGCGCCGGCCAGGGGCTTGACGAAGAGGGCGACTTCGTCCTCGCCAAGGGTGTCGACCCAGGCCAGCCGCTGGCCGTCGGCCGAGAGAACCGCCGTGTTGGCCACCAGCTCGCGGTCGGGCAGGTCCACTTCCCGGATCGTCTTCCCCTGCCGATCAATGACGACCAACTCGTTGGAGTCGGCCCTCAGGAGCGCGAGGGAATCCGGACCAACCCAGGTCGGCGGCCAGAACCCCGCGGGGGATGTGTCCTGTCCCCCGCCCTCCCCCGGCTTCACCTCCATGATGGCCTGGTCGTCTCCCGTCACCGCGTCCTGCACGTGGAGGGCCCAGCCGAGCGGGTCTTCGTAGTTCTCGCCGTCGGCGGGCGGATGCGAGAAGCGCACGTAGGCGACCCAGCGTCCGTCCGGCGACCAGGAGGCCGACCCCAATACCGCCTCGTCCCCCGTGACCCGAGCGACTTCCCGGATGGGCTCGCAGGCGAGGTCCGTCATCATCAGCCGGACCATCCTGCCTTTGTCAGCAAAGACGGGGAAGATGACCTTCTCCGAGTCCGGCGACCACGCGGCCGGATAGATGCACGCCAGCCCGTACACCACCAGCGACAGCAACGCCCCGAGGGCGCACCGTCTTGACAGTCTGCGGTCCATAGCTTGGACCTCCCTTTCTGGGCAGCCGACCGCCGGCGCTCGGACCGGCCGTCAGCGGAGGTACACTTCGTAGGTGTAGGTCAGTTCCTCTTGCCGGCCGGGCTGCAGCTCGATGGTCCACCTCAGCCGCCCGCGGGGGTTGACTCTGCGCAGGCCTCTGGCCAGTTTCCTCAACTCCGGCTCCCCATCCGCCGATTGCAGTTCGCCGGAGAGCAGCTTGGTTATCTCCAGTTTGACGTCATCCTTCTTGAAGTTCGTTACGGTCAGCTCACCGGTGAGCGTCACCCGGTCGTAGCTTGTGCCATGGAAACTTACAGCGTTGCGCTCCCGCTCGACTTCGTACTCGACCTGTTGCGCTTTGACGCCCATGGCCTGCGTGACACGAAGAGTTGCTCGCCCGCCCACGGGCGTGTAGCGCAACATGTCCTGCCCCAGAATCTGGTTCCGGCTCACCGTCTGGCCGGGAGCCGTGGTCCACGGCACGTCGGTGGTGTTGGTCAGGCGCAAACTGTGCCAGACGACCTCCGCCTTATCGAGGTCCTCCGCGCTCGCGTAGCTGCCGTGGGCGTCCACGTGGTCGGGGATATCCCATTGATGGATATGTTCATAGGGCACCGACGCGCTGAAGAGCGGATAGTAGCCGACCTCGCCCTCCCCCACGGCCACGCCATCGACCGGGTAGAGAAACAGGTCTTCGACCTCGCCCATAGGCGCACGGGCAAGAAACTCGTCCGGGTCGAACGGAAGCCCCACGTCGCCCCCGCCGATCTGCCCGGTGAAGGTGCCTCCCCTGCGGCGCATCCGCCGCTCCCGTTGCTCGTCACTCTCGCCCAGCCGGCGCAGGAAATTGCTCAAGGACTCGGTAAGAGCCATCGGAGTGACCACGTCCGCCCAGCCGAGGTTCGGAAAGCCGGTGACCAGGGAGACTTCGGCGCCCTCCAGGTCCACGCCCTCGTTGATGATGAGCGCTTTGGCGGAGATGGCCGCCTCCTCCGGCTCGGAGACATCGACTACATAACTGGGGGCCCACGTTATGCCTTTGGCCAGATAAGAGACCGTCAGGTCCCGACCCGGCGCCGGCGCCGCAAGGCGGCCGCGCATCCGAACGGCTTCCTCATCCTCCACATATGTTAATGAGGCGTCGCTGTCGGGGAATTCGACCCGCTGCACTGCGCTGGCAGTGAGCAGGACCTGCCCTTCCTCCGCATCCAGCACGCAGAAGCCGGAACCGGCCCGCTCGGCCGCGGCAAGAGCGCTGAGACGACTGTCAAAAGCGAATTGCCCGGGGCCCACGGCTTCGCCCGCTCCCGGCGCGTAGATCAGCCTGCCCTCGACGGGCTCTTCGCCGGGCGACGAGAGGTGAACACGCAGGCGCTTGCCGACGTTGCCCCGCAGCAGGCCGCGGATGTCCTGCGCCTGCTGCTCCACCGGACGGGTCACTTTGGAAGCAATGACCTCCTCCAGCGCAACATCGTCCGGGTGGGTCACCCAGAACGTGCCGTGGGCGGGTTCCAGTGGGACTTCCAGGGCAAATTCACGGGCGTCGCCTTCCGGCAGCGTCACGCTGCTGACATAGTAGCCCAACCCGTTCTTGAACAGCGCCACCCGGCGGAGTTCGGTCTCTGCGCTCCGGGGCGCGTCCTGTTCCGCGGCACGAGCGGTGCCCGCCACCAGCAAAGCCACGACAAGAATCGCTACACCTGTCCACCTGAAGCTGCCCTTCATCATCCTTCCTCCTCATAGTGCCTCGACTTATCACTGCCCTGTATCAACTGTGGCTCTGTGCCTTCAGCCTCCCCCGTGCGTTCCTCCATCATTTGCACAAGCTCTTCGTACTTCCGCTCCCTTGCCATGTCGATGGGGGCCCGCCCGTGGTTGTCCATCAGGGTCGGATCGGCCCCGGCCTCCAGAAGCGCTCGGGCGGAATCCGACCGTCCCATGCTGGCCGCACGGTGGAGCGGCGTAGCTCCCCATGGCGTCGGAGCGTTGAACGCCGCCCCCGCATCAATCAACACCTTCACCGCCTCCACGTCGCCGTATGCCGCCGCATGGTGTAGCGGGGTAAACCCCGAGTAGTTGGTCGCGTTCACGGGTACCCCGCGCTGGAGCAGGAACTCAACCACCGTCGCATTGCCGGCGTACGCCGCCCCGTGGAGCGGCAGGTCCCCGTGCTCCTCCCGCGCCGTCGGGTCGAGCCCCCGCGCAATGAGCAATTCCAGGATTTCGACCTGTTGCCGCGGATCGGCGTCCCGGGCGCCGGCGACGCGATGCAGGGCCGTTCTGCCTCCCGCATCAACGTGGTGCAGGTCCGCCCCGTGCTCGATGAGCAACCGGACCATCTCCGGGTCGCTGCGCTCTGCCGCGGCCAGCAGGGGGCTGTCGCCGTGCTCGTCCGTCACGTTGACGTCCGCACCCTCCGCGAGCCGCGCCTTCAACACGCGCATGCTGCCCGACCGCACCGCGGGGAGCAGCGCCTGGTTCCACCACAGCAGGAAGAGGACTATCACCCCGGAAACAACCAGGGCAAAGAAGAGGCCGCGCTGCCATGTCCTGGCTTTCATAGGCTGCTCGATCCCTCTATCGTTCGGCCTCCCTCGCGCGAGCGGCGGCTGGCCGTAACCCGCTGCAATCATAGCCTTTGTGTACCGCCCTGTCAACTTCTTGCCGGCACGCTCGCCCGGCGGGAACCGCGGAATGCGCTTTCGCCGGAGCCTCGAAGCGCGCAGAATGTATGCGTCCCGCCGACCGGCAGCCCGGCGGAAGCACCAGGGAACATCCGCAGATGGAGACACTCGATGCCCCCAATGGCAGGACCTGTGAACGTGAGGGTTCCCCTCTTCCACCCATTCTTCCTGGTCGCACTGCTTGCCTTGACCATGCCCTTCGCCTATGCCAGCAGCGCCCGCGCCGCCCCGCGACACAGAAGGGCTGTTTCATCACGAAGGGCACGAAGTTTACCTGCCTTCGGCGGGGGCACGAAGGAAGACTAACGGAAAAATGTAGAATCTTGTTTGCCGTTCTCAGTCGTCTTCGTGTTCTTCGTGTCTTTCGTGGTTAAATCGGACCCGGGTTACCGCCGACCACGCTATCTGGTCGTCCTGCTGCGTGACGCGGGCGAAGTAGCAGGTCGAGCGCGCGGGCTCATCGTCTTGCCACGTGTAGTCGAAGGTCTCCCCCAACCCTTCGGCGACGTGGCAGACTTCGGCGTTGCGGTATATCTCCAGCCTGCGCACGGGCGCCGCGCCGCCCAACCGGACCCTCACCTCCACCGGGCCGTCCGCCTCCACCTCGGGCTCGAACAGATGTCCGTTGACCTCCAGCAGCAGGAGAAGCTTCTCGCCCGTCGTGGCGTAGGTGTGGCGCCGCCGGAGCGCGTCCAGCACGGCGTCCAGCGTCAGCTCCTCCAGCCAGAGCGCGGTCAGGCCGCCGCGCCACGGCTTGAACCACGTCTTGTCCTCCGGCGCGGCGCGGTCATAAGGAATTCGACACCATGGGACCCGTAGAGGTGCCAGCCGGGAAATACTGGGGTGCGCAGACCCAGCGTTCGATCAACAATTTTAAGATAGGCGGGCAGAAAATGCCTGTCGAGATGATCAGGGCATTTGCCATTCTTAAGAAGGCTGCAGCTCTTACAAATATGGAGTTGGGGACAATTTCTGGTGATAAGGCCATGCTTATCGCACAGGTTTGTGATGAGATTACCGATGGCAAACTTGATGACCAGTTCCCGCTGG
>JAWODG010000182.1:0-25003 GCA_046483385.1 Candidatus Brocadiia bacterium | reverse complement strand
CAGACTCTCCTGAGGATGACGGCCCCCCGGGAGCGCTCGTTCCAGTCCAGGTAGCGCTGAACCAGGCCGGCGCTCGTACCGGCCGCCACGATGACGGCGCAGTGTCCCACCCCGTAGGCGGCCAGCAGGGCGGCGCCGAAGACCGGGTTCGTTCCGCCGGCCTGGAAGGTCACTCCCAGCATCGGAGCCAGGTAGGCGAAAGTGCACGGACCGAGGGCGATCCCGAAGACCAACCCCAGCACGAAAGCTGCAACCATGCCCCGGCCCTTGACGGCCACGCTCCCGGGCCCCGACCACGGGATGGGGATGACGTCCAACAGGTGCAGCCCCACCAGGAAGAAGATGCCGGCCACCGCGTAATTGCCCCAGGCGCCCAGGTCGCCCAGCATATGGCCGGCCGCCGCCGTGACTGTGCCCACGAGCGCGATGGTGATGAGAATGCCCACCGCGAATAGGGTCGAGATGAGGAAAGCCCGCCGGGTCGAGATGCGGCCCTGCTCGTCGATGAAACCGACAATCAAGGGGATGCTGGCCAGGTGGCACGGACTGAGGACGACGCTCAGAATCCCCCACGCGACAGCCGCCGTGAGCGCCACCGGTGGAGCGCCCTGCACCGCGCGCGTGAGAGCCGTGAATAACTCGGCCATCACTGGACTCCCATCTCGGAGAGCTTCGCCACGATGTCTTCCCGCGGCATGAACCCCACGTGGCGGCCCACCTCCCGGCCCTCGGCGTCGTAGAATACCTGGGTCGGGACCGACCGAACGCCGACCCGCCTGGCCACCACGGGGTATTCATGAACGTTCAGGAGCAGCACCTCCGCGCGCCCCCGGTATTCCTCTTCCAGGTCCTCCAGTATGGGTTTCATCATCTTGCAGGGCACGCAGAGATCGCGGCCGAAGTCGACCAGCACCGGCTTCCCGTTGCCCAGTGCGCGGTCCAGGGGGTTGTCCGCGGCGGCCGCCTTCTGCCCGGCAATCCACTCCTCGTCCCGCTCGACGGCCGCCTTCGCCAGCAAGCCTTCGACAAACCCGTTGACGGCCGAGTTGCGACGGGCTGCCCGGGCGCGCACCCGCAGCAGGTCCTGGTGGGTCTCGGGGCGCACCTGCTCGGGCAGGGCGTCCTTGTTCTCTTCGTAGAACCGGTGGAGGTCCTCCTGGCTGAACTCCTTCTCCGGGGGTAGCTGCCGCCGCAGGAGTTCCCGGATCACGGTGCTCTCGGGCTGCCCCTCTGCGGGTCTCAGGCCCTGCCGACGGGCCTCCTGCAGAAGCACGGTATCCACGATGATTTGCTCGAGTAGTTCCACCCGGTCACGCGAGAGCAACTCACGTCGGGCTTCCGGCAACTCGGCCAGAACGGCCTCCAGGTCGCCGGTCGTGATCGCCTCGCCGTTGACCGTGGCAACAATGCGGCCGGGCCTCTCCTCCCGCTGCGGTGCCGGCGTGAACGGGGTCACGGACGCGGCCGTACCCTGTTCCGGCGGCCCAGAACCGCCCCGCTCGTCGGCGGCGGACCGGAGCCACAACACCCCGGTCGCTGCCGCCACCAGCAGGGCCACGGCGATCACACGCCACATCAGGCTGAACGATCCCCGGTCCGGCTCGTTCCCACCAGCGCTTTGTTCGGCCTCGGTTTCTACCATTTGTCCTCGCACCGCGTGAGAAAACAACTCCGTCGGCCTGCTCAACGCCTCAGGCCGTCCAGAGCAGGTAAAGACCTCCCAGGATGACCAGCGCGCCGCAGACCTTCTTGAGAATGACGGCGCCTTTGGACCGCTCGTTCCAGTTCAGGTAGCGCTGCACCAGTTCCGTGGAGGTGCCGGCGACAACGATTACCGAGCAGTGCCCCACCCCGTAGAGCAGAAGCAACAGGCCGCCAAAGACCGGATGGGTGCTGCCCGTGTGGAAGACCACCCCCAGCATAGGGGCCATGTAGGCGAAGGTGCAAGGGCCCAGGGCGATGCCGAAGACCAGCCCCAGAATCAGTGCCGCCAGAAGACCTTTGCGCTTCATCCCCACCGTGCCCGGTCCCGACCAGGGCATGGGGATGACCTCAAGCAGGTGGAGGCCCACCACGAAGAAGATGACGGCCACGGCGTAGTTGCCCCATCTTCCCACGTCGCCGATCATCCGGCCGGCGGCCGCGGTGACCGCACCGATGGCGGCGATGGTCACCAGGATGCCCACGGAGAAAAGGGTGGAGATGAGGAACGCGCGTTTCGTCGATATCCGCCCCTGCTTGTCCACAAAGCCGACGATCAGCGGGATGCTGGCCAGGTGACAGGGGCTGAGAAGGATGCTCAAGACTCCCCAGACCAGGGCGGCCGTCAGCGCCACGGCGGGAGCCCCGTACACGGCCTCGGTCAGCACGGTGAAGAGCCGTTCCATCGCTACTCCACCCCCATCTGCTTGAGTTGCTCGACGATGGCCTCGCGGGGCATGAACCCCTGATGGCGCTCCACCTCGTTGCCTTCGGAATCGTAGAAGATCTGGGTCGGGATGGCCCGAATGCCGACGCGTTGGGTCACGCCCGGGTACTCGTCGGTCTCGATTATCAGTATCTCGGCCCGCCCGGCGTACTCATCCTTGAGGTCGTCCAGGATGGGTTTCATCATCTTGCAGGGCACGCACGTGCCCCGCCCGAAGTCCGCCAGCACCGGCCGCCCGGTTGCCAGTGCCCTGTCCAAGGGATTGTCGGCCATGCGGGCCTTCCGGGCGGCAACCCAGTCTTCGTTGCGCCTGATGACGGCGTCCTCGCGCAGCTTTGCCAGGTAGGACTCGATGGCTTCGTCCTGCTTCTCCTGCATGGCATAGGCCCTCAGGGAGCCCTTCAGTTCCTCGAAGCTCCGCCCGGCGGGCACCTCGTCCCTGTGAACCTCGTAGAACTCCCGAACGTCCTCGTCCGTCACCTCGAGGCCTTCCAACACCTCGCGCCGCAACACGGCTTCCGCTGCCCGCTGCTTGTCCCGCGCCTCAGTGGCCCGGGGTTCGCCGGAGGACCGGGCCTGCTGGACCAGTAACTCGCGCGCGATGAGCTGCTCCAGCAACGCCACCTGGTCCCTCCGGAATGCGGTCCTGAGCTGGGCCGGCAGTTGCTCCAGGGCGTCCTCCAGCTCCGAGAGCGTGATCTCCCGCCCGTTCACCTCGGCCAGAACGGTCTCGGGATCGTACGCGTCCTGCTCCGGCTCCCCGGCTCCGCGCGCCGGCGCGGCATCCCCCCTTGCCGCCGAGGCGGCGGTTCCGCCGCCGGCGGGACGGGCGTCGGTCGCCTCATCGTCCGGCCGCTTGCCCGCCACAATGGCGACGGCGACAACCACCAGCACCACGACGATGGCGACCTTCCACCATGTTCGGGAGGTAGGACAACAGCTTTGCCCTTGCCCGTCGGACGGTTCAGCGGTGTGCTGGAAAACGCTCTCCGAAGTGCGTTCTTCGCTTTTCTCCGAACTCATATTGCAGCCTTTCCATTGGACGGATTGTGATCAGGATAACCACTGCCGTCGTGGTGCAAAAAACAGGATATACCGTGCCGAGTGCCGCACGCGTTCCTTTCGTCCTGTCAGGTGCCTTCAGGTTCAAAAGGGGGGTCGTCGGCCATCAGGTCCATGCCCGCCCAGCCGGTGAAGAAGTCGGCCAGCTCGTCCAACTGGATGCGCAGGTGCAGTCCGATCCAACCGAGGTGAAAAGTGCGGTCGCAGTCGAAGTACTGGTGGCCGGGCGGGTCACGGTCCGCCCCGAGAGCGAGCCGGGCGAAGCCCTGGTCGTAGCGGGGCGGCACGTCCGTGCCGGGGGGCAGTTCGCCGACGGCTCTCTGTTCGGCGCCCCATGCCAGCACGCCCCAACTGTCGTCGTGGCGTAATTGTTGGATGCCTGCGCGGCCGCCGCCAATCCCTATCAGCTTCCCGTCAACGTGAGCGTAGCCGAGGGGGAAGATGTTCCAGAAGTTCAGGAACGCGGCGAAGTCCGGCCGGGCGTGGTCCGAGACCACCACGCCCACGTCGAAGATCTCCAACGCGTCGCGTCCCCGGTTGCCCATGTAGGTGCAGCCGGTGACGCTCAACGAGACCGGAAGCAACATCGCCAAAAACAGTGCCCTTCGTGCCGTCCGCATTCGACCAACCTCAGAAAACACTATCGCTGCACAGCCACCACGGCTCCGCCCGCCTGTTCGCGGGGGACCTGTGGATCATCCAGGTGACCGCTCCCAACCCTCGTCGGGCGGGCCGGAGGGACGGTAATCCATGTCCGTTCCCCACTCGAAGACCGGCTTGCAGCCGGGGCGGTTCAGCACCTCATCAACACGCGGTTTGACCACCTCGCGGAGAAACTCAAGTGCGGACTCTTCGTCGCCGTCCAGCACGGCCTGCTCGACCCACTGGATCTCGCGCTCCGTCAGGCTGACCGCAACTTTCCTTGCCTTGCTCACATCATCCCTCCGGGACCCCGGCCTCCTGCGCTCCCAGTCTGGCGCGTGCCGAATGCTGGACGCGCTCGAGGTCATCCTGGGCGAGATCGAACGTCTTCTTTTTGGCAATGCCGAGGTCCGTCACGACGACGTACTCGTAATCGGTCAGCCCGGCGGCCTCTACGCACTTCCTGGCGCAGCCCGCCGGGCAACCGTCAAGGACGAGCACTTTCTGCGAGCCCTCCACCGAGGCGACCATGCCGCTGACGTGGCCGCCTACGCCGGCCAGGCAGTAGAAGTTGGCCAGCCCTTCGGACCACAGGCTCTTGGCCACCTCGTTTGTGATCTGGCCCACGTTTGATCCGCCGGAACACGCCAGCGTCACCGCCGTATCCACATTGCAGCAGCAGCCGTTGCCTTCGGACATCAGGGCACCTCCTCATTGCAGCATCTCTTTGATCTCATCCACGCCGGGCACCTTGCCGGCAACCTTCACATCGCCGTCAACGACCAGAGCCGGCGTCATCATCACGCCGAACTTCATGATCTCGTTGACGTCGGTGACCTTCTCGATCTCACAGTCGAGCCCGAGCGCCGCTGCGGCGGCCTCGGCGTTCTCCGTCAGCTTCTTGCACTTCGGGCAGCCTGTGCCCAGTATCTGGAGCTTCATCTGCGCTCCTCCATATGAGAAAGGGGTCAACTCGTCACTCCGAGCCCCGAAGCGATCTGCTCCAGGGCTTCCTTCATGTGCCGGTAGTCGCCTTCGAAGACGGGTCGGCACTCGGAAAGCCGCGCCTCTCCCGCGTGCAACTTCACGGCGAAAGCGAGGCAGGTGGCCTCGCCGCACGCGCCGCAGTTTGTGCCGGGCAGGCGCTTGCATATCTCCAGCGCCGGCGGCTTCTCGCGTCGTTCGTAGGAAGGTTCGATGTCACCGCGCCGCGCCCAGATTTCGTTTGCGCGGCATCGCAGCTCGTCCAGCACGCGCCAGGCGTCCACGATCTCATCTGCCTTCGCCACGGCAATGCGGCCCGGATAGCCCGTAATCATGCGGTAGCCATCCATGAACGTGAAGGTGGGGCCGTGGACGTTGTAGCTGGCGCCTTTCATCTCCGCGTTCATGTAGGGGAAGACTTCCGTCAGGTCGCCCGAGATGTGGGCGACGATGCGAATCTTCGTCTCGTCCGCCACGCACGGCGCAAGGACCATGACGACCGCCCGGCCGAAGATGTCTTCCTCAAACTCCGGTGGCGGCTCCTGGGGCACCTCGATGCACGACCGCCGGTGGTCCACCCAACCGGCACAGGCGATGTCACCCGCGTGCCGGGCGAACTCCATTCGCGCCTCCGCCTCCAGCACGAGGGCCGGCACGCCCACACGCGCATAGCCCGGCCCGGGCGAGATAACATCGCACGAGATCCCAAGCCGGTCGAGCGTTTGGCTCGCCTTCTCGAACTCTTCCTGCGCTGCAAATGTGGTCAGCTTCTCTGGCACGGACTCTCACACTTCCCCTGATCGGTCATCCGAACATCGCTCCGTACAGCATCCCGCTGATGGTGGCCATGACCACCACCAATGCGACGTAGACGACTGTCTTCTTCGTGCCGATGACGCTGCGGATCACCAGCATGTTGGGCAGGCTCAGCGCCGGCCCCGCCAGCAGCAGCGCCAGCGCAGGACCCTTGCCCATGCCCGCCCCGAGCAGCCCCTGAAGGATCGGCACTTCCGTGAGCGTGGCGAAGTACATGAACGCGCCGGCTATAGAGGCGAAGAAGTTGGACCACAGGGAGTTGCCGCCCACGGCGCCCTCCACCCAGGCGGACGGTATCAGGCCCTCCTGCCCCGGCCGACCCAGCAGGGCGCCGGCGATCAGCACCCCGATGAACAGCAGGGGCAATATCTGCTTGGCGAACCCCCAGGTCTGGTCGAGCCAGTCTCGCGTCTCTCCGCGGCTTGTGCCCGTAATGGCCACCAGTCCCGCCACGCCCACGGCGAACGGGATCATCGGCTCGTGGGGGAAAAGCAGCGCCACAAGCGCAGTCGGCACGGCGGCGGCCACGAGCTTCCACGGCTTCAGCCCGAACCACAGGAACAGGATAACGGCGAAGGCCGCGGCGAAACCGCCCGTGATGAGCCATTTGGCCGAGTGTACGACGTGCCAGAAGCCGGTCGGCTCGGCCGGCGTGCCCCAGTTGGCGAAGACCAGCACGCCCACCATCGAGGCAAAGTAGAGCACGTTCTGCCACAGCGGCCGGCTGACCTCCGGCTCCGGCATCGCCGCCTGGGCGTTCGCCTTCTCGACCTCCTCCTTCAGGAAGAACAGGTGCATCAGCAGGCCGATGACGATGCTGAAAACGACGGCGCCTATGGCGCGAGCGG
Organism: Candidatus Brocadiia bacterium; assembly: GCA_046483385.1. Taxonomy (GTDB): domain Bacteria; phylum Planctomycetota; class Brocadiia; order SM23-32; family SM23-32; genus B1Sed10-231. Next base: position 18,223 of record JAWODG010000182.1, on the reverse strand, counting down.
CCCCCAGCTCCAGCCCCAGCACGCGCGCCGTCAGCACGATGGCCAGCACGTTGATGGCCGGGCCGCTGTAGAGGAAGGCCGTGGCGGGGCCGAGCCCGGCGCCCATCCGGTAAATGCCGGCGAAGAGCGGCAAAACCGTGCAGGAGCAGACCGCAAGGATGGTGCCGGAGACGCTCGCCACACCGTAGGCCAGCACCTTATTCGCGCCCGCGCCTAAGTACTTCATCACCGAAGCCTGGCTGACGAACACCGCGATGGCCCCGGCGATGAAGAACGCGGGCACCAGGCAGAGCAGCACGTGCTCCCGCGCGTACCACTTCACCAGGTGCAGCGCCTCCATGACGGCGTTGTCGAAGCGGGGCATCCCGACCGGCAGCCAGAAACAGGCCGCGAAAACGGCAATGATCAACGCCAGCTTCTTCCATTCGTCCTTCATGTCTCTGCCGGAACCGAACTGAAAGATATGTGGTTACATGTGCATTTGATCACGTATGCAGCACAAAAGAGAGCCGGCGGCCGACGCCGAGGGGGGCATTCGGCCCCGGGGTGGCCTTCAGAACTACTTCAGAGCCACTCCAGGGCTTCCGCGTCGGCCTCCAGCCTCTCGCGAAGCACGTTGGTGACGCAGGAGAAGAAGTTCAGCACGCAGGGGGTGCGCAGGCTGTAGAACACCTGCACGCCCTCCTTGCGGGACTCCAGCACTCCGGCGTCCAGCATACGGCTCAGGTGGCGGGACACGTTGGACCGTTCGGCGCCCACCTGTTCGGCGATGTCGCAGACGCACTGCTCGCCGCCCCGCAGGTAGTCGGCGATGGCCAGCCGCAGGGGATGCGCCAGCGCCTTCAGCACCTCCGCCTGCAGCTCGTAGAGCTTCCGCCTCTCGGGGTCCACGTGCCGCTCCCTTTCATCATTCATGCATTCGTGATTAACTGCTCATATAATACCGCGCTGCCGACCGCGTGTCAACCACGATCCGCCAGACCGAACGAAAACAGGGCTCACACAAAGACGCGAAGGCACAAAGGAAGACTGGGAAACTCACGCTACTCCATAAACTGGACTCCGTCCCCGGTTCCGCCATGCCCGTGACCGGTAGTACGATTCAGATCTGTCATTCCGAGTTCGCCGTACGGCGCAACGAGTAAACTCCGACCTGGAAGCGTCAACGTGCAGGGACGGTGCCCCCGGCCCCGGGGACGTTTGCCCACCGCTACCCCCATGCCGTCGAGATTGCAGGACCGTCCAGCAGGCGCCCCGACCACCACGCACAGGGTCGGAGATCCTTCGGCGCCCCATAAGTGGCGCCTCAGGATGACCTTCTCACACCGTTCTTCCGTGCTTCAGAGAACCGGTCTTCATCAAGGATATCGGTAACATGACAAAGTAGCACGAGTAGGGAAAAAGCGTCCCTCAAGCCGTTCCTCGTGCCTTTGCGCCTTCGTGTGATCATCCTTCCGTATGCCGCCGCAGCCACTCGCGGAGCACGGCGAAAAACTCCCCCCGCACCGCCCGCTCCGCCCACGGCCGGTGCCCGCAGCGCTCCCACTCCCGGTATTCCAGTTGAGGGATGTAGCGCCGCAGCCCGTCGCGGATCATGGGTCCGGGGTGCGGGTCGTAGGCGCCGTGGAGCATCAGCACCGGCGACTCGATGGCCGAGAACGCCGCGGGATAGACCCCCTCCTCCTGCAGGCGCAGCATGTCCGCCCACGTCTCGGTGTGCGCCGGGACGTCGAATGAACCCGTGTGCGCATCACGTTCCTCGGGCTCGACAACGTCGTAGTCCTGCAGGGGCCGGATGACCTCGTACTTGCGGCGCAGCCGCTCGCCGGGGTCGTCCAGCTCCTGCTCGATCTGCTCCATCCGGCGCCGCGTCTCCTCACTCATGCGCGCGCTCAGAGTTCGCTCCATCCGGGCCCGGGCCTCCGGGTCGAACGTCCCGCAGCCGACAAGCGCCAGCGGCCCGGCCGCGCGGGGGTGCTCCGCGGCGTAGGCCAGCGCCAGCATGGCACCCCAGGATTCCCCCACCAGAGCGGGTTGTCCGTCGCCACAGTGCTCGCGGACGACGTCGCGGAGGTCGGCGACGTGTCGCGCCACGGTGAGCGGCTCGTCCCCGCTGGCGCGCTGCCAGGGCTCCAGCACGCGGAAGGTTTCCGCCAGCCCCCGTGCGATGGGCGCGGCCGAACCGGGCGCCGCCGGCCCGCCGTGCAGCACGATCACCGTCGGCCCTGAGTCGCCGTATTCCCGCACCCGCAGCCCGTCGCTTTCCGCCATCGCGATCGTTCCTCACCCGAGGGGTTTCAGTCGTGTCGCCCCATTGCGTGCAGTATCAGCCGAACAATCCCAAGAATGGCGCCTGAGATGATCAGGCCACCTATCATGCCCGTGATACCCCCCATTACGCCACCCGCCAGATTGTCGCTCGACCACCAGGCACCTGCGAGCGCCCCGACCAGGGTGAACACGCCAATCGCGACCGCCTGCAGGCAGTTATCGCTGAGCCGCCAATCCGGGCCGCCCACCGTGTCGAAGACGGCCTTCACCGCGTAACCAGCCTCGAACTCGTCCTCCTCCGGGGTCTCCTCCTCCGGCTTACGGAGCCGGGCTTCCGCTGCTTCCCGGAAAAGCTCCCGCACCTCTGGCCGAGTCAACGCCCATATCGTGACGGCTCCCAGGGCCGTCCCCAAAGGGATGAGCACAATGCACTCCACACCCGACATCACCAGGCAGAACGTTCGGTGCAGGTGTCGCCAGAGGTGCACGCCTGTCAGGACAAGACAGACGGCCAACGCCCAAGCGGCAAGCACAGAGGCCGCGAGCACCGCCATGCCCACGTACATCTTCACCGCCGCACCACCCGGTGCACCGCTCCGGCTCAGGACCGCTCCGGCAACAACAAGCTGAACAAGCGGCAGGCATGAGAAAAGCGCCGTCAGACCCGCGAGGCCGAAATGGAGAACTCCAAGCAGCCGCAGGATGTTGGGGTAGTTGGGCATGGCGCTCCTATCCCTTGTCTCGAGGCACCTTAGCGGGCCGGCCCGGCATCGGTCAAGCGCACCTGGGCCAGCGCCGTGTCACGTTGGGCTACAGCCGCTCCACGTATACGTAGTAGGCGCCCTGTTCCTCCTCCGGGCCGACGAACCACGCTTCCAGGAACGTCTCCCCGGCGCGCTCCAGCTCCACCTCGAAAGTGGCTTCCACGTCGCCCCGATGCACGGCACTGTCGTATTCGCGTCCGAACAGCACGAGCCGTGCTCGGTCGGGCTCGATCCTGCCCAACTCCCAGATCGGCTGGATGGGGCAGAGCTTCCACGCCTCCATGCAGGTGCAGGCCGCGTGGATGGGTCGCCCCAGCTCCTCCGGCCAGCGTCGGAGGCCGAAGCGGTAGATGCCCGGCCTCTCGACCTTGACCGCCCAACGGGCGGCCGTCTTCCGGGCCATCGCCACCACTCCCTGCTGCCATGCCACGTCCCCGTGCACGTCGAACGCGTCCAGCCGGGTCGGATTCTCCTCGTCGGCGCCGATAGAGAGGGGGCAGTAGGGCTCGATCCCTTCACTGACCTCCTGCCACCACTGCTCATGGGCGGCTCTCAGGCGACCCACCACGTCCGGATGCTCGTCCGCCACGTCGTTCCGCTGCCCGGGGTCGTCGGCGATGTCATAGAGTTCTTTCCCGCCGATAAGCCGCCAGCGGCGCGTCATCACCGCGTTGTCCCACATGCGGGGCGGGTCCGTGCCCTGCCGGTACTGCACGGAGTGCGTCCGGTCTCCCGTCACGCCGTCCCGCCGGCCCCTGAGCAGGGGGGCGATGTCCGTGCCGTCGAACACGACGCCGTCCGGCGGAGCCAGGCCGCACAGGTCGATCAGGGTCGGCAGGACGTCCAGATGCAGGGTCATATCCCTCACGTCCCGTCCGTCGTCTATGCCCCCGGCCGGCCAGCGGATGAAGAAAGGCACCCGATGGCCGCCGTCGTAGTAGGAGCCCTTCTTGCCGCGCATGCCGGCGTTATAGCCGCGGGTCACGAAGCCGTCAGCATCCACCTCGCAGGCGCCCGAGCTGCCGTTGTCCGTCATGAATATGAGGATGGTGTCGCGCTCTATGCCCCACTCGCCCAGGCGCTCGCGCAACCGGCCGAAGTTCTCGTCGATGTTAGCGATCATCCCGTAGAAGTCGGGATGCGCGATGTCCGGGTCGTCCCGATAGGGCGCCTCGTACCGTTCTTCGACGAGATAGGGGAAATGCGGGGCGTTGGTGGAGATATAGGCGAAGAAGGGCTCGTCCTTTGCGTCCTCGATCCAGCCCAGGGCCTCCTCGAACCAGATGTCGGTGCAGTAGCCGGTGTGCGGGCGCGCCTCATCCCCGTGGAAGTAGGTGTCATCGAAGTAGTTGTTGCCCCAGTAGTCGGGGACCTGTCCGACCCCGCCGCCTTTGTGCCAGACGGCCGTCCGGAAGCCCCGGTCCTGCGGCCTGTACGGGAAGTTGTCGCCCAGGTGCCACTTACCGAACAGGCCGGTGCGGTAGCCGTTGGCGGCGAAGACGTCGGCCATGGTGACTTCGTCGCTGCTCAGCAGCGAGCGGCCCCACGTGGTGGCCCAGGCCCCGTTGCGCACGGGCCGCCGGCCGGTCATCAGGGCGCCGCGGGTCGGCGTGCACAGCGGAGAGACATGGAAATCCGTCAGCCGCACGGACTCCTCCTGGAAGCGGTCTATGGCCGGCGTCAGCAGCCAGGGGTTGCCCGTGCAGCCCAGGTCCGCGTAGCCCTGGTCGTCGGTGATGACCAACACGACGTTCGGTTTCGATGGTCCGTCGCGCATTGTGCTCTCCCGTATGATCGGGGAAATCCAGGCATTGGCGGCAGGATGGTAGGGCGGTCCGCTCCCTCAATCAAGACTGTCGCCCGGCGGAGTGCAGCGTATCTCTTGCGCCGTCCGGATGGGGCCGAACAGCACCAGCCCGAAGGAGGTGATCTCCACCTCCCGCAGTCCGCTCAGCCGCGCGACGGCCTCGTCGAATGCCCCGCGACCCTCAGGCCCGGCATGGAACATGGTGACGTGCGGCTTCCACTGCCCGGGCAGGTCGATGGGCCGGAAGGGCTCGAAGCCAAACCCCAGTTGTTCGTGCACGGCGCGGTGGTAGTCGTGCAGGGCGGGGTCGTCCTCCGGCACATAGTGGAGGCTCACCCGTGAGCCCCCCGACGCGTCGCGGGTTACCGGCGTCAGTGCCAGGCGCCGACCGGGGATGCGTCCGTCCAGTTCCGCTCCCCGGCGCAGGGCGCGCTCGAGTTCGGCCGGGGATACCTTCCATGAGCCGAAGGTCATGTGGGGGCGGGCGCCGTGAGCCCCCGCGCACTCGACCCCGTCGGCGGCAATGGCCACCTTCCAGGCCTCCATCATCTGCCCGTGGCTCTCGGGATCGGAAAACGCCTGCAGCGCCAGCACCTGTTTCTCCTCCCCGCCCGCCGCTCCTGCGCCGCCGGTGCTCGCGCATCCGGCCAGCATCGTAGCCACAGCACTCACCGTGACCAGTCCAATCCAATGCATCCCGCTCCCTCATACCACGAGCAACAGGTGCCATCCCGGCCTCAAGTCTAATGCACCCCGTTGCTGCAAACAATGGGGTGTGTCGTAAGTTCCGCAATGGCCGCTACCCCGTTCGAAACACCGCCGCGGTTCCTGGAATCCGCGCGTATGGTATAATGTAAGTTGTATAGAAATGGGAAAGGGTAATGCGGAGCTATTCCGATGGAGGGGCTCACCATGTCCCATCATGGCGTGAGACGGGCTCTTTGTGTCGCCTTGTCCATAGTGCTCCTCGGTCCGGCCGCGCTCGCCGGCCGGCCAGAGGGTCAACAAGCCGCCTCCAGGCCAGACTCCGGCGGTCCCATCGGCCTATCGGTTGAGCCGGAGGACCTGGAGGGGTTCATATTTGGCGCTTTGAATCCGGCCAGTTTTCACCTTCGCAACAATGCGGATTGCGCCGTCATTGTCCTTGGCATCCGTCCCATTGTGAACACTGCAGAGCCCGAGGTTTCCCTGGCCGGCTCAGCCTACGGTGGACTGCTCAAGAGCAGCGAGAGGGACGCTTTCAGGTATGATTCGCTTGCCCAGCGACAGGCCGGACCATTCTACACGGGCTTGCTGCTGCCGGGCCAGGAGGTAACCGTGGAAACGTCGTACAGGCCCATCGTACGCGCGGAGTCTTTCCGGGTTCTCTATGCGGCTGCGCATCAGGCTTACGACGGCACGGCAGGTTCACTGGCGCCCTTCCGCGTTTACATTCGGGAAACGGGTAACACAATGGTGTGCACGTACGTGCCCTTCACGGGGGAACGCTGGCGCCAGATAGTGAGCGCCAACCCGACTGTGCGCCCGGTGGGGCCCGACGCGGGAGAGCGCGCGGCGGTCATTGAGGATGTGCCCCGGCGCCCGGATGCGAAACAGGCAGTGCTCGAATTCCAACCGGAATACAGCACGGCCGGGTTCTTCCTCGAGGAGGCGCGGGAAAGGGCAGCCGAGATCGCCGGGGCTGAACCGGAAGACCTGAGGCTCGTCTACTGCGAGGCGCTCGGAGGCTACGTGGTTGAACCAGAGGGGGGCGGCTGGATACTGACAGGCCCTGACCAAAATGCGAGAGGCGCCCGGCTGCCCCCGCTGCCCGCCGTCATGCTTCGGGATGTCGATGAAGCCGGAAACGTGAAGGTGAAGGTGGGCGATGAGCAGGAGGGGTTCGGTCCCCAGGAACATCCGGCCGGCTGGTCCCTGTGGGGGAAGTATCCCGTCCAATACGGCGACGGGATGTACACCCGGGGAGAATTCGTCCACATTGACGCGGCCAAGCTGCGCGAGTTCCTCGCCGAGGTGCACAGCCGAGGTGGTAGCCTGACGGACTGGCGCTATTACTTCCGTTACCGCTACTACGTGCTCGAAGTCCCTCAAGAGAAGGGATCACCGATGTTGCCAGACGATTCCTTCAGTGACCGGCCGAAGGACCCGGGTAGCGCAACCGGTGCAGGCAGTAGCCGGGATCTCTAACAATGACCTGGCATAAGGTGCTCGCAAGACATCCTTCCAACATACGTGGAGGTGGCGGTATGGGGCGTGGCAGATTCTTGCCGGCGGTGTGCGCGGTTGTTCTTCTGGCGGTCGGGTGCTCCTCTTACTACGAGCAACCGAGTTACGCGGGGTCGAGCTTCCAGACCATGGTCGGGCGGGAGACTGTGGCGCAGGTCGGCGGCCGGCCCGGACCGACCGATGAGGTCGCCGTCCGAAATGAGATCGAACGCCTCCTCTCGCTGGAGCCTCCCGAGGGTGGCCCTTCAAGAGTCGTCCTGCACGAGGTGCCCGGCACCGCGAGCCGCATCGACAGCCCCCTGAAGCGGCTGCAGTTACGCGAAGAGACGTCGGCGGAGATGAAGTCGGTGCTGGAGCAGGCCGGCGCCTTCGACGAAGTGGACTTCCTGCCGGAACTGCTCCTGCCGGCGCCCGGAGTTGCCGACCTGGGAACGATCCGCCTGGCCGCCGCCCGCGCCCAGGCGGACACCGTCCTGCTTTACTCCACCGAGGTCGGCTACGAGTACGAGCCCAACGCCTGGGCTATCCTTTATCCCACCATCGTCGGAGTCTTCGTGGCCCCGGGCAGCAGGGCCGGCTCTATGGCCGTCTCCAAAGCGGCCCTCGTGGACGTCCGGACCGGCTACATCTACGACATCACCGAGGTTTACGCCCGCAGGGAGCGCCGCGCCCCCTACGCCTTCATAGACCCCGCCCAATTGGAGTACGACGCCCGGCTGGACGCCGTCGCCCAGCTTGCCCGGTCCGCGGCCAAGAAAGCCGAGAAACTGGCCGACGAGCCTTGAGTTCGGCCGCCCACAGGGCTACTCCGTGTCCTCGTCCAGCCGGCGGAGCGCGCTCCTGAGGCGCTCGTCCGAGCGCCGCAGCCCGTCGCCTCGACCCGGGGGCGGCCCCGTTGGCTCGGTGTCCTCGGCCAGCACGTCCAGGTAGGCCCGGTAGGCGTAGATGCGGTCCCGCTGCCGCCCCGTTATCTCCTCCAGCACCCCGACGTCGCGGAGTATGTCGATGGCCTTTGCCGCGGTGGGTTTGCTGACCTCGATAGTCTGCGCCGCGCTGTTCAGCGTCACGATGGGATGCTCCGGCAGGGCGTCGAAGAGCCGGATGGCGCTGACCGTGGCCGCCGGGTCGTGAACCACCGCGCGGCGGTCCTCCTCCAGCAGTCCGAACAGCCGCTCGGCCGCGTCTACGCCGTCCTCGGCGGCCTCCCGCACGCACGCCAAAAAGAACCCCGTCCAGCCTTCCCAGTCCCCGTCGGTGCGCACGCGCATCAGCCGGTCGTAGTACTCCCGCTGGTGCCGCCTGAACGCCAGGCTCAGATACAGCAGCGGGGAGGAAAGCAGGCCCCAGTGCTCCACCAGCAGTGTCACCAGCAGGCGGCCGATGCGCCCGTTGCCGTCCAGAAACGGGTGAATGGTCTCGAACTGGGCGTGGGCCAGCCCGGCGCGCACCAGGGGTGGCAGCGGGTCGTCACCCCGCAGCCATTCCTCCAGTTCCGCCAGCACGCTCGGCACGGCGTCCGGGGGCGGCGGCACGTAGACGGCCAGCCCCGGCGTGGCGCCGCCGAGCCAGTTCTGTTCGGTGCGCACCCGGCCCGGCTCCTTGTCGCCCCCGCGGGCGCCCCGCATCAACCGCGCGTGCGCCTCGCAGAGCAGTTCCGTTCCGATGCCCATCCCGTCGGGGTCGGCCAGTTCGGCCCGGGCGAAGTCCAGCGCCTCGACGTAGTTGCAGACCTCCTCGACCTCCGCCGGTTCGGCCGCTTCGTGCGTCGCCTCATAGGTGAGCACGTCCATCAGCGTCGCCTGCGTGCCCTCGATCTGGGAGGATACCACGGCCTCCTTGCGCACGAAGCCGTAGAGGAACCATCCGGCGCTGGGCACCATGCCGGCGGCCACGTCCAGCCGCCCCAGCGCGGAGGCGGCCGCATCGTGCAGCTCCGCCAGCGCCCCCTCGATGCACAGCGGCGGCTCCGAGGGAGGCAGCGGCTCCGGCATAAAGGCCCGAACCCGCTCCCCACCCACCTCGACGCCAATGAAAGACCCCGTTACCCGCGGCATGGCTTAGTCAACCTCGCTTTGCCAATGGGACCCACTGTTAAGGATATCTTACATAAGCCGTCCAGCAAGTCAAGTATCCTTTCCCAACGGTCGGGGCCTTCGCAGCAGGCAAGACGGGAGCGGGCACGCCAACTGTCCCGCGTGGTGCCTTACACCATTTCGGGGAGTCAGAGAACGTTTAGTGCCAAGCGCCCTTTGCGTTCGCCATCAGAGGGGAGGCTGTTCGCTATGAGAGCGCGCTCGTTCGGAGAATTCGCCGGTGGCTCGAGGCCGCGGACCGTCAATTCTCGCGGCACACACGAGACAGCCTGCAGGAAGCCCTGTTCTTCGACGGGAGCCGCGACTTACCCCGTACCTGGGACACTTGGCGAAGAGCGAGGCGGAACCGAACATCAACCTCACGGCCGAAGTCGCCCGGCGCCGATGCCGCCTGCCCGTGGCGAAGGCGCGCCGCTCCTGCTGTTGGACCGGGCGGCAGGGGTATCACAGCGTGCGCCTTTGCCGCTGCCTGCCCACAAGGCGGAAGAGGGTCGCCTTCTCCGTGCGTCAAAGCATAACCCGACGCGCGTCCTGGAGGCGCTCTACCGCCTGCTGGAGGACCGGGGTCACCCGGGAGGCGAGTTCCTGTGGGAGAGAACGGTGGCGTGGGCCCGCGCACCGCTATTACACGTAACATTGAACTTAGTTGTCTCCTTGACACAGGTTCCTGAATGGCGTAACGTGCGATAAATCCTAACCATGCGATTCCTTTAGCCCAGGCGCCGAGGGAGCAGGGCCGGTACAAGCCGTGAACTTTGCCGGCATCCGGCCGGAGAGTGTTCCTGTTGTCATCTGCGGAGGGCACGCCGGGTGGGCGCGTCCCTGGAGGCCGGAGCGGTACGCCCGTCGGCTCGAGCACTACGGCTACGGGATACTCAACGATTGCGACTACCCCATACACACCAGCAAGCTGGAGAGGATCAACAACAAGATCAAAGTGATCAAACGCCGGGCCTACGGCTTCCACGGCCTGGGTTACTTCGCCCTGAAGATCCAACAGGCCTTCGACCCCGAAAACCGGCTATCTTTCGGGAGATGAACCGAGGATCACAGTTGAGGGAAGACGTGGCATCCTGCTAATCGAGAGAAAGGAGGGCGCATGAAGGAAGGACGACACATCGCGTGCATTGACTTGACGGGCACGATTCTGAACCACAGGCACGAGAAACGGCCCGTGCCCCTTATGCCGGAGCTGGTTGACAGCATGCGGGATGCCGGCTGGAAGGTGATCATCCTGACGAGGTGGCGCGAGAGCGATGCGAGGCAACTGCTCCAGAAGGCCGGGTTAGATTGGGATGTGGACATCCGGGGGACAAACCGCAAAGGAAAAGCCCTGCGCGAGATAGGGAAGGAGACGCCCGATCTCCAACGTCTGCTGTTTCTTGATGACAAGCCGAAGAACCTGCGAGCCGCGGTCGAAGCGTGCGGCCATGATGAACGTGTCCGCATCATGGGATTTCTCGGCAGCCGCAAGTACTGCGTCGAACTATCAGACTGTTGCGTAGAGATGGGCATCGAACTCGCCCTGAGCGCCCCCGACCTCGCGGAGACCATCGGGATCAGTATCGGTGACCGCTGGCGGTCCGCAGACTACCGTGCCGGGGATTGGGCTTCCGCAATCCCCGGTCTGGACCACCCGTTCTCGGCGATAGCCGGCGAAACGGTATTCTTTGATCACCGCCGTCCCTTCGAAAGGCTCCGAAGCATGTCCGACGAATGGTACACACTGGCGGCCCCGCAACTCGGCTGGATAACGTGCAATGAGTGCCTGTGGAAGGGCGTTGTGGAAGTGGCTGTCGGCGCCGCCGGCATGAACAGAGAAAGTGTTCTCGGGGACGCCTACGACCACGCCGAGTATACCGAATCGCTGAGACGCGCTGACGAATCCGCCAGGAAGGCGCTGGAGCACACATTTCGATGGTCCATTAACCAGGTCCTCGAGGGGATGGAGTGCATAGGACTGGCGGCCGAGTTGTGCCGGCCTGAGGGCCGATCGATGGAATGCGACAGGCTGGAGAAGTGCCTGGACCGCCTGAGCACCATTTACCCGGATGCTGACTGGCCTGCCTCGGTTTGGAGGAGGCTCGGAACTCCGGCTACTTCACCCGAATCGTCTGAGGTGTAGGGGCAATGGTAGATGAATTTGAGTACTTGCACACCGGCATAGAAGAACGCATCGCCGAGATGCGCGCGCAGAGTGAACCTCAACTCAGCGTGATTCAAGCGCGGGCCCTCTGCAGCCTTCCAGCATTGCGGGCCCTTTCGGAAGTCTTGCATGAGGAACTCGAAGGGATGGCACGCGCGGAGAAAGCGTTTGACACCTACGAGGAGATTGTCCTCCACTTGCTCAAAGGCCTGATCGACGAGATCCCTGACCCCAAGAAGTAGAGCACAGTTGCTCTCGCCTCGGCGAGCGGCCAGTGTTCGCGTCGCTCGACAGGGGCCTGACCCGCTGTAACAATATTGCTCTGTACGCGATGTCGGGGCATTGCCCCGCGTCAGATGACTTCATGGTGAGGGGACGATGATGAGTATGCACGTTCTGCGACTGGCGGTTCTGGCAGCGGCTGTGGTGACGGTGTCCTGTACTTCTCTTGGGTCGGGGGCGGGGCGGGTTGACGTTCGGGCGGAGGCCTATGACGGCGGGGGGGTGCGGTACGACGGGAGGTACTATGACTTCCGCGCCGCCAACGGCATCCAGCAGGTCAAGATGTGGGTGCCGCCGACGGCCGAGACGCTCAAGGGCGCGCTCTTCCACGGCAATCCCGGCGGCTACGGCGACACGCGCGACATCCCCCGCGACCGGCGGCTGCAGGAATACGCCGCGCGGCACGACTTCGCCATCATCGGCGTCACCAGCTTCCCCGGCCGGCGGGTGTACCCGGACCTGGCCGAGGTGATCGTGAGGGCCATGGACGACTGGGCGGCGCTGGGCCACCACCCGGAGATCGCCAACCTGCCGCTCATCGCGCGGGGCAGCTCGAACGCGGGCGTGACCGCCTACAGCCTGGCCTGCTACGTGCCGGACCGCATGATCTGCTTCACACCGAACGTCGGCCCCCGGTACAACCCGGCCACGCCACCCGAGGAGGCGCTGGCAGTTCCCGCGCTCATGCACGTGGGGCCGCAGGACCCCTTCTTCCGGAATGGAGTTGAGAGCACGCGGGAACTGTTCGCCGACGCCCGGCCGCGCGGCGCCCGCTGGGCATGGGACGCCGAGAAGGATAAGGGCCACGAGATAGGCCACATTGACCCGGTGGACATGAAATACTACGAGACCTGCATCCGGCTGCGCCTGCCGGAGGAGGCCGACGGCCGCGAGGGGCCGGTCGACTTGAAGACCATCCCGCTGGAGGACGGGTGGCTGGCCGACCCCACCTCGTGGGACTCCGCCCTGACGCGCATCGCTCCGTGGGACGAATACGAGGGCGACAGGGAGGCTGCCGTCTGGCTGCCGGACGCCGACACGGCCTTCCTTTATCGGTCCATCGCGACGCACGACACGCCGCTGAAGCTGAGCCTGCGCGACCTCGGTCCGGTGGACAACCCCCACGAGAGCGGCGTGCTGCTGCGGTCGGTGGGCGGCCGGGTGATAGACCCGAACAGCAGGGTGGTGGTCGAGTGCGACGCGTCGGGTTTCGAAGGCTGGGAGCGCATCGAGTTCTACGACGGCGCGAACCTAATCGACACGGTCGAGCGCGGAGAGGAACCCGCCGTCGAGCTGGTCGTGCAGCCGGAGAGGCGGGTGTACTCGCTCTCGGCGTTGGGGCGGGGGGAGGACGGCACCGTACGGGCTTCCAAGCCGGTTTATTTCATCGTGCGCGACCCCGAACTCAGCGCGGCCATCGACGCCCAGCACGCCGCCCACGACCGGGTGCCCCCGCGCGGTCCGCGGCCGGCTTACGGCTCGTCCGCGGAGGACGCCTCGGCCGTGGCCCCCGCCCCGGATAGCGATTTCCAGGTGCTCACCGCCTACGGCCTGACCCCGGAACAGGAGAAGACGTTCGGGGCCGGAGACGGGCCGTCCCCCTTCTGGGACGACTTCACGGAAGGGCACGACGCGGTTGTAATGACCGTGGCCGGTAACCTGGCCGAGCAGGGGGAGGTCTGGGAGGGCGCCCGCGAGCAGGACGACGCGCAACTCACCGTCCGAGCCGCGCGCAGTCGGGCGGGGCTCTACCTGCTGTTCGAGGTGGAGGATGACCAGTGGGCGCCCGCGGAGGGCCTGCTGGACACGCTCGATTTCCACCTGGCGCGCCGGTCCGCCGACCAGATATGGGACGCCGACCCGGCCGACGTGTTCGTCAAGCCCGAGTCATGGGCCTTCGCCCTGTCGGGCTGCCAGTACCAGTTCCACGTGGGCGACGGCGAGCGGAAGGTCTGCCGCAACTGGCCCGACCCCTGGGATGTCGCGCGGCGAGAGGTGAGTCCCGAGGAGGCGGCGGAGACCTATGGCATCGTGGCGCGCGTCGTGGAACTGGCCTCCGACCGGCGAGCGGTCGAGATGTTTATCCCCTGGGACTGGGTCGGTTCGGGCGGACCGATGGACGAGCCGCAGACCGGCACGTGCCTCGGCCTTTCGCTTGGCTACAACGACCATGACCCGGACGAGCACGGCGACGGCCAGTTCGCCCGCCTGCGCTGGAACAGCCGGCTGGACCCGTGGTGGCGGGCCGGCGACGAGGGCCCCAACCCCAGCCCGTGGGGAAACCTCTGCATGGGGCCGATCCTCACGGAGTAGGTTGCGCGCGGTAGATGCTCGGGGGATGAACCGGAGCCCAGCCTGGAGCGTCTCCCTCCGGGGGGTCTACGGGCAGCCCGCCAGGCGGTCTTCGATGCCCGCCGTGGCGGTCGCCTTCTCGACCCTTTCCCGGAGGGATTCCAGGTAGGACTCCCGCGTGGGCTTGTGGTGGAAGATGCGCGCGTAGCGGTCGTGCAGCTCGGGCCACTCGTGCCGCACCAGCCGGCCGACGGCCGGCCATACGCGCGGCCGGGGATTCATCCCGTCCACCCATATGAGGTCCACCTCGAGGTCGGCCGCCCGCCCGAAGAGCGCCTCCAGGGACTCCCGGCCGTCGGACAGATCCGGCAGAAGGGGACCGAACATTACGCTCGTCTCGAGCCCGGCCTCTTTCGCGGCCTGGAGGATGCCCCACCGCTCCTCCAGTGTGCCGGCGCGGGGTTCCCAGAGCCGCCGCAGTTCCGGATCGAGCGTGGTGATCGTGGTGCCCACGCGCGTCAGGCCGGGCTGGAAAACGTCCAGGTCCCGCAGGACCAGCGGGCTCTTGGTCAGCGCGTTGACCTTGAAGCCGTGCTCGATGAGCAGCCGGCAGCACTCGCGCGCCAGCTCCCACTCGCGCTCGAGGGGCTGCCACGCGTCGCACGCGCTGCTGACGAAGACGCCGCCCGGATGGGCGCGTTCGAGCTGTTTCTTCAGCGCTGCCACGGCGTTGACCTTGACGTCCACGAACTCGCCCCACGGCTCGGGATGCGGGTGGAAGCGCTGCATGAAGCGGGCGTAGCAGTAGATGCAGCCGTGCGCGCAGCCGGTGTAGCAGTTGATGGAGTAGCCGAGCTTGCCCTTGTTCAGGAGGGTTTTGCACTCGGTCTCCCGGACGACGGGAGCGGTCTGCTGCTGTTCGGTCACCGGCGGGCTCCGGCAGGTGAAGTCGTACAGTCCAGTGTAGACGGCCGGGGTTCGGCGCGCAACGCGGACGTTTCCGCCGTCGGTCGGCAACGCCTATAATCGAGGGTTCCGTGCGACTTCTTCGGAAGGGCAGGTCCGACATGGAAGAGCTGACCATCCATCCGGTGGCCGTGGTGCACCGGGACGATGACGAGTTCCCCGAGGGCGAGTGTGTCCTGGAGGTGCGCCCGAAGCTCGGGCCCGCCATGCTCGGGCTGGAGCCGGGCGACCGCGTGCAGGTGATGTGGTGGATGCACCGTCTCGACGGGGAGCAGCGTGAGACGCTCCAGTGCCACCCCATGGGCGACCGGTCGGAGCCGAAACGGGGCGTATTCGCCCTGCGCAGCCCTATGCGGCCGAACCCCATCGGGTCCAGCGTGGTGGACGTCCTCGAGGTGCGTGGTAACGAACTGGTGGTGGCCGGGCTGGACGCTTTCGACGGCTCGCCCGTAGTGGACATCAAGATAGCGAGAAAGGGCGAGTGAGAAACCGCGGAGGCGCGACCACGTATTAACCGCAGAGGGCGCAGAGAACGCAAAGCACAACGGAAGGAACAGAGTGGTGAATCTGCTTTTCTCCTCCGTTCTCCGTGTCCCCGCCAGAGGCGGGCAAGCTCCGTGACTCCGTGGTGAGGATTGTCTGGCATGAGTAGCGAGAGCAAATACACCTATGGCCCGGTGCCGTCGCGGCGGCTGGGACGGTCGCTCGGGGTGGACCTCGTGCCGCCCAAGACGTGCGATCTGAACTGCGTCTATTGCCAGCTCGGTCCCACGGCGCAGACCACCGTCGAGCGGCGGGAATACGTTCCGGTCGACGACGTAGTGGCCGAGGTGCGACGGGAACTCGAGGGAGGCCCCGCGCCGGATTACGTCACGCTGGGGGGCTCGGGGGAGCCGACGCTGCACAGCCGCTTCGGGGATATTGCGGCGGGCATCAAGCGGTTCACCGATGTGCCGATTGCGCTGCTGACCAATGGGACCATGTTCCATCTGCCCGAGGTGCGGGCCGCCTGCGCGGCTGTCGACCTCGTGCTGCCGTCGCTGGACGCCGGCGACGAGGAGACCTTCCGGCGGGTGAACAGACCCCATCCCGAGTTGACGCTGCAGCGGCTGGTTGACGGGCTGGCGGCGCTGCGCCGGGAGTTCGAGGGGCAGATGTGGCTGGAGGTCTTCCTCATCGAGGGCGTCAACTCCTCCGACGAGCAGGTCCGGCGCATCAGGGATCGCGTCGAGCGCATTGACCCGCACCGGGTGCAGCTCAACACCGCCGTGCGACCGCCGGCCGAGTCCGACGTGCGGGCCGTACCCCACGACCGGCTGGAGCAGATACGGGAGATGCTGGGGTCCCGGGCGGAGGTCATAGCGCCGGCCGCGGAACTGCAACTGCCGGCGGGCGGGGAGGCGCGCAAGGAACGGGTGCTGGACATGCTGCGGCGGCGTCCATGCACGCTCCAGGACGTGGCCGTTGGGCTGAACATCCACCGGAACGAGGCGGTCAAGTATGTGCAGGCGCTGCTGGAGGAGGGTGCCGTCCGGCGCCGCCAGCGGCTCTATCAAACCTACTACGAGGCGGCTGACCGGTGAGGGCGGGCGGACCATGCTCAGCCCCGGCCCGCCGACCTTTGCTCCGGGCTGCTTTCCCCCGGCGCACCATCCAGGTCGACCACTTCGATCGTGCGCGGCTCCTTGACGCGGAACGCCAGCCAGAGGACTCCGATGAGCACCGGTATCAGCGCGAAGCCGAAAGTCCGCACACCTGCCACCTCGCGCAGCCAGCCCGTCGCTATCGGCACGGCCAGCAGGAATGGGCTCAGAACGAGGTTGCTGAGCGTGATGTGCGCCACGCGGCTGTCGTGGGGGCACGTCTCATACAGCATGTTCAGGTGCGGCCCCCAGCCCGCCGACGCCGCCAGCCCCAGCAGGGCGAACGCCAGTCCGCAGGCCACCGCCCCGCGACCCAGCCAGACGACGGCTATGGAAGCGGCCAGTGCGCAGGCGCCCACCACGACGCTCGATTTGTGCCCCGCCCGATCCCCCAGCCGGCCCAGCAGGTAGGCGAATATCGCCTGCGGCAGCGTGATGAGCATGCCCAGCGTGATGACGGTGGCCGGGGCGACGTCCCCGCCCTGCGGGCTGCCGAAGTGCGCGGCGTAGAAGCCCACCACGCCGCCTCCCAGCGTCAGTATGATGCGCCCGATCAGGTAATTGCGGAAGTTGGCCTCCCGCAGCGACAGGCCGAACCGGTTCACTAACTCCCGGACCGTGTGCCTCTTGCCGGCCCGCGTCAGGGAAGGCGGTTCGCGCAGCCACCATATGCCCGCGAAGGCCAGCGCGTAGACGGCCGCCGCGCCCCAGAACAGCACGGCGTAATTGGCCGGGAACGCCAGCCGGTCCTGCAGCCGGCCGGCCACCACCGCCCCGACGCTGATGCCGACCGCCATGAACCCGGAAACCAGCCCCAGCGCCCGTCCACGGAACCCCCGGCTGAACAGGTGCGCGAACCAGTCGTCCCAGAACGGGAAGATCATCCCCTCCCCGATCACGCGCACGGCGAACAGGATCAGCACGACCGCGATGCAGAGGGTCGCCCGCTCGCGGCCGAGCAGGAACACCACAGCGCCGATGGCCACAACCCACGGTATGGAGAAGGCCGTGCTCCACGGCACCAGCAGGCGTTTGGTGCGGGTGCGGCGGCCGAAGATGAAGACCGCCAGCGGCTGAAGCAGCAGCCACCCCGCCGTCGCCAGGCTGAAGGCCACCCCCAGGACCAGCTCGCTCGCCCCCAGAGCCTTCAGCATGAGGGGCAGCACGGTGAACGCGCTGGTCAGCCCGCCGCCCACGCCGAAAAGCACGTGGGCGCCGGTGCACTTGATGGTGTTGTTGCGTTCGAGCGGTTTCATGGCCTTAAGATGACAGATGAGCGGGCCGGGTCAAGGTGCGCTTCAGACATCGTGCCCGCCGCAGGCGGACAGCCCGTGTCGTTTCCCCTACTCGCTCCACGGGTTTTGGTCACCCGCACGCGGGACGAAGCAGCCTCGCCCGCCCAACAGCAATCCGCAGATTGCGCAGATTACGCAGATGGCGTGCGGCGGAAAGAGGTGCTCACTTGCCCTCGTGCTCTCACTCGTGCTCCTGCTCCTGCTCGCCGCCGACCGGCAGTTGATAGTTGCTGGTTGATAGTTGACAGACAGAACGTGCTGAAAGCGCAGATCGTCCCTTGGGCTCCGTAGCCTCGCGCGGAGGAGGCTCGACCCCTGGGCTCCGAAGCCTTGGCGGAGGAGGCTCGTCGTCGTCCCTTGGGCTCCGTAGCC
This sequence comes from Candidatus Brocadiia bacterium, assembly GCA_046483385.1. Taxonomy (GTDB): domain Bacteria; phylum Planctomycetota; class Brocadiia; order SM23-32; family SM23-32; genus B1Sed10-231. The sequence continues at coordinate 66 of JAWODG010000182.1, read as the reverse complement.
TCGCGCGAAGGAGGCTCGGTTGTTCGCCGTCGCCGTTGAATTCATAATTCTGGATTCCTGATTCAT
>JAWODG010000180.1:0-51939 GCA_046483385.1 Candidatus Brocadiia bacterium | reverse complement strand
ACGGCCACGCCGGTGAACCGGGCGTCCCAGGCGTAGTCGCCAGTCCAGGACGGTTTGCCCGAGGCGGGGATGGAGTCCGTGCCGCCCTTGCGCATGTTGGTCGCCACGGCCATGAAGGTTTTCAGGCCGGTCGGGTCGTAGGCTTCGCCGGCCTCCACGCGCGGGGCCACCTCCTCCTCCGGCAGCCAGGGATCGTCCGACCAGTCCAGCAGCGTGAGGCCCAGCTCTTCGGTGACGTAGCGCTTCAGCGTGCGGTCCGGGTCGGGCCAGTTCTCCCGCGCGGCGGCCTCGGCGTAGGGTGCCAGGTCGTTCCCATCGCCCATCCAACTTCCGTCGGGGAGGGCCTCCGCGTTGGCGTAAAAGCGGTTGTTGCTCACCTCGACCTGTTCCGGGCCGGAGAGATTGTTGATGTTTCCTCCGACAGCGCGATCGGCGACGAAAACGTTGTTTTCCACGGTGTGGCCCTTTGCGTCCGTCCAGTCGCCGCTCAGGTTGAGGCCTTCGCTCGTGCGGTAGCCAATGTTGCCGCGGAAAGTGTTGTTCTGCTGGCTGTAGTGATTGCCGTCCTGATACTCAAGCGGATTGCCGCCGAACTTGAAGGCGCGTCCCACGGCATGTTCGCCGAAGCCGAGATCGTCGGTGAGCATGGCGCCGCTGACGATGTTGTTCTCGATCACGGCTCCAAAGGAGACGCCCCCCAGCGCGTAGCCCCATCCCGGATGGGCGCGCGGGTCGGATGCTTCATCGGTGTCGGGATCGTTGGGGCTGGGGTACTTGAAGATGAACTGGACGTTGTTGCGGACGACGGCCGAGCGGCCCTCCTGGCCGCTCTCGACCAGCCACGGGTTGACCAGTTTGTTGCTGGACGTCGCGCTGTACCAGTATCCCTCGATGATGAGGCTGTTCTCGCACAGGGCGCCAAGCCGCATCTGAGGGCCGCCGGAGCCGCCGTCGGCCGAGATGATGTTGCGGTAGGTGTGGCCCATCTGTGCGCCCCCGCCCTGGTAGATGTTGCGGTCGAAGATGGTGCGCCGCGGGTCGGCGTGGGTACGCGGGTCGTTCTTATAGCCGTTCTTGTAGAAGATGACTTCTTCGAACGTGGGGGCCGCGTCGAAACCGCTCGTGAAGTAGCCCTGGTTGTGGCCTTTTTCCTTCCAGTTGAATATGCTGATGGATTTGCGCACCGTCGTACCTATCGGCAGGTAGTTCATCTGGGCCCGGATGAGTTTGCAGTCTTCGATCAGCCACGTGGGCACCCCTGGCTCACCGGGCGAGGTGCATCCGGCGTGCATCCCAAGGTGACTTATGCCCTGATGCAGCTCAAGCCCGGCAAGGACCTGGTGAAACTGCACCTCGGAGTCGCCGTGTGTGTGCATGCTGAAAGGGCTCCGCCCATCGGTATCCACCACAGCCCGCCCGTCGGCCAGCGGCCCATAGGCCGCCACAACCATGGGTTCGTCCTGGCTGCGCCCACCCCACAGGTTCCCACCAAAGGTGTCGTGAAGTTGGCCCCGACGCAGCAAAAACCAGTCCGGGTAGCCCGACGCATGGCGTCCCCCTCTATGGCTACTCAGTCGCGGGTCACTCTTCAGATCAGCCGGGTATTCAAAGGGTTCGATGGCGGCTTCGTTCGGCAGCAGCGGGTTGGTGCCGTAGGCCTTCCCGTCGGCATTCGTGGGGCTGCCCTCTGAGTCCACGATCTTGTCGCCGTCCCACCAGTAGACCACGCCCGTATCGTTGTCGCCGTCCTCCGGGTTGAAGAAGACGATCTTGCTGCCCTGGTCACGGGTTTCGTTGAAGTCGGCGTTGGTATCTCCCAGCGAATGGCTGCCGTCGCTGACGACCAGGAAGTCCGTCAGGTCGGTCCACTGGCTCTCAGCCGCAGCGGCCGGCAGAGCGCCGGCCACGGCGCAAACGCACACGACCAGACAGGCAAGTGCGGCAATTCTCTTTGCTGCCGGCAGGAACAGGCCCACTGCCGGTTCGGCAACTCGCGTCCCCGATTGCGTTCTCATCTCTTCCTCCGTCCGAACAGGTAACGAAGCAGCACCGGGATTGGATTCCCAGGTCTATACAATCCGCGGCTACCATAGCATAAAGGCTCGGGTGGCCGGTGCCAAACTCTTTGCGCGCGATCAGGCCTGCCGCCGGGTGAGACTCAATCCTCGGTCGTCTGCAGGTAGCGGCACAGCCCCCGGGCCAGGTCGTGCCCGAAGGCACGGGCGGTTTGGGCGTTCACCTCCGCCCCGGCGGCGTTGGCATACGGGATTTCCATGGCGCTGCCAAGCCGGACCCCCGGAATGCCGCTGCCCCACAGCGAGAAGCCCCATCCCTGACTGTAGTTCCCGCCGGTGTTCCACGCCTCCCCGAACGGCAGGTTGTCCGCAGCGCGGTAGGGCAGCGGACCCTGTTGCACTTCTTCGAGGATCCGTCCGAATTCCTGCTGTTGCCGCCAGATACGCGCGAGGGGGCGGCCCACCAGGTAGATGACCTCGTTGTGCTCCCCCCGGATCCAGGGGCAGTGCAGGTCGAAGGTGACGCGCAACCGGCCACGGCCCCACTGGGGCGCGAGCCGGCGGATGGCGGCCGTAGCGGGATAGATGCTCTCGCCCAGGTAGTCGCGGTTATGGTCCCAGGGCTTGCGGTTTTTCCCCTGGTCGCCGTCCTGCACCCCGTCTTTGTCCACGAACGGTATGATCAGGAACTCGACGTTTTCCCGCAGCCAAGGACCGGCCTCCTCGCCCACCAGCACCTCCTCCATCAATCCCTCGAGGCTGTAGCTGGCCATCATCTCGCAGCAGTGATGTCGGCAGGTGACCAGCACACGACACAGCGGCTCGCCATCCAATCGGCCCACGTGGAGGCGTTCCGTGGTGCGCCCCTTCCGCGTCGTGCACAGCGTTTCCCGCCGCAGGTGCGGGCTATCCTCGTGCGCTGAGAGGAATGCGTGCAGGTCCTCCTCAAGATACGGCATCCCGAAGCTGAACCGGACTTCATCGGCCCCGTCCGGGAAGCGGTAGCGGAAGGACTCGCTTTCGACGACGTCGCGACCGAGCCAGGACCAGCTTCCGCCGCCGTCAAGGCTGACGGCCGGGCCCCGCACACCGACGACGTCCCCGTCGGTGAAATGGAAAGTGAGTTCCCGTCCGGCCGCGCCGCGCACCCGGAAGCACCAGTAGAACCACCAGCCCTCGGTGTCCCGTATGTCCTGCCGGACGAACACGTCGTCGCCGTCGGTGCGTTCGTGGATGATGTTGCCGCCGGGGAAGTCCGCGTCGATTTGAACGGTCATGGGATCTTTCTCAGTCGCCAGAGTGTCACGTTGCCAGTGCCTGCCAGTCGAAGCCGAGCGCCGCCAGTACGGCCGCGGCGATGATTGTATTGCCCACGGCGTTGAAGTGCCCTCCGTCGGAATAGACGGTGTGGATTTCGGCTTGTTCGTAGAGTTCCTCCGCCTTCCGCAGCAGGGGCGTTCCGGCGTCCACGTACCGTCCGCCATACTCCGCGGCCACTTCCTGCTGGACATCGTAGTAGCGCATACGGCGGCCGTAGACCTCGCCCTTTTCTGCCGGCATGTGCGGACAGGGGCGGAAGCCCCCGACGAACACGACCCGCCCCCCGCACTCGTCGCGCACACGCTCGCAGTACGTGGCGACGTTGCGGCGGAACTCGTCCAGCGGCATCTGGCGGCTGGCGTCGTTGCCGCCCGTCGTCAGGATGACCAACTCGGGTTCCCACGGGAGCACGGAGTCGTCGAACTTGCCGAGCATCTGTCCGGAGTCATATCCGCCGATCGCGACGTTGCGGAAGGTCAGCCGCAGGTCGGGTCGCAGGCAGAACAGCAGCCGCTCCATCTCGTCCGCGTAGCCGCGGTCCCAGTTCATCAGCCGCAGGTAGGGCCAGGTGTCCAGTGAGCCCGGCCGCCGCCGGCTGGTCAGGCTGTCCCCGTCGAAGAGGATGGTCTGGCCCGGTTCCATTACGACGTCGCTCATCCGGTTCCTCCATCTGCTCGCAACTGCGGCGGCGAGATCGGGCTTCGTCAATTAGGTTTCGTCCCGGGCGGCCGGCTGTTTCGCTCTATCTCGGCGCGATGCTCGTCAAGTATCGTGCGCAGGCGGTCGGCGACCTGTGGGTGGTCGCCGGCCACGTTGGTGGTTTCTCCCGGGTCGTTTTCCAGATCGTACAGCGCGACGGGGTACCAATCGGGCCGGGCGTTCTTGGCCTCCGGCCAGCCGAATAGTTTCCATTTGCCGGACCTCACCGCGCGGAGCGACGTCGGATTGGCACCTTCGCTGTAGAAGTACGCCTCGTGGGGCGTCGTCGCGCCGGGGCGGGCCTCCATCAGGGGAAGAATGTCACGTCCGTCGATGACCCGGTCCTCCGGCAGCGACACGCCGCACAGGCCAGCCAGCGTGGGCAGGAAGTCCATGGCGGTCGCTATCTCGCGGCACGTGGTGCCCGCGGGGATGCGGTCCGGCCAGCGCATGACGCACGGCATCCGGTGGCCCCCCTCGAAAGCCTTGTACTTTCCTCCACGGAAGGGGCCCGACGAACCGGCATCGGGCAGCCTGTCCAGCCACGGGCCGTTGTCCGAGGTGAAGACCACCAGCGTGTTCTCTCCCAGGCCCATCTCGTCGAGCGCGTCCAGAATGCGGCCCGTGCTCCAGTCCAGGGTCTCGACCACGTCTCCGTAGAGCCCGCGCTCGGACTCGCCCTTGAAGGGCGGGTAAGCGTTCAGCGGAACGTGCGGGTCCGCGTGGGCGACGTAGGCGAAGAACGGTTCGTCCCGGTGACGTCGGATGAAGTCAATTGTGGCTTCGGTGCAGATCTCGGTTCGCTTCTCATCGGCGTTGGTGGACCCGATCCACTCGTCGAAGCCGTGCCGGGTCGGGGGAATCCCGCCCAGATGCCACTTGCCGACGATGGCCGTCGCGTAGCCGCTCCGTTTGGCCACCTCCGCGATGGTCAGCTCGTCGGGGTTCAGGCATTCGTCGTGCCGCGCGTAGAGCACCATGTTGAGGCCGATGCGCCGGGCGTAGGAGCCGGTCATCGTGGCGGCGCGGGCCGGGGTGCAGACGGGTGCGCAGCAGTAATAGTCGGTGAACCGCATGCCTTCCTCCGCCATGCGGTCGATGCGCGGCGTGGCGATGTCGTCCGCCCCGAAGCAGCCGATGTCGCCGTAGCCGAGGTCGTCGGTCAGTATGATGACGACGTTCGGGGGGCGTTCTTTCTCGCCGCGGGCGACGCGCCCGGCCATTGGCCCCAGTGCGCCCGCCGCGGCCGCGCCTACGCACCTCTTCAGGAAGTCCCTTCGGTTCCAGCCATGCGGCTCGGCCATCCTTGTTCTCCCCTGCGTTGACGCTTCTGCGCCCGTCACTGTATCAGGACGGCCGCGTTCTTCAAACGCGCGACTCGGTTTGGCGGTGTTCGTGTGTTTCGGTATCATGGTGCAGGCTTCCAGCCCCTGACTCTCACAACCGGGTGAGGCATCCATGAGTGAGCGGGAGACGGAATACGCCGCGCGGGCCGCGGAGGTGCTGCGCCGTGAGGCCCGGGCCGTTGACGAACTGGCGGAGCGGATAGACGAGAGCATCGTCGAGGTGGCGCAGGCCCTCCTGGACTGTCGCGGTCACATACTCGTTACCGGCGCCGGCACCTCGCACGCCGTGGCCGCACGGCTGGCCCACCTGCTGGCCTGTGTGGGCCGTCCCGCGCTCTGCATTAACGCCGCGGACAGCCTTCACGGCGGCGCCGGGGCCGTCACCGAACGCGATATCGTTTACGCCATCTCCAAGGGCGGCCGCAGCACCGAAATCAACGAGTTCGTCCGCATAGTGAAGGAACGTGGCGCCACCATCGTGGCTCAGACCGAGTCTGCCAACTCTCCGCTGGGCCGCATGAGTGACGTCGTTTTCCGTGTCTCCGCGCCGGAGGATGTCGACCCTTACGGCATGATCGCAACGGGCAGCTCGCTGGTGAACGCGGCCGCCGGGGATGCGCTCTGCGTGCTGCTGCTCGAGATGTCCGGCTACTCGAAAGAGGAGTTCGGCGCGACCCATCCGGGCGGGGCCGTGGGCGAGAGACTCCAACAGGAGGAGCGGCCATGAAGGCGGCCGTACTGACCGGTCCGCGGAGTGTGAAAGTGCACGAAGTGCCGGAGCCGCCTGTGCCCGAAGACGGCCTCCTCGTCCGGGTGATGGCCTGCGGCGTCTGCGGGAGCGACGTGCGCCGTTGGAAGGAGGGTCCGCCCGAGGGTGTCGAGGGCATCGTACCGGGGCACGAGGTGGCCGGCGTTGTGAAAGCAGTCGGCCCGGACTGCGAGGGCTGGTCGGTCGACGACCGGCTGGCGCTGGCGCCCGACGTGCACTGCGGCCGATGCTGGTACTGCCGCCGCGGCCTGTTCAACCTGTGCGATGACCTGAGGCTGGTCGGCATCACCCCCGGCTACCCGGGCGGGCTGGCTGAGCTTATGCCAGTGCCCGGGGAGGTGCTGACCAACGGAATCGTCCACCACATGCCCGAGGGGATAGGCTTCGCCGCTGCTGGGCTGGCGGAACCGGCGTCCTCGGTGCTGGCATGCCATGAGGCGGCCGGGACCGGTCCCCGCGATACGGTCCTGGTCGTTGGCGCCGGGCCCATCGGATGCCTGCACGTGGCCGTGGCGGAAGCGCGCGGCGCGCGGACCGTGGTATCGCAGCGCAGCAACCCGCGGCGCGAACTGGCCCGCGCGCTGGGGCCGGACGCGGTCATCAATCCCCTCGAGGAGGATGTGGTCGAGCGGGTGCGCGAGTTGACCGGCGGCCGGGGGGCGGACCTCGCCGTCTGCGCCAACCCCTCGCCCGGCTGCCCGGCCACCGGCGTGCGGGCCGTGCGCAAGGGAGGTCGTGTGGTTCTGTTCGGCGGGCTGGCCAGGGATGAGCACACCGTGCGGCTGGACGGCAACGCGGTGCACTACGGCGAGGTGGAGGTCGTCGGCTCCTTCTCCTACCATCCCACCATGCATGCGCTGGCGCTGGACATGATCCACCGCGGCCTGATACCGGCCGACAAGCTCATCACGGACACCTTTTCGCTGGAGCAGGCACCGGAGGCGTTCGAGACCGCGGCCGCGGGCCGGGGACTGAAGGTCATGGTGAGCACTGCCGAATGACGAACATGGAGGAAGGCCCACATCAATGTCGCTCATCGGTCTGGACATCGGAACCACGGGCTGCAAGGCGATACGGTTTGCCGATGACGGGGCTGTACTGGCGGCGGCCGCGCGGGAATACGGCATCGACACCCCTGAGCCGGGTTGGGCGGAGCAGGACGCCGAGGAAGTCTGGCGGCTGGCGTGGGCCTGCCTGAGGGACGTGACGGCCGAGGCGGACGACGACCCGCCGATGGCGATGGCGTTGAGCTGTCAGGGCGAGGCGGTGACGCCGGTCGATACCGAGGGCCGACCGTTGCGTCCGACCATACTGGGTATGGACACCCGCACCACCGCGCAAAACGACTGGCTCCGCGAGCGGTTCGGCGAGGAGGAACTGTTCGCGCGCACAGGCATGCCGGTCCACACCATCAATACGCTGCCCAAGCTGCTCTGGCTGAGGGAGCACGAGCCGGACGTGTGGGCGGAGGCCGATCGGTTCCTGCTGTACGAGGATTTCTTCTTGCGCCGCCTCACGGGCCGCGCCGTCGTCAGCCACTGCCTGGCCTCCCGCACGCAGATGTACGACCTCCGGGCGGGCGGTTGGGCGGACGACATCCTGTCGGCCTGTGGCATCGAGGCTTCGCGGCTGGCGGTGCTTGCGGACGAGGGAGCGGTGGGCGAGTTGCGGCCGGAACTGGCAGCGGAACTGGGCCTGTCCCGCCCGCTGGTGGTAGGGCCGGGCGGGCACGACCAGGCCTGTGCCGCACTGGGCAGCGGGACGGTGCGTGCCGGGCAGGCCATGGTCTCAACGGGCACGGCCGAGGTCGTGGAGGTCGCCATGGACGAGCCGGCCCTCGGCGAGGGATTGCGGCGGGGCGGCATCTCCATCTACCGGCACGTCGTGCCCGGTCTCTACGTGGCGATGACGCTGAACCACAGCGGCGGGCTCGTGCTGCGCTGGTTCCGGGATACGCTCTGCGAGGCGCAAGTGGTAGCAGCGGAGCGGACCGGGGAGGACGCCTACGACCTGGTGCTGCGAGGCGCGCCCGAGGGTCCGACGGGCCTGATGGTGCTGCCGCACCTGAGCGGCAGCGGCACGCCGCACCTCGACACCACCTCCCGCGGCGCAATCCTGGGACTCACCTTCGCCACGGAGCGGGCTGAGATAGCGAAAGCCCTGCTGGAGGCGCTCACGTTCGAGGTGCGACTGAACCTCGAGTTGCTGCGTGAAGGCGGCGTCGAGATAGAGTCGCTGGCGGCCGTGGGGGGCGGGGCGAAGAGCGACCTGTGGCTTCAGCTCAAGGCGGACATATGCCGCGTGCCGGTCCACGTGCCGGAGGTCACCGAGGCGGCGTGCCTCGGCGCGGCACTATGCGCGGGCGTGGCGGCGGGCATCTATGAGGACCATGCGAGTGCCGTCGAGGCCGCCGTCCGCCCGGGCCGCACGGTGCAGCCACGCACGGAGGTGACCGAAGCCTACGAACCCCGCTACGCCCTCTACAAAGAACTCTACCCAAACCTGATCGACCTGCTGCGGCGCGTGTGAGGGGGACAAGTGCCGTTGAATATGCACCGGGGTGGACACGAGAGAAACGGAGAGTGAGGATGAAAGAGGCCCGCTGGATATGTGGACTGGACCTTTCCGGCCCCGCGAACCCGGGCCACACAGTGCTTGCATGGTTCTCCAGTGAGGACGAACACCTGACATACAGGAGCGCCCTCTGTCCTGCCGGCGACGCCGACATTGTGAAGAAGGTGGAGGAACTGGCGGGTTCGGGCCCGGTGGCGGTCGGCATAGACGCACCCCTGTCCTATAGGGACGGTGGCGGGATGCGGCCCTGCGACCAGAAATTGGCCGAGGCCCTGAAAGAGGCGAAGATGAACTTCGTCGGGGTGATGGCGCCAACAATGGTACAAATGGTGTACATCACGCTACGGGGGATTGGGCTGGCGCGGACGCTGGGTCTGGTTACGCACGGCGGAGTCCGCACAGTTGAGGTCCACCCTGGAGCCGTGATGGCCCTGGGCGGAGCGTCGCGGGCGGCCCTAAAGCAGTACAAGAAGAGTGAGAAACCGCTTCCGGAATTGCGGGACTGGCTCTCCGAACAGGGCCTGCACGAACTCCCACCGGATTCTTTTGGCACATCGCACCGCATTGATGCCGCGGCGGCCGCACTGGGGGTGTGGAAGTGGCTGCTCGGCGAAAGCGTCTGGCTGGCAGCCGCCCAGCCGCCGCAGAGGCCGTACGACTTCGCCTGTTAGTGCTGCCCGGTCAACTCTGCAACAGCTACGCTCGCAAAAGGTCCTCCAGGGGACGAAGAGATGCCGCAGCCCGAGGAGGACGTGGCGGCGACCTGCGGCGCTCTCATTTTCCCGAAATCCGTCGGGGTTTGGGCACTCCTCCGGCAAAGAAAAGCGGCGCTCCGTCCGCCATACGGCGGACTGCACGCCGCACTCCGAGAGAGCTTCGCTCAGGTCGGCACTACATGTTCCTGGGGCCCTTGCGTCTGGGTCGCGCGGCCTACAGGCCCTCTGAGATCGCCCCGCCGAGGGTGAGGCCGTCGGGCGGTGGGGCTTCGGTCGTGGACAGGTAGTAGAGTACCGCCGCGTGGGGCGGTAGCTGGGGTGTGACGAACGACCAGTCGCCGCCTTCGCTGAGCAGTTCGGCCCCCTCGGGGCCCCAGCGGTAGCAGTAAAGCCGCTCCGTGCCCGTCAGGTCGGCGAACTCGAGGCGTTCCGTGACGGGCTCTTCGTTCGGGTTGAACGCGAGGACGGCCCACGCGTCCTGTTCCGGATAGTGTCGGACGGCTACGCGCAGCTTCCGCTCGCGCCCCCAGTAGGGCAGGGAGGCGGTCCACGGCTCCTCCGCCGGCCGCAGGAACCGCCACAGCCGCAGACGTTCGGGCGCTATCTCGTGGAGCGGCTCCGACGTGTTGATGCTCCCGCCGAGGATGCCCTGCCAGAGGGCGAGTGCGCGCGTCTCCTCCTCGGAAAGGTGCGTGTAGAAGTCCCGCAGGTAGATGACGTCGGGGTCATTCTGCCACAGAACGTTGTTGAAGTACTGGTCGGCCACCGACTCCCGCACCATGTTCAGCGTGCTGCCGGCGGTCCACGTGACCGCGACGTCATTGGCGATGCGTACGCCGTCCGCGAAGCCGAGGAACGGTCCGAACGGCGCGATGCAGGCCAGCCAGTAGCTCTCCTCGCCTATCTCCTCCCGGATCATCGCCAGCACGTCGCGCATGTACTCCACTGACGTCTTACCCGGTGTGTGACGCCGCACGCGGCAGGAGTCCTTCAGCCCCCAGTCCATGAAGTCGGTTTTGAAGAACGTGGCCCCGTCCTCTCGCATCGTGCGGAAGACGCTTCGGATGTAATCCATCGCGTCGGGGTGGCTGGTGTCGAGGATGTAGGTCTCCTCGTCGCGGGAGCCCCAGACCCCCTGGGTGCCGTAGTGCTTCCAGTTGGCGATGGGGTTGCCGTCGAGGTCGCGCAGCACCCAGTCGGGATGTTCGGCGTAGAGGCGGCTGCGGTTGCCCACCATGAACGGCGCGATCCATATGCCGGCGTCGTAGCCGGCCGCGCGGATGCTCTCGAAGGCGGGCGCCATGCCCTCGGGCCACTTCTCGGTCGGCTCCAGCCAGTCGCCCGCGTGGGGGTAGTAGCCGGCATCAATCTGAAGGGTTTGCAGCGGCAGCGGCGGGTCGATGTGCCGGAATCCCTCGATGCACTCCTCGAGCAGTCTTTGCGTCAGGTTGTGCTGGAAGTAGTACCACGAGCACCAGTGATAGCGGGGCGCATGGTCCGTGCGGGCGCCCATCCGCTCCCCGATGCTGCGCGCGGTGCCCCGGAGCGTTTCCCACGGGGAGTTTCCGCATCGGAGGTGCAACTCCGGCAGCACGAGGCCGCCGCCTTCCAGGGGGATGCGCTCGGTGCGGAAGCCGGCGCTCAGGAGCGCCAGTTCGGTGTTGATGTCGCGGTGCGTCAGGCCGGTGCGCTGCTGCCGGTTGTGCAGTGTGCATTTCTGCGGGAAGCGCTCGTTGTCGTAGGCGCAGATGCTCAGCGTCTCGTCACCCGGTCCCAGCAGCGCCGTGACCATGTGGCTGTCGAAGGACCAGAGCCCGTTCAAATCGCCCAGGCGCACGAATCCACTGGGCCCGGCGAAGCCGAGCCCCTGCCGGAAAAGCCGGTCGGCTCCGCTCAGGCGGCCGCCCCACAGCGGCTCGACCCGGTGCGGCGCGGCGGAGAACCCTTCCAGCCGGGCCCCCAGCGTCAGGCCGTCCTCTTCCCGACCGAAAATCAGTTCCACGCCTCCGTCGGGAAGGTGGTAGGTTACCCGGTGGGCGTCCACCTCGACCCGAACCGGGTGCAGCGGGGCGTCGTCGAGCGCCGGCCAGCAGCCCTCCACGTTGACCGTGTCCGTGATCACGTCGAAACTTCCGTCGTCGTGTACTTTCCACTCAAGCATTTCAGCACGGCTCCCGAAGTTGCAGTTCCGTCAGGCGGGGGTGTTGTAGACGATCAGGCCGAGAATGACCGCGGCGGCATTCAGCGCCACGTGGCCGGCGATGGCTGCTTCCACGGACCAGCGCCGTGCGAACTCGCACAGGCAGAGCCCGATCAGGAATATCTGCCCGCATTTCAGCAGCGGCGCGTTGGTGTTGGGTATGTGCAGGAGCGCCCATATCAGCGAGACGACGACCATGGCGAAGACGGCGTATGCTCCCCGCCGGTGACCGACGCGCAGCAGCCAGCCCAGCAGAACGCCCCGGAAGGCCAGCTCCTCGGCGATCGCCATCCCGCTCATCGCGAGCAGCAAGATCGGGATGCGTATGGTCGGCGATACCTGATCGGCCAGCGGGAAGAGCCTCTGCGCCATCCTGATGCTGTCGCTGACGTCCACCCCCAGGGCTTCGAGCGCGGCGGTGCTGAGCCCTCCTGTCACCAGGCCGAAGATCGCCGCGCCGAAGAGCGTTCCCACGCGTCGGTTCTCGCGTCCCTGAAGGATGGGGAAGGGGTCCGGTTTGAAGTGCCGCCACTCGGCGGCGGCCACGTAGTACTCGAGCATGTACCAGCCGATCCGGACTATCAAAACCAGACCGCCGAGTGCCATCCCGATGCGGAACCCTATCTCCATGAACCGGCTACCCGTCGGATCGCCCGGCCCCTGCGGCATGATCTGGCTGGGGTCAACGAAGGTCAGCGCGAAGACGAGATTGGGCAGCATCAGCGCGAAGTAGATCAGTCCGATGGCCAGTCCGGCCTTCCAGTGTCGCCGGAACCCGCGACGGTCCAGGACGGCCAGCGTCACCACGAGGGCGAGCATCCCCATACCGACCATGAACTGCAGGAGGGCGCCGACGAGGTTGGCGACATCGGCCTGGTTCACTGCCTTCCCCCTCTCTTTCAGGGAATGGTGCGGCTGCCCGTCCGTCGCCCGCGGGCGCTTCCCCTGTGTAACGGGGGAGGGGCGTCGTGTCAAGCTCTACCGCCCGCACCACGCCCGTGTGGGAGCAGTCGGCCGGCGTGCTCCGAGTGAGGCCGGGCCGTGAGGGAATGCGCATCGGAACGGCAATGCGATGAAGGCCGGCGTTCCCGCCCCGGTGCTCCTCATTCGAACTCGATGAGCGGCTTGATGATGCCGTCCTCTTTTGTCTCCATCATGTGGAAGGCCGTCTCGATCTCATCAAACGGGAAGGTGTGCGTGGTCATCTTCGTGGGGTCGACCCGCCCGTTCTGCAGCAGGCGCATCAGTCGCTTCATCCGCACTTTACCTCCGGGGCAGAGGGCGGTCCGGATGGTCTTGTCGCTCATGCCGACGCCCCACTCGGCGCGGGGAATGCGCACGTATTCGCCCTCGCCGTGGTAGCCTACGTTCGAGATGGTGCCGCCGGGACGGGTCGCCTTCACGCACATTTCGAAGGTCTCCTCGGCGCCCAGCGCCTCGATGGCGGCGTCCACTCCCTGCCCGTCGGTCAATTCCATCACCGCCTCGATTGGATCGCGGCTCTGAAAATCCACAACCACGTCGGCGCCGTACTCCTGCGCGAGCGCCATACGTTTCTCAACCGTGTCCACGCCGATGACCAGTCCGGCCCCCTGCAGACGACATCCCACGACGGCCATCAGACCCACCGGGCCCAGAGCGAAGACGACCACCGTTCCGCCGACCGGTATCTCGGCGTTCTCCGCGGCCGCGAAGCCCGTCGACATCATGTCGCAGCAATAAACGGCGGCCTCGTCGGCCACGTACTCGGGTATCGCAGCCAGATTGGCCTCGGCGCTGTTGACATGGAAGTACTCCGCGAAGACGCCGTCCTTGGTGTTGGCGAACTTCCAACCGCCCAACATCTCGCTACACTGCGACGGATAGCCGCGGAGGCAGTTCTCGCACTTGTAGCAGGGCGTGATGGCATTGACGGCCACCCGGTCGCCTTCCTCGTACCCCTCCACGGCGCCCCCGAGCCTGTCTATGACGCCGACGGCCTCGTGCCCCAGTGTCAGGTTCTCTCGCTCGCCGATGGCGCCCGCGACGGTGTGTGTGTCGCTGGAGCAGACCAGCGCCTTGACCGTCTTGACTATGGCCCCGTTCGGCCCCGGGTCGGTGGGTCTGGGTTTCTCCGCAAACCCAACTTCGCCGATCTCCTTCATGACAAACGCTTCCATGGTGTCGGCCATGGCCTTGCCCCCTTCCCTCAAACAGATCACTTCCCGCGCCGCCCGCCGGGTCGGGCTCTTCCGCCATTCGCCTCCCCCGGACGCTCGCCCAGGCGAATTCTCTCAGTCGCTTTTGGTTCCCCCGTTACGGCTGGTTTCTCATCCCTCATGTCCCTTCTAAGCGACTGTCTCGGACACGTCAAAGGTGCCCGTGGAGTTATGTCCCGGCGACGATGTACAGCCGCCCGGTGCTGATCACGGGTTGGAGTAGGGGGCATCCGGCCGCCGGCGTTCCGTCAAGCACGAGGAGCCGTCAGTCTTTCTGCCGAGCGGCCTTGCGCAGGGAAAGGCTGATGCGCTGGCGGTCGAGGTCCACGTCAAGGACCGTTACGGTGACCTTCTGGCGCAGCTTGACGATCTCGGACGGGTCGTCCACGTAGCGGTCGGCCAGCTCACTGACGTGGATAAGGCCGTCGCGGTGGACGCCGATGTCCACGAAAGCGCCGAACTTGACCACGTTGGTCACGATGCCGGGCAGCCGCATGCCGCGCTCGAGGTCCTCGATGGACTCGATCCCCTCGGCGAACCGGAACGGTTCGAACTTCTCCCTCGGGTCCCGGCCCGGCCGCGCCAGTTCGCCCATGATGTCGCGCAGCGTGGGCATGCCGGTGGTCTCGGTGACATACTGCCGGAGGTCGATCTTCGCCCTCAATTCGGCGTCCTCCATCAGGTCGCGCACGGTGCAGCCCAGATCCTCCGCCATCCTTTCGACGACGGGATAGCTCTCAGGGTGGACGGCGCTGGCATCCAACGGATTGTCGGCCTCGCGTATGCGCAGGAAGCCGGCGCACTGCTCGAAGGTCTTCGGTCCGAGCCCCGGCACGTCCAGAAGCTCCCGCCGGGAGGCGAAAGGCCCGTTTTCGTTGCGGTATTCCACGATGGCGCCCGCCAGCCCGGGGCCGAGCCCCGAGACGTAGGTGAGGAGCTGCCGGCTGGCGGTGTTCAGCTCCACGCCGACGCTGTTGACGCAACTGCTCACCACGTCGTCCAGCGCTTTGCGCAGGGCGGCCTGGTCCACGTCGTGCTGGTATTGGCCGACGCCGATGGACTTCGGGTCTATCTTGACCAGCTCGGCGAGGGGGTCCTGAAGGCGTCGGCCGATGGAGACGGTTCCGCGGACGGTCAGGTCGAGGTCGGGGAACTCCTCCCGGGCGGCTTCGGAGGCGGAGTAGATGGAGGCGCCGCTCTCGTCCACCTGGACTACGGCTATCTCGGGCGGGAGGGACAGGCCGCGGACGAACTCCTCGGTCTCGCGCCCGGCCGTGCCGTTGCCCACCGCCACCGCCTCTATGTCGTAGCGCTCGCAGAGGTCGCGTATCGTCTCGGCGGCCTCGGCGGCTTCCCGCGCCCCGCCATGGGGATAGATCGTGTCGTGGTGGCGCAGGTGGCCCTGCGGGTCCAGGCAGGCGACTTTGCAGCCTGTGCGGAAACCGGGGTCTATGGCCAGCACGCTGCGCCGGCCCAGCGCGGGCGACAGCAGAAGCTGCCGCATGTTCTTGGTAAAGACCTCGATGGCCTCCTCGTCGGCGCGCTCCTTGGTGGCCTGGCGGAGTTCCGTCTCCATCGAGGCCGACAGCAGGCGCTTGTAGGAGTCCCGCACGGCCTCGCGCACCTGTTCGGCGCAGGGGTTCGCGCCTTGCACGAACATCGGCTCCAGTATGGCCAGCGCGGCTTCCTCCGGCGGCTCCATGCGCAGGTAGAGGATGCCCTCGTTCTCGCCGCGGCGCATGGCCAGTATGCGGTGTCCCGGCGCCTTCGCCGCGCGCTCCTCCCATTCGAAGTAGTCGGCGTACTTGCTGCCTTCCTCCTCCTTGCCGGACGCGACGCGTGAGCGGATGACCGCCTTCTCGGAGTAGAGTTCGCGCAGGGCGGCGCGGGCCCCCTGGTCCTCGTTGACCCATTCGGCGATGATGTCGCGCGCACCGGCCAGGGCGTCCTCGACTGATTCGACGCCCGTCTCGGCATCCACGAAAGTCTCTGCTTCGGCGGCCGGGTCCACGCCGTCCTTCTGCGCGAAGAGCGTCTCGGCCAGCGGCTCCAGACCCTTCTCGCGGGCCTTGTCCGCCCGCGTGCGGCGCTTCGGCTTGTAGGGCAGGTACAGGTCTTCGAGTTCGGCCATGGTGGCCGCGTTCTGTATCTGTGCCCGCAACTCGTCGGTCAGCTTGCCCTGTTCGTCTATGGTCCTCAGGATGGTCTCGCGGCGGTCGTTCAGTTCACGCAGTTCCTCCAGCCGGTCGCGGACACCCGTGATGGCGACCTCGTCCAGCGCGCCCGTGGCCTCCTTGCGATAGCGGGCGATGAAGGGAACGGTGGAGCCGGCGTCAAGCAGCTCGATTGTGGCCCGGACCTGCGGGGTCTTCAGGCCGGTTTCCTCGGCGATGGCGGCGGCGTGGTGTTGGGTCATGATGTTTCCCGGATTGGCTGTTAGGGTTCTCTTCTATAGCTCGCAGCGACGTAAACTCCCTTTGTGCCGGGCCAGGTGAAGGCAGGCGGTGGGTCTCCTGGCCGCGCCGCAGAGCGGCGCTGTGATGCAAGCCGGGGCTTCAGCCCCGGTGCCGGTTAGGCATTAAGTGCGCCCCGGAGGGGCGCGGTACACCAGGGCCCTTATCCGGTCAGTGGCACGGACCGCGCCCCTCCGGGGCGCCAATTCTGGCGCGGGCCAGAAACCGGGGCTGAAGCCCCGGCCTCCATGACCCGGCCCCTACGGGGCCGACCGCGCATTACCGTTGACCTCGTCCCCGGGCGAAGGGGGCTTCAGAATATCTCGCTCACGATGTTGGCCAACTCGTCCAGGTTGCGTTCCCGGGTGACCCGGTCGGCCTTGCCTTCGTGGACCCCCGCGTTCACCAGCGCGGTGCGAGCCTTCTTCCACAGGCGGTCCGCCTGCTTCTCGTCGGTGCACAGGTAGAGGTCGGAGACCATCTCGGAGAGGTCCTGGTGCGCGATATCGCCCTTGTGGTCGTAGTAGCGCCGGACGATGCCCTTCTGGTGCGGCGTGAGCCACTGGTGCTTGGCCATAAGGTCCTCCTGATTTCGGTGTTCAGCGGACGGGTCGGCTTTCTGCCCCCGGAACACGCATTGTCGGGCATGGTAGGGGGCGCTGGCAAGCCCCGGCAGAAAGGAATCTCGGAGCCTACGGCGCGGCTGCTTGCTCGGGGCCCGGCTGGTTGCCCACCAGCCTCAGCAACCTGTCCAGATGGGCTTCGTATACGCCGCGGGGCGTGGTGTCGTGCGCCACGCACAGAGACGCAGCGGCCCCGACGGCGACGCCCATCTGCCCGCCCGTTTTCATCACGCGTAGAGACCCGTGGGCGACGTGTGTTGCGCTGACGTCCCGGCCGGCCATCATCAGGTTTTCGATGTTGCGTGAGTAAAGGCAGCGGAAGGGCACCTCGGTGGGCTCGATGCGCAGGTACTCCGCTTTCGCGATGAAGTCTATATCGGGCCGGTCCGGGTAGTGGGACAGGGGATAGTGCAGATCAATGGGCCAGCTTCGGGTCACCACCGCGTCGGCAAAGGTGCGTTTCTCCACTATATCGTTCTGGGTCAGGACGTAATCGCCCATCAGTCGACGGGACTCCCGCTTGCCGGCGACCGGCGGAACGTTCGTGAGCTTGAAGTGCGACAGCTCCTCTTTCTGCGCGCCATTCTTCGCGTTGCTCCAGGTTCCGTAGATGACCCGCAACAGGTGGTCGCGGATCTTCTCGGCGTTCCGGATGGTGTCCAGGTGATGGCCGTATTCCCACTGCCAGCTTCCGCGGCGGAATGTCTCCCTCTTGTACGTCCAGCGCAGCTTCTCCAGTCCCGCTGACTGAGCCCATGGCAGTTCAGGGAAAGGGCATGGCTCCTCCTGGCGGGGCGCCGTCCACAGGATGGACGTACCGAGCAGCATGTCATCCGGTGTCTCCGGCGCCAGCGACTCCCCGTGCTGGGCCCGGCTCTCCCGGCCCATCCGCCAGTCGGCGCCGGCCCAGTAGCCGATCGACCCGTCGCCGGTGCAATCGATGAAGACCGGGGCGACGAAGCGCAGTTGCGTACTTACCTCGTGGTCGTCATCCTTCTGGTAGGGGCTCCGCATGACCTTCGCCGCATCCACGTGGGTTATGCGTTCGCCGTCCGTGCCCACGCGGAAGGCGTGCCAGCCGAGGAAGACCCGAAGCGACGGCTCGGATGCCAGCAGCCTGTACCTTTGATACCCGCGGTGCTTGACCACTTCATCGACGATGGGACCACCAATGCCTTCGGGCTGTATGCCGATCTCTGTGCTGGCATTGCCTCCCAGAACAGGGCGGTCCTGGATGAGGGCGACGTTCAGTCCGAGCCGCCCGGCGGTGAGGGCGGCGCAGCACCCGGCGATGCCGCCCCCGATCACCACGGCGTCGAACTCGCCCGCCGCCGGGGGCGTTTCCGGCAGGCCCAGGAGATTGCGTCGCCACCGGGCCATTTCCCGGCCGGGCTCGTTCGGTGGAGTGGTGGCGGAGTCTTTGCTGAAGAAAAGTGCGTCGCATCGGCCGTCGAACCCGGTCAGGTCCTCCAGCTCGAGGCGAACCCGTGGGGTGTCAATAGAGACGGAGCCGCCGTCCTGCCACAGCCAGCCTTGCCCGACCGTTCCGAACGTGGTCCCACACGGTTGTCCGTCGAGGAGGACCCGGAAGGTGCCCGGATGGTGTGGGGGAAGCCAGTCTTTGGTGCGCACCCAAAGGCGATAGGTGCCGATTTCCGGGAAGATGACTTCCGTCGCGGCGTTCTCGACCGGTTCGCCGATACCGTGGGCAAGCAGGTAGGGCGAGCCCATGATGTCCATGAACTGTTGGTCGGTGAACCAGCCGCCGGTGTCATTAAAGGCTTCCGCCTCGACGAGCACGTCCTGCGCGCATGCCCAAGACGCGAACAGGGGCAGCCAAGCCAACAGAAAGATGAGTATTCGTTGTACCATCCAGACCACCTCGTTACCGGCACGCTGCGACGATGCTGCCCAGGAGCGCCCGGTTGGTCTCGTCGCTCTGTTTCTCGTAGATACCGGGGCTCTGGGCGATGACCAGGTCCAGGCCGGGGCATACCCAACTGTGTTTACGCCCCGCTCCGGAGGCGGCGAAGGAGTCCCGCGGCAGGTCCGGCCAGAGCAGCCCGTGGTCGTTCGTCCAGAAGGCGTAGCCGTAGCGCCATTCATCTTCCGGGCAGTTTTCGATGATGTCGGGTGCGGTCTTGGAGGCTTCCCGCACCCAATCCTCCGGGATGACCTGCCTGTCTCCCCAGCGCCCGTAATGCCGCCACAGCCAGCCCATGCGGGCCATGTCGCGTGCGCTGGAGTCGCACCGCGGGCTGTGGCCGAAGATGTTGGTGAGGGCGCCCTCCGGGTGGTCGAAGTCGGTGTAGCGGTAGGTCCACTCCCCGCCGATGGGGTTGCGGATCTTGTCCTCGATGAGTTGACCAATGCCCGGCAGTCGGTCCGGGTCGGAGCTGTCGTACATGCCGTGGGCGCACGATATGCCGTGGCAGAGCACGTTCATGCCGAACGTCTGGTAGTGGAACTGCTTGCCGGGCTCCTCCCCCGGCTTCATGTAGCCGGAGGTGTTGCTGATGAGCTGGCGGAAGGTGATGTCTTTGTCCACCGGCTTGGCGTGCCGGCCGGGCTTGGGACCCTTGCCCTCGGGCACGTCCATGAACTCGGGGAAGTAGTCGATCAGCCGGTCGTCGGCCGAGTTGAGTTTGCCCTCCGCGACGGCGATGCCGAGCATTGAGGAGAACAGCGACTTGGTGGCCGACGCCATGTTGAGCCGCTCGCGGGTGGCGTGCCCCTGTTCCCACTCGGCCACCATGCGGCCGCTGCGGACGACCACCACGCGATAGGGCCTTTCGCCGGCTTCGGCGACCATGCGTTCCCGCGCTTGCTCGAGCGCGCCGGCGTCCATGTCCACGTCGGCGGGTTCCGCCCACTCCCACTGTTCGCCCGGAAAAATGTCGGTCATCATCCGCTCCTTTCGATGGATGCGTTCCCTATCGCTGGTTGCCGCCTTCGAGGAACCGCCGGTGCAGCCGCCGCCTGAGATCGCTTACCACTTCCGGCCGGTCGGAGGCGATGTTGTGCAGTTCCTGCGGGTCCTCATGAAGGTCGTACAGCTCGTTCGGCGCGTTATAGTTGACTATCAGCTTGTAGCGGTCGGTTCGGATGGTGCGGAAGTTCGTGATGGCGCTGACGGCGTCCTCCCGGTGCTCGTGCGCCTCCCCCCGCAGCACGGGTCCGACCGACCGGGCATCGATGTTCTCCTGCGGTGGCAGGCCGGCCAATTCGCAGATGGTGGGGTTGACGTCGATCAGCTCGACCAGCGCGTCCGAGACGCGTCCGCCCTCGATGCCCGGCCCGGCCACGATGAGCGGCACCCGCAGGGACGGCTCGTAGGCGACGCTCTTGGTGTAAAGCCCGTGGTCCCCCAGCATCTCCCCGTGGTCGCTGGAGAAGATGATGTAAGTGTTCTCGAGCATCCCCCGCGCCTCGAGCGCGTCGAGCATCATGCCCACCTGATCGTCGATGAGCTGGATGGCGCCGCAGTACTGGCGCCGGGTGACGGCTATCTGTTCCGGGGTGGCGTCCTTCATGCGCGAGCGCACCCAATCCGGCTTCCCCTGGCCGGACTCCACGATGGGCGGGGGCATCTCCGCGTCGCGATAGAGGTCGGCGTACTCGGTGGGAGGGTCGAACGGATCGTGCGGCCCCACGAAGCTGACGAAGTAGTGCCAGGGAAAGTCGGCGGGGATGGCGCGAATCCACTCCGCCGCCCGCCGCCCGATGTAGGCGTCCTCGAAGTGCTCGGTGGACAGCACGGAATCCCACGAGGCGCCGACGTTCCAGCCCTTCGCCGCGCGCTTCTTGTAGTCCTCGTGAAACTTCTGGAGCAGCCCGCGCTCCTGCAGGTAGAAGTTGTAGGGACCGTTCGGAGTGGGAGAGTTACCGGCGTGCATCTTGCCCTCGCACTCCTCCGGGTGGGTGAACCCCCAGCCATAGACGCAGGGCCGGTCGCCGTAGCGTCCGTTGTAGTGGTCGGGCTTGGCCAGGTCCAGCTTGCCGATACATCCCACGCGGTAGCCTGCGTCGCGGAGGCGCTGGTAGTAAGTGGGCGTGCTGAACGGGAGGAAGGCACGGTTGTCCAGCGCGCCGAGCCGCGTGGGTTGCAGCCCCGAGGCCAGCCCGATGCGCGCCGGCGCGCAGACGGGGCTGTTGGTGGTGCACTGGGTGAAACGCACGCCGCGCCCGGCCAGCCGGTCCAGGTTGGGCGTGTCAAGGAAGTCGGACCCCGCGCAACCGAGGTAGTCGTAGCGGTGCTGGTCGTCCATGATGAACAGTACGTTCGGCCGTTCGTCGGACATCGGCTTTCTCACTCAGGACAGAGGTCACGAAAGTTCGCAGTTCGCCCCCGAACTCACGTCCGGGCCTAACTCCTGTCATCGGCCGCCCGGCGAACCTTCCGTGCGTTCTTCGGGCTCTCACCCGAATGCATTGACGGCTACTTTATGTCGAGCAGTTCCACTTCGAAGATCAGCAACTGGTTGGGGCCGATCGTGTCGCGGGCGCCGCGCTCTCCGTACGCGAGGTCGGGCGGTATGTACAGCTTCCATTTTGCGCCCTTACGCATCATCTGGAGCGCCTCCGTCCAGCCCGGGATGACGTCGTCCACGGGGAAGGTGGCGGGCTTGCCCCGCTGATAGGAACTGTCAAAGACGGTTCCGTCCGGCAGCATGCCGCGGTAGTTGACGGTGACGGTGTCCTTGGGGCCGGCACGTGGGCCGTCGCCCTCGCGCAGTATCTCGTACTGGAGCCCGTTGGCCAGCGTCTCCACGCCTTCTCGCTTCTTGTTCTGCGCCAGGAATCGCTCGGCTTCCTTGAGATTCTCGGTTGCCTCGCCCTCACGTTCCTCCACCTCCTGGGCCTGGCGGGCCAGCCGCCGCCGGTGGAAGACCTGCATCGCCTGGAGCCTCTCCTGCTCGTCGAGCATCGGCTCGGCCCCGGCGAAGCCGTCGCGCAAGCCCCGGGCGTAGGCCTCCGCGTTGATCTCCAGTTTTGTCTCCCGCAGGCGCCGGCCGCTGCTCAGCCCCAGCACGTAGCTAACCCTGTCGGTATCGGTGGTCAGTTGGAATGCCGGTTTTGTCTCCGGCGGACTGGAGGGTTCCTCGGTTTGGGCCTCGCGGGCGCGTCCGAAGGCCACCGTCAGTCCAATCAGGCACACTACGGTCAGCACGTACAGCGCGGTCTGCTTGCGCATGGTTTTCTCCCTGGTCAAAGAAGGGCCGGTGGAGGACTTTGAGTCTAAGGCGTCAGCCTCAATGTCGTCAAGCCACGCGCCGGCACGGTGGGGCAGGGCGCACCGTCCGCCAGCGGGCACGGGCCGACGGGCGTCTCATTCAGGTCCGTCAGCCGGGCATCGCTCTGTTTGAGCGTTCCTCGAAGCCGCAGCGTGACATCCGCGCCGGTGGGGTTCCACAGGCGGACGATGACGTCGTCGTCTTCCTCGGCCTTCTTCAGGGCGGTCAGGACCAGCCGGGGGTCGGGTTCGACCAGAGGGCACGCGGCGGGCAGCGGTCCCGGGTGCAGATCGGTTCCGTCGGCCACCGGCGGAACCGTGTAGTCGTGGGCCGCTGCAAGGCAGCCGCCCTCCTGCCAGTCGCCGGCGTGAGGCCGGACCGCATACTCGAACGTGTGCCGCCCCTGAGACTGAGCGCCGGGCACGGGGTGATTCGCGCCGGCCGGCGGACCAAGCTCTCCGACACACCTCAGCAGCGTCAGGTAGAGGCGTGTGGCGTCCCCCCGCCGCACGGCCTCGAACTCCGGCAGCCCGCGGTTCATCACGCAGAGGCCGGACCGGTCGTCCGAGACGTCCACGAACGATTGCTGGGGGTATCCTTCCATGCTGTCTTCAGGGGAGGGCACCGGTCGCTCCGTGACGCCGAAGTTGCCCTCTGCCGCGGACGTCTCCACGGGGAGCCCGGTGTCGAAGACGGCCCGCAGGCGGTGGTTCCGGCAGCGGTTCTCCAAGCGAGTCCTTATCTCGACGCGATCCAGCCCCGCATACAGCGTCACGTCGGACACGATGCGGGCGTCCTCCGTCTGGTCCGAACGTCCTCCCGGACCAGAAGACGCGGGCAGGCTCCACGGGACCTCCACCCGCCACGTCACGCGGAACGGTAGTTCCTCGACGAGCGTCAGCTCGGCTTTCGCATTGAGCGTGGTGCGGGTGTCCGGTGAATCGTAGTGCCGGTGCCCGTAGGCGTCGCCGATGTCCTCGGTATCCTCGAACCTGTGCAGGTCGCCGAAGGTGCGCTCCGTCCTAAGGTCGGTCAGGTCGAATGTGCCGTTGGCATTGAAGGCGACGCGCAGGAACTCGTTCTCCATACCCTCCTCCGTGGCCCGGACCCGGGCCTCGCAGTCCGGCCCTTCGCCGGGTGCCAGCCAGAACGTCCGGTGGCCCATGGCGGGCAGGTCCGGGGCCACGCACTCGATGTCCAGCACGGTGAATACATCGTCGTCCGGCCGCTCCGGTTCGGCGTCCTTCGACAGGACGGTTCCGAGCTGTCGGGTCGTCATCGGCAGCGATTCGAGGTCCATCCGCTTGCGGGCCTGCACACGGATGCGGGCGGGAACGGGTTCACCGGCCGCATCTACAAGGTGAAATGCCTCGCCCCGCAGGCGCTGCGGAACGCGGACCCATCCCCGCACCACCCCGTCGCGGGCGCCTCCCAGCGTGTTGAACACGGCGATGGCCGCTGCGGCTTCCGCCGGGCCGCGCGTGTCTATGCGCGGGGTCAGCGCGCGCGTTGCGTGCTCGGTCAGCTTCTCGGACGCATCCTCGATGCGGGCGTAGCGGTTCGCCATGTCCTCGTGTACCCGGTCCAGGCTGCAGCCGCAGATGGAATCATGCGGATGGTTCGCTATGAGCGTGCGCCAGAGGCGGTCTAACAGCTCGGCAGGATAGTCGTAGTCGGCGCCGAGCATCGCCATCGTGGAAAGCGGTTCCACGTACCGTTCGAGCCAGCGCTGGCAGCGGAAGTTGGTCTGCTTCAGCCGGATGCGGGAGGAAGTGACGCCGTTGAATTGACGCACGTTCTCCCCGCGCATCTCGCCGGTGTACGCGGGCAGTTCCGCCGCGTCCGCTTCGACGGCGCGGGCGAAGTCCTCCGGCGAGGCTATGTCGAACTCGCAGCCCTCGACGTGCTCGTTCAGGTAGGCCACGATGTCAGGCAGGGATTCCCGCGGCTCCATGTGGTCCACCCCGACGGACAGGTAGAGGTTCGGCGTGGTCTCGTTCTCGGCCAGGTCGGGCAGTTTGCTATGGAAGGTCTCCGCCGCCTCGGGGCCCGTGGGTCGCGCGCGGCGGATATCGGTCCATATCTGCGGATAGCTGAGGAACAGCCCGCCGGCATACCCGTGGTTGATGGCGAGAACCTCCGAGCCGTCGGGGGCCCGCCAGACGAACTCCCGCTTACCCTCGGCGATGCCCTCGGGGCGTCCGCGGCCGAACATGACGTAGGGCAGGCCGCACCCGCGGGCCAGCATGGGTAACGTCTCGATACTGCCGAAGGAGTCGGGGACGTAGCAGACCTGCATCGGCTCGGCGCCCATCTCGCGCGCCATGCGACAGCCGATCATCAGATTGCGCACCGTCGATTCGCCATCCTCCAGGAACTGGTCGGCCAGCACGTACCAGGGACCCACGATAAGCCGCCCCTCCTGCGCGAGCCGCTCAAGGGTGGGGCGATTAACCGGCTTGATCTCCAGGTAGTCCTCCAGGGGGACCATCTGGCCGTCGAAGACGAAACAGGCGTAGCGAGTGTCGCTTTCGAGTATCCGGATGAGCCGGTCCACCAGGTGGACCAGACGTATCCGGAACTGCTCCACCGGCTGAACCCACTCGCGATCCCAATGAGTCGTCGGACTGACGAAAACGCGGTAGTCCACGGGAGCCCCTCATATCTCGGGCAGTTCGAACTCGTCGCCGGTATCGGCGATCCACGCGCCCAGCCGGTCCTGCAACCGGTTGCGTTCGGCGCGGAACCGCGTGTTGTGGGCGAGGTTCACCTGCTCGTAGGGGTCCTCGTTGAGGTTGAACATCAGCCATGGCTGCCCCTCCAGGCAGGCGTACTTCCAGCGGTCGCGCGTGACCACGGCCCGCCAGGGCCGGTCCACGCTGTCGCCGTGACCGGTGGCGACCACCAGTTGCAGGTAGGCCGAATCCGGCTCGTCCGTCGGTTCGCGCCCGCGTACTACTCGGGCGGAGTAGTCGGTGCCGCGCATCCAGTCCGGCGGGTCGATGCCGCAGAGCCCGAGGCTCGTCGGCGCGATGTCCACGTGGTTGACGGGGATGTTCGAGAGGCCGTGGCGGTGTGTGTAACGCCCGGCGAAGCGGTAGATGACGAACGGCACCCGGATGGACTCCTCCCACGCGGTCGTCTTGTGAAACTGCCCGTGGGACCCGTGCATGTCCCCGTGGTCGGAGAAGAAGATGACATAGGTATCCTCGGCCAGCCCCGCCTCCTGGAGCGCCCGGTTCACCCGGCCGACGTTCCAGTCCAGGTTCTCTATCTGGGCGTAGTAGCCGGCCAGGTCCCGCCGGGCGCGGTGAACCACCGACGGTACGCCGGGCACGTTCTCCCTCAGTTCGACATCCCCGGGCGTGTGCCGGGCCATCCACTCCTCCGGCGCCACGTAAGGGCCATGCGGAGGCTGCACGCTGAGCACGGCGAAAAACGGCTGCTCCACCGTCTCGCCCTCGGTGCGTCCCTGAACGTAGTCGATGAGCATGTCGGTCAGGCAGTCGGTCTCATAGCCGGGCAGGCGGAAGTGGAAGGCGTCCTCGCCCTCCCCGCCGTGCACCCAGCTATCCCACTGGGCGTTGTTGTTGTCGTAGCCGGCCCAGACGTCGAAGCGCCCGCGCCGCTCCGGCGGCACGATGTGCATGGCCGCCCGTCCCTCGCGCTCTTTGAAGCCGTCCACGTGCCATTTGCCGAAGTAGGCGGTGTGGTAGCCTGCGTCCTTGAAGGCGTCGGCCACGGTCGGCATCTCCGGCGGCATACGATACTCGTGGCCCGGCACGCAGTTATGCGTGTAGCGGCTGGTCAGCAGCGACCCGCGGAACGGGCAGCACAGCGGGCAGCCGCCCACCGCGCCGGTGAACGCGATGCCGTCGGTGGCCATGCGGTCCAGGTTCGGCGTGTGGACGTTCGGGTCGCCGGCGTAGCCGGTGGCCTGGCCGCGGTGCTGGTCGCCGAATATCCAGATAACGTTTGGTCTGCGTTCGTCGGAATGTTCGCTCACTGAATCGTCCTTCCAGGCGAAGACTCGTCGGGAAGCCGTCAGCAGTTGATGGTTCCTGGTTGACGGCGAGGGGCACTATCTGTAGCGCCGGCATCCTTGCCTCCGTGGCCTGTCGATGAGAGGCCTGCCGTGGGTCGCGAAGGCTCATCCTGCCGGACGGCCGGCCCGTTGTCAACGCGGCGGGCCGCCGCGGGCCTCGTCCTGCAGCTTCCGGTCGCGCTCGACGTGCTCTGCGAAGCTCATGATGCCCAGTTCGCGCGTCATCTCTCCGATGGTCACGTCCGGGTCGTTCGACCAGAACAGGCCCGTGTCCTCGGTCTCCGAGTAGTGGTAGCCGGCCCGGTCGCCGTAGGCCTCGTCGAACGCGCGGCCGTTCTTCAGCTCCTCGCACCAGTGCAGGATGATGTAGCTGAGGTCGAGCCGGTGGACCAGCGGTTCGCCGGGCTGGGTCACCTGTGCCGCGATCATGCCGGTCGGCTCGAAGACCGAAGCGTTCTTCTTAAAGGTGCTCGAGACGATGTAGAGGCGGTTCCGCAACGCGCGACAGGCGGGAACGACCGTCTGCGGGGAGGCGCTGGGCCACGCGACGATCTGCGCCCCCTTTCGGGCCAGCGCGGCGAAGCCGTCCGCGTAGCTCATGTCCCAGCAGATCTGTATGCCGAGCCGGCCGAAATCGCAGTCGAAGACGGGGAACTCCGCTCCCGGAGTCACGCCGTTCTCCAGCACGGTTGTGTCGATGTGGGCGACGGGGTGCACCTTGCGGTAGATGCCGACCACCTCGCCGTCGCGGTCCACGAGCGCGGCGGCGTTGGAGTAGAGGCCGGCGGCCCGGTCCTCCTCCAGCACCAGCGGCACGACGATGTAGGTGGCGTGTTTGCGGGCGAGCTCAGCGAAGGTGTCGAGCACGGGTCCTTCCAGCGGCACGGCCTTCTCGGCGGCAGAGCCGTTGCGTCCGATTGTCACGGCGGCCTCGGGCAGCACGGCCAGGTCCAGACCGGTCTCCGGATGCTCGGTCGCGGCCCGTTCGGCCATGCACTCGATGAGGTCGGCCAGCATCGGCAGCCTCTGGTCGAGGTCCGTGGGGACATCGGCAAAAGGCTGCATCACGGTGCCGACGCTCACTTTACGGGGCGGGTTGTCTTCGGGTCTCACGGGTGCCTCCGGCGGCCGCTTTTGACTGTCCGGCGGCCTTGCTTTTAGAATGGGGGATTCCGCGCAGCAGAACGCGCCATTCTGCCCGCTGCATCCCCGCGATTCAAGAGCGGAGCCCGTCTCCATGTTAGATGCCGTTATGGCGGCGCCCGTCATAGTCAAGATACTCGTTGCGCTCGCCGTAATCCTTATCGTGAGCCGGTTTTGCCGTCATCTGATCGTGAGCATCGCGATCGGGGCGCTCGTGCTGGCGGTGTGGGCGGGTTATTCGGCAAGCGACGCCGCCTCCATCGTGTGGGGGGCCACCGTCTCGCTGAACAACATTATGCTGGTCATCATCGTGCTGCAGGTGATATGGCTCAGTTCGCAGATGTCGGCCACGGGTGTGATGGAGGACCTGGTGGGGGCGGTGCGCTCGCGGGTCTCCCAGCGGGCTTCGATGGCGGTACTGCCCGCCGTCATCGGACTGCTGCCGATGCCGGGCGGCGCCCTCTTCTCGGCACCGCTGGTAGATAGCTGCGATGTCAACGGGGAGGTGCCCCCGGCCCTGAAGGCGCAGACCAATCACTGGTTCCGTCACATCTGGGAGTACTGGTGGCCGCTCGCCGCCGGGGTGTTGCTGGCGGTGGACATCGCAGAACTGGAGATATGGCAGTTCATGGCCCTGCAGGCGCCGTTCACGCTCGTTGCGGTCGGGGCCGGTTACTGGTTCCTGCTGCGGCGCATAAAGCAACCCCACTCCCGGCCCACCATGGCAAGAGACGACGCCTCCCCCCATTTCTTCATGCTCGTGCTTCCCATCGTGCTGGTGATCGGCACCTATGGGGTCGTCAAGATTGCCCACGCCGGCCTCCAAGCGCGTTGGGGCGACGCCGCGCCCGGGCTGAACAGGTACTTGCCCATGGCCATCGGACTGCTCGTGGCCATGTCGGTGCTGCAGATGCAGCGCCCGCTGGGGGCGCAGAAGTGGAAGGAGATACTGCTGTCACGACGGGCGTTCATGATGGCCGCCATCGTCGTGGTGGTGCGCATTTACGGCGCCTTCATCGAAGGGGAACTGCCCAACGGCACGCTGCTGGTCGACCAGATGCGACAGGAGATGGCCCAATGGGGCATCCCCATGCTCGCCATCATCATGGCGCTGCCTTTCATCAGCGGCCTGGCCACGGGGCTGTCTGTCGCTTTCGTGGGCGCCAGCTTTCCCATCGTCATAAACTTGCTCGGCACGAACCCCGCCTCCGGCGTGCTGCTGCCGACGGTGTTGCTCGCCTACTCCTTCGGCTACGTCGGCGTCGTCATCTCCCCGGTCCACGTCTGCCTGGTGGTGGCCAGCGAGCACTTCGGCACGCACCTTGTCGAGAATCTGCGCGCGCTGCTTAGGCCCGCAGCGGCTGTCATGCTGGTCGCCTTCATGGGCTACTACGTGGTCGGCTGGATCCTCTGAACTCCGGGGCGGTCTCCGCGGGGGAAGGCAGAGACCACGACGAGC
Organism: Candidatus Brocadiia bacterium; assembly: GCA_046483385.1. Lineage (GTDB taxonomy): Bacteria > Planctomycetota > Brocadiia > SM23-32 > SM23-32 > B1Sed10-231. The sequence continues at coordinate 23,145 of JAWODG010000180.1, read as the reverse complement.
ACCGCGAAGGAAACGGGGCGTTCAGTCGGCCTTGTGGAAGCCGATCGGCGTCGATTCCTCCTGCGTAGAGGACCGGCGGCGCGGATGGCGGGTGCGGCGTCGCGTGCGGCTTGTGCGCGCGCTCATCCGCCGGTAGGCCCCCTGTACGCCCTCGCCGGTGCGGCTGAAGTCGTGGGCGTCGTCTTTGGCTATGCCCATACGCGTCGCCTCCTTCACAGCGTCCTGGTCGGCCCCGAGAAAGACGAACTCCCACCCCTCCCGTGCGCGCAGATTCCGTATCTTCTCGAATATCTGCGGCGCCGTGTACTCGCTGCTGGAATTCTCCAACCCGTCGGTCAGGATGGCCACGATGACGGCCGCCGGCCGCTCGTTCTCCGTCAGGCGGGCGATGCGCGCCCGGGCGGCGTCCACCGCCGTGCCGACGGCGTCCAGCAGGGCCGTCATCCCGCCCACCGCATATGTGGCCGCGTCCAGTTCGGGCACCCGCTGCAGCTCGACGCCGTCGTGCAGCACCTGATACTCGTGGTTGAACAGCACCAGCGTGAAGCGCGCCTCTCCGGCCTCCTGCTTCTGTTCGCGCAGGAACTTGTTGAACCCACCGATGGCGTCCGATTCTATGGCACCCATGGATCCCGACCGGTCCACCACACAGATAATCTCTACATAGCGCTTTTCGGTCATGGCTCTGCCTCTCCTGAAGTAGGTATGCGCGAAGAACTGCACGTCACGCAATCAGAAGCACAGCGCATGCCGCAGAGAGCATGGCGACGTGGGCGTTCCATTAAGATGTTGTCTAACAAAAGGTTACGCAAATGTGAAGACCGCGGCCAGTGACGAAGACGGCCGAGCGGAGACCGCATGGACGCAAATACTGAGCTCCATTGCGCAGAAGATGATGGCTACCAGGAGCGCAGTAGTCCAATAAAGAAGGGCGCGACCGCTCGGTAGCGGCCGCGCCCTGATGATATGTGGTAGCCCCAAGGGGATTCGAACCCCTGTTACCGGAATGAGAGTCCGGCGTCCTGGACCGGGCTAGACGATGGGGCCATGTAGGCTAAAATGGCTGAGGAACCAGGATTCGAACCTGGAATACCTGATCCAGAGTCAGGCGTGTTACCGTTACACCATTCCTCAGTTACTCAGATAATATAGCAGAGCCCGCCCGGCCCTTCAAGCGAGCGACCGCCTGCGGGCCCTCGCGCCGGAAGATGCCGCCCCCAGACCATTCGATGCCATCGCTCAGGCGCGGTCGGCCGCGGATTTCGCTTGTATTGCGCCCCGCCGTTTCAATACGCTGGCAGTTCCACAAGGTAGTCGTGTGCGGAGGTCCCATCCCATGTCTGCCGTTGAGGCCAGCGAGCAGCAGGCAGTCGCCGGTTCCACGGCGTGCCCGGACGTTTCCATCGTCGTTCCCGTCTACAACGAGGCCGACAACGTCGGCCCGCTCTGCGGCGAGGTGCGCGAGGCGATGTCGGAGGCCGGCATCAGCTACGAGTTGTTGCTGGTGGACGACGGCAGCACGGACGGTACGCTGGAGGCGGCGTTGCGTGCTATTGAAGACGACCGGAGGGCGCGGGTAATCGAGCTCCGCCGCAACTTCGGCAAGTCGGCCGCGCTCAACGCGGGCTTTGACCGTGCGCGCGGCGAGCTCATCGTCACCATGGACGGAGACCTGCAGAACGACCCCCGCGACATCCCCCGCCTGCTGGAGAAGATGGAGGAGGGGCCGGGCTACGACGTGGTGAGCGGGTGGCGGCAGGACCGCAAGGAGAACTTCGTCCGCAGGTTCCCCAGTCGCCTGGCCAATGCCCTGATAAGCGCCGGCACCGGGGTGCAGTTGCACGATTACGGTTGCTGCCTGAAAGCCTATCGCAAATCCGTGCTGCAGGACATCAGCCTCTACGGGGAGATGCACCGCTTCGTGCCTGCGCTGGTCCGATGGGTTGGCGGGCGCGTGGCCGAGGTGCCGGTCAGCGACCGGGCGCGACACGCGGGGCAGAGCAAATTCGCCGGCCTCGGGCGCACCTTCGAAGTGCTGCTTGACCTGGCGACGGTCAAGTTCATGATGCACTATCTGGCCAAGCCGCTCTATTTCTTCGGGCGCATCGGCTCCCTGCTGTTCGCCGCTGCGTTCGCCGTTCTGGCGGTGGTCATCATCCAGAAGCTGGGCTACGGCAAGAATATGACGGGCAACCCGCTGCTCTACCTGAGCGTGACGTTCCTCATCATCAGCGTGCAGGTCCTTTTGATGGGGCTGATGATGGAGATTCTGACCCGCACCTACCATGAGTCGCAGGGGCGGCAGGTCTATGCGGTGCGCACTGTCCACGAAGGCGGAGAAGACCGGGAGAGGGAGTGATGCGCTGCCTCCGTCCCGAGCGGAGTAAGCCGGCGGCACGGCCCTTGCAACTTAGGTGCATGTAACTCTTTGCGAAGGCTGACCGTGCGCGTTCTGGTGGACATAAAGCATCCCGCGGAAGTGAACTTCTTCCGTCCGCTTCTCGGGGAGCTACAAAAACGCGGCGACGAAGTTCTCGTGAGCGCGCACTACAAGTATGGGACGCGGGAGCTTCTCGACAGGCTCAGCATCCCGCACGTTGCGCTCAGTCATCGGCGGCACGGGTTCCTGCGCGTCTGCGCCTCGACTTTAGCGCGCATTGTCCGCATGCTGTCGGTGGCGCGTCCGTTCCGTCCCGACGTGCTGGTGGCCCGCCAGGGCGTGACCATAGGTGCCGTCGGGAGGACGCTCGGGGTTCCCTCGGTCTCGTTCGATGAGAACGAGTACGCCGGCCTCCCCCTGACGCTGTCGCGGATGCTGGCCACCGTGCTTGTGACCGGCATGGGATACGAGACGGACCTCGGGCCGAAGCAAGTCCATTTCAACGCCGTGCCGCAGTTAATGTACACGCACCCGTCTCGTTTCAGTCCGGATGCCGCCGCCCTCAGGGCTCACGGCGTCGAACCGGACGAACCGTACTTCGTCGTGCGTCTGAGCGCCTGGGAGGCCATGCACGACGTGGGGCACCAGGGCATGTCCGAGAGGGCGCTGGCGGACCTGGTGGAAGCGCTGAGCCGGCACGGGCGGGTGGTCGCCAGCGCGGAGGCCGACATGCCGGCCCCGCTTCGTCCGTACGCCAACCCGGTGCCGATGGAGTTGGGACTGGATCTGCTGGCGTTTGCCGATCTTTACGTAGGGGAAGGCGCCACGATGGCGGCGGAGGCGGCCTGCCTGGGGACGCCGGCCGTCTGGGTCAGCCCCCTGCAATGGGGCTTCATCAACGTGCTGGCCGACGGCTACGGGTTGGTCAAGCAGACGTTGGATGTGCGTGGGACTGTGCAGGTCGTTCAACAGTGGCTTTCCGACCCGTGCACTCCGGAACGGGTCTCGGAGGCCCACGAGCGCCTGCTGGCTGACTCAGAGGACCCGCTCCCTTTCATACTTCGCCTGCTGGATGAATGCGTAAGCGCCGACTGCGGCGTGCCCCTTTCTGTTGCGAGAAGATGAGCAAGCTGCTGATCATCGGAATTGATGGTGCTGACCACGAATACCTCTCGGCCCAGTTCGAGCGCGGGCGACTGCCGGCCCTCCGGACGCTGGCCGGTGAGGGGGCGTTCGGCCCGCTCCGCTCCACGTGCCCGCCCGTCAGTTGCCCGGCGTGGGTGACGATGACCACGGGGCGGAGTCCCGGCGACCTCGGTCTGTTCGATTTCACTCTGCCTGACGGATACGGGAAGAGGCTGGTCTGCGACGCCGATGTCGGCGAGCTCCGCCTGTGGGACTATGCAGGTGCAAACGGCGCGCGCAGTCTGGTCTTCAACGTGCCGGTTACCTACCCGCCACGTCCCATCAGCGGCGTCATGGTGTCCGGCTTCCTCAGCCCGTCGGGCAGTCAATTCAGCAGCCCGCCTGAGGTCGGCGAGGAATTGCGGCAGCGATTCGGCTACGCGCCCGGGCACGCCGCGACGAAGAAACAACAGATGCAAGCCGTGCGCCAACGCCGGGACGCCTTCCTGCATCTGCTCCGCCGGGACGGGTGGGACGTGGCCATGGTCGTCTTCGGGGCAACCGACTGGGCGCAGCACAACCACTGGGAGGACCGTGGTTTCATCGACCGTCTGTTCTCGGAAGTTGATGAGGCGGTAGCAGCCATCGTGGAAGAGGCGGACCCTGACAACGTGCTGGTTCTGTCGGACCACGGATTCACGGGTGCCGATGGGATACTGAACGTGAACCGTCTCCTGGCGGAAGGGGGCTTGCTGACCTACGGAGACGAGGGCTCCGATCCCTACGCTCCGACGGGTGCAATGGTTGGCCGGGATGGGGAAACGTCCCGGCTGGCCGTTGTGATTGGCAAAGTCTTTCGGCCGCGGCCGATCCTCAACGCGCTCCATTTCCTCCACCTCGAATGGCTATTGAACCTCGTTCCCAGCGGGCTCTGGCGGCGGATCAAGAGGAGCCTGCCCGTCTGGAGCACGTCCATCGACTGGGAACACACGAAGGCGTACCTCTACAACGGCAATCCTCAGACGGTCAGCCTGAACCTGCGGGGCAGGGAGCCGGCCGGCACCGTGCCCGAGGACGAATACGAGGAGGTCCTTGCCGAAGTGCTGCAGGTGCTGGAGGAAGCGCGCGACCCGACGGATGGCCGCCCCATCTGCCGGTCGGTGCAGACGCGGGAGGAGGCGTTCGGCGGTCGGCACGTCGACCGGGCGCCCGACCTGATCTTCGAGGTCACCGACGACCGCTACATCGTCTCCCCGGCCGATCATCCGCGGGTCGTCTGGCAGACGGGGCGGACGCGCGGGCGGCACCGCTACAGCGGCATCTACATCACGCGAGGCTCCGCCTTTAGCCGGCAGGACGGCCCCGAGGTGCAGCTCGTGCAGATGCTGCCCACGCTGCTGCACGTTCTGGGTATGCCGGTGCCATCTGATATGGCCCCCAACGTGGCGCAGGAGCTTCTGAAAGATCGGGGCCAACCGGTGCAGACGCAGGATTACCACATCCCGGTCCACGATCACGAAGCGGGGCAGGAGGCCGGGCAATCGGACGAAGTGCGGGACCGCCTGCGCGACCTCGGGTACCTGTAAACGGCGGCCTCTATTCCGGCAAGCAACGGGTGTGAGCACATGGTGGACCCTCGGCAGACCGGCCCGGACGGCCCATGGAAGGACCGGCTGCGTGCCGCCTGGCGGTGGCTTCGCCCGGTGGTGGGGGTCGGTCTGCTTGTGCTCCTGCTGGCGGTGGTGCCCCTGGAGGAGGTGCTCTCCAGCATCGCTGGTGCCCGAGGGGGGCCGCTGCTGCTGGTCATATTGGTGAGCGCATCCCTCCGTCTTCTGGTGTGGCTGCGGCTCTGGCTGCTGGTCCGCACGGGGGCGCCGGGGGCAGGGCCGTTCATAGTTCTTCGGGCCACTTACATCGGCACTTTTTTCAACAACTTCCTGCCCACGGGCCACGGCGGTGACGTGCTGAAGGTCACGGAGATGTACGGCGAGTCGGTGCCCCTGGGCCATGCGGCGGCCTCCGTGGTGGCCGAGCGCGGGCTCAGCATGCTGGTGCCACTGGCGCTGGCGGTCGTTGTCGCGGGGGCTTACGGTGAACTCTTCACGCGGCTCGGCCTCGAGGTCCTGCGCTGGCCCATGTTCGCCGGGGCGGCGGTCCTGCTGGGAGGGCTTGCGCTGAGCTATCTGCTCTGGCGAGTCAGGTTGAAAGCGCTGCTGAAGTCGCGGCGTGACGGGCCCATACTGGGCAGGCTCTATCGGGCTATCGAGAGCTTCTACGTTTTCCGCAACAACCCGGCCGTGGTCGTGGGAGTGCTGGCTCTTTCGGTGCTAATCTACCTTCTGATCGCGGCGAACCTGGTCGCTCTGGTTTGGGCGGTTGGAGGGAGCCTCCCTTTGGGGGACTCCGTAGCGATTATCCCCATCCGCAAGTTCGGCGACGCTTTGCCGATCTCCGTCGGGTCGCTGGGTGTGCGGGAGGGCATCTTGACCTACTGTCTTTCCCGGTTGGGCCTCACCGCGTCGCAGGGCGCTGCGGCGGCCCTGTTGCTGAGGGCACTGAACCTCGCCCACTCCGCCATCGGCGGTTGCCTGTACGTCTGGTGGAAGCATGGGCGCAAGTCCCCGGCTACTCAAAGTGCCACAGAGGAGGAAGAGCGTGCTCCGGCCCCAACTCAATGAAACCGAACGCGCCCGGGCGCACACCCGCGCTCGCCGGTTCGCGATGATGGTCCTGCTGTTCCTGTTTGTCTTCACCCATCGGGGCATCCTGAGCCAGAACGATCTCTCCCGCTACGTGGCGGCCAACAGCCTGGCGACCCGCGGCACCTTCGCCATCGACGGCTCCCCCTACGCACAGATGATGATCGAGCGGGACGGGCGGGAGTACCGCATGATGAACGACATCGTGCGCAACCCCCGGGACGGTCGCCTCTACTCCTCCAAGCCGCCCGTCCAGACGCTGGTGCTGGCGGGCGTGCTGAAGGTGTTCCACCTGATGGGCGCGGATTTCAGCTTCGTGGGATCCGAAGCCGCGGTGCCCACGTTCCTGCTCACGTGGCTGACCGTCGGGACCGTGACGGCGCTGGGGTTCTACGCCTTCCGTCGCAAGCTGTCCGGCTTCACCAAGGACGCTGAGGGCGACCTGGTGACGGTGTTTGTTCTGGGCGGCACCATCTTCCTGTCCTACTCGACGTCGCTGAACAACCATACGGTCGGCGCGACGCTGATAATCATATCGTTCTTCCTGCTGGGCATGGGGGAGGCCCGGAAGGAGGTGTCCCTTCTGCGGGTGGCGGCGGCGGGCTTCCTGATGGCGGTGGCGTCCGTGATCGACATCGGCCCGGGGTTTATCTTCTCGGTGGCGTTCGCGCTGTACATTGTGTTCTACATGCATTCGTGGAAGGCGCTGGTGGCCTTCGGCCTGGGCGGGCTGCCGCCGCTGGCGGTGCACTGCGCCGTGCAGTATTCCATCTGGGGCAGCGTCCTGCCGGTCCAGATGCAGGGCAGGCTGGCGCGGTTCCCCGGAAGCTACTGGCAGAATCCGGTGGGGCCGGACGCGTGGGACATCCCCCGGTGGAAGTACTGGCTGCTGACGCTGTTCAGCGGCCGGGGGCTGTTCATCGTCAGCCCCGTCCTGCTGGTGGGCGCCGCGGGGCTGGCGGAGGAGTTGCGGCGGGCGTGGCGGGGGCCGGTGGAGTCCCGGGGCGAGCGCGCAGGCCAGGGTTATGTGGCGCTCACGGTGCTGTTCGGGATGGTGTTCCTCGTGTGGTACTTCGGCTTCCGGGTGGCCACTAACTTCGGCGGCTCCTGCTTCGGCTTCCGCTGGTACATGGGGTTCGTGCCCCTGCTGTCGTGGTATGCGGCCCGCTATTACGCGCGGCATAGGAAAGAGGAACGCTTCTGGCGGCTCTTCATAATCCTCGGACTGGTGTCGCTCATGTACGCCCTCATCGGTATGCAGGAGCCGTGGACTCTGATGGAGAACAATCCCCACCCGGCGGCGCGGTTCCTGATGGCGTTCCGAGGCTTCTGAGGGAGCACAAAGCACTCTTTACCACGAAGAAGAGACGGGGGAGTAACCACGACGGCACCACGACCACAACGCCCGGCCACCTTCGGCGGCAACGGATGAAGGCGGATGGCGGCCGGGTAGCCGTGCAGCGAACGGTGGGAGCTGGGGAACTCGCTTGCCGATGTTGGGCTGGGGGGGCAGATAGAGGAGCGGCAGGGTTATCCAACGCTCTCCAGAGATGCCCAAATGCTCGGCGTGCCGGCTTACTTGGGCACGGAGACGATCGTTTTGGCGCTGCCGGTGTTGCCATTCTCATCCGTGGCAGCGAAGACGAACACGTGTTCGCCCGGCTCGAGTTTTTCCGAGCGGAACGAGAATCCCTCTTCCGGGGAGTCGAAGATGCCGTCAGTGGGGAAGACGGCGCGCCAGTCGCCGGAGTTCCGGCTGACCGTGATCTCGGATATCCGGCTGAACTCGTCACGCGCCACACCGGTCAGCTCGAAACGGCCGTCGGGGAGACGTTGCGACTGCAACTCCACCACGGCGGGTGGCCGGTTGTCAACCAGGATGGGCGGGGTAACCCTCTCGGCGGAGAGCGCCTCGTCGTCCGGCCGCGCCACATCGTCTCGGGCGACGATTCGGACGAGGTACAGGCCGTCGGGCACGCGGGATGTGTCCCATTGTACGCCGGGCTGGTCGCGGATGTCCTCTTCGAGGGTCTTCCACTCGGTCTCGTCCAGGCCGCGATAGAAAACGTCGAAAGCCAGGTCGTCCTCGTTGGGGTCGGCGGCCTTCCACTCGAGTTTCATCATCGCATTCGCGCCGTTGTTCTGTGACCCGGAGGAACGACCGGGCCTCTGGGGACGCCGCCGCTGGCCGCGCTGGTTGCCGTTCTGGGGCTTCAGCAGGGAGGTGCCGTTCAGCGCGATGTCCTCGATCTGTGGTTTACGGTTGGCCTGACGGTAGCTGACGTTGACCTCCCACAGATTGGGCGTGCCGGTGCCCGGGTGCGTGCTCAGTTCGGCGCCGAACTGGGCGAACCGGCCCATGGGGACGTCCACCGGTTCGCCGGTCGCGCTGGTGCTCCAGCGCGACCACTCGCTCCAGTGCTCATCCGGTTCGCGGGAGTTGCCGGTGCGCAGGCGGAGGCGCACGTTCTGACCGGTGGTCACGTTCTGCTCCCACCACAGGCTGCCCCAGCGGGAAAGGTAGCCCGCGTCGAACGGCTTGCTCAGGAAGGTGCCTTCCGCGCGAAAGCCCTTCTCCAGGTACCAGAGTTCGCCCGAGTTGGCCGTTCCGATGAGCGCCTCGCCCTCCGGCGTGACGGCAATGGCGGTCACGTGGGACGGCTCGAACTGGTCCACCACCATCTCGCGGTCCGCCGTCGCCGACACCAGCCGTCCGCCCGGGCCCGTGCCGGCCAGCACCTGCTCGTTGAACAGACCCAGACTGAGCACAAAGACCTGCCCGTAGCGGGCCAGCAGGGAGGCTCCCTGGCCGGGTTCTATCCGGTAGATGCTGTTGAACGCCTTCGGCGCGCCCTGCAGGGGCAGGTCGGCGCCCGGCGGCGGCTCGGGCCGCTGACCGCTGGAATTGGATGACTGCGGGCGACCGCCTCGCTGCTCGGCCTGGGCCGTGCAGGCATAGAGCACGCCGTCGGGGTCCACCACGATGTCATGGACCTCGTCCTCTTCGGCGTCATAAAGGACGCTCGAACGGCCCTGTTCGTCCACGGCGTAGATAAGCCCGTCGGGCGCGCTGCCGGCATAGACGGTGCCGCCGTCCACGGCGACGCACATCAGGTGCTGCTGGGGGACCTTGAGCAGTTCGGTGGCGTCGCCCCCCTGGTCGAGTTCGTGCAAACGTCCTTCCGGCCCGGTGGCGCAGTAGATGCGATGGGTGCGGCTGAAGGCCATGTCCCAGACGTAGCGGTCGTCCAGGTCGGCGAACGTCGTCACCTGCCCGCGGCGGCTGATGCGCAGGATGACTCCCTCCGGCGCGGTGCCGGCCAGAACGGAACCGTCCAGCAGCGGGAGCACGCTGAGGACGTGAAGCTTTTCGTCCTTGTGCAGCAGCTCGAGTTGGCCTCCGCTCAGTCGATAGACGGCGCCCGGGGAGCCGGTGCCGACGTAGGCGGTGCCGTCGTCCGCGACCTCAATGTCCCAGACGAAGTCGGCCTCCAGTCCGTCGACTTTCTCGGCCGGCGGGGCAAGCTGCAGCTCGCCCGTGGAGACCACGGAGACGCCCTCCAGCTTGCCGGCGGCGAAATCGGCAGCGCCGCTCGTCGTCCATGTCCTGGCCGCCGCCGACCCGGCCAGCAGCAGGGCCAGGCTCAAGAAAAGTGCGAAATATCTGCGCATCGATCTCTCCCGCCCCGAAGCGCTCAGGGCCTGAAAGGTTCCGGTTCTTCAACGGTAAGCGTGAGGGTGTGCGAGCCTTCGAGGATGTAGGGCGTTCCCACGCTATGCACCCGGTCGGAGGTCAGCGGGTCCGCCCGTCCACTGCCCCCGAGCTTCAGGATGCTCAGGGTGGAAGAGGGCAGAGCCGGCATGGGTTGTCCCCCGTAGCGGACGCCTTCCTCGACGAACGCGGCACGCACGAAGATGTTGCGACTCGGATCGGACTCCTGCAGCATGTCGATCAGTTGCTCGAAGCTCTTTGGTGCGAAGAGGCCGGGGTCCATCCTGGCCTTTATCATCATGTTTGTCATTGCGTCGCAGACCAGCACCTGCACCTGGCTGCCAGGTTGCGCCGTCTCGGGGATGTGCAACAGAACCTCGCGAGAGACCTCATCGCCCTGCCATTCCAGCAGACGCACGTGCAGGGTGACATCGCTTCCGGGGGCCACGCGCCGGCGCTCGGCGCGCACGGACTTGATGAGGGCGACGTCGAACCCGCGCTTCAGTTCTATCTCGTAATCCACCCCCTGAATCTTCACCTCTTTGTAGGGGTTCATCGTGAGTGCGGCCAGCGGCGTTTGCACGAGCGTGAACGCGGGCGTGACCGGTGACCAGTCGGCGAACTCGTTCTCCAACACGAGCGGCTCCTCGAGACCCTCGACGGAGATGCGGGCGCGTGCCATCATGGTGTAGGGGTTGCCTTCGCCCTGAAAGCGGAGGCTGCTGTAGGCGACCGCGATGAAGGTGTAGAAAGGCGCCGTCTGCCAGTAGCCGGCGATGCGGTAGTTGTATTCCTCATCACGCAGGCCCGTAACCCGCACCGTGCAGGGCAGCATCGGGGCCTCCTCGCCGATGCGCGCGATGATGGCAGAGTCGCGGTCCTGGGTAAGGCGGCCGACGATCCTGTCGGCACTGCTCACCCGGAAGGAGCGCTGCAGCGACGGCACCACGGCCTGCGTTCGCCCGATGGCGAAGGGCAGGTCCACCGCCCCCATGCCCATCAGGGGATGCCCGAAGGCGGCCACGCGCTCGCCGTCCACCCACGTGATGGTGCCCATGCCGGAGACTGTCAGGTCGCCGGTCACAAAGACGGTTCCGCCGGGCATTCCGGTTTGGATCGTCAACTCCTCGTCCGCATCGGCGGCGGCTCCGGCGGCCTGTACAGGCATGAAGCCGGCGGTGTCGAGAGCCGCCATCAAGGGCGCCGCCTCCGGCCCCAGTCCCCCCAGCGCCAGCGGCACCGGCAGCGGGGTAAGTTGGCCTCGCCGCCCACCCGGAGATTTGGCCGACACGGCTATAGACTGCCCGGCCTGGCGGGGGAGCAGCGGCGGTAGGGCCGCCCTCGTCATCGCCTCGTCCAGTGCCGGCGCGGGGAAGCCTTCCGTTTCACGGGACAGCAGCATGCCGGCCAGTTCATCCATGCGCTGGCGCATCCGGCGCGCGGACTCCCGGCGCGCCGCCACGGCGGCCGGCTCTCCGCCCTCGGCGTCTAAGTTCTGTGCCTTCAGTATTTCTTCGGCGGGGGTGACGCCTCCCAGCGGCACCTTCGAGAAACTCCACCCGTAAGCCAGCGCGCCGACCAGTTTGTCGTCGATGTAGATGGGACTTCCGCTCATTCCGGCTATGATGCCGGCCTCGTCGATGATGGGGCCGCTGAAGCGGATCAGCACGATCTTGCCCTTGGGGTACCACCCGTCGATAACGGCTAGGACTTCGACGGGGAAACGCTGCGGCTCCGCCCCGTTCAGGGCGGTCAAGCCGTAGCCCTCCATGCCCGGGCGCACTTCGGAGACCGGCATTATGGGAGGGAGCTCCTGCGCCCGTGCCGCCGGCCCGGTGAGGGCGCTCAGGATGAGCGACAACAGCAACAGGAACCATCGGCCAGTTCTCTTGCGCATTTCCCGCCTTTCGCTTTGCGGATGCCCCGGAGGGTTCCCACTCACTTTAAGGATTGGCCGGCGGGAATGCAAAGGCTGCCGGTTGCTTTGCGGGCACGTTCAGCAGCCGGATGCGGGAGGCCACCGACCTGGCGAACGACGGTACCCTCACGGGCAGCAGTCGTGCCTCGAACGACGCCTCTGCGGCGAGCACGAGCACGAACGTGCGAGCGCGGATGGCCGGAAGCCCCACCACGAGCGGGGGGACATTCCCGTCACGCAGAGCGGCGCGAGCGGCGTTCGCACCAGTCGGCTTCCCTCCGGTGGATGTGCGCCCCGAGCGAGCGCAGATCGGCCACCAGCATCTGGTAGCCCCGCTCGATCTGGTCTATGCCGCTGATTTCGGTTTCTCCCTCGGCCGCCAGCCCCGCCAGCACCAGGGCCGCTCCGGCGCGAAGGTCGGTGGCGGTTACTCGGGCGCCGTGGAGTTGCTCCACTCCGTGGATGACGGCCCGGGACCCGCGGCAGTCCACCTCGGCGCCCATGCGAAGGAGGGCCGGGACGTGGGTGAAGCGGTCGGGGTATACCTTCTCCTCGAAGGAACTGATCCCGTCGGCCAAACAAAGCATAACGCTAAGCTGAGGCTGCATGTCAGTCGGCAAGCCGGGGTAGGGGGCTGTGGCCAGTTGCGCCGGCTGGAGTGGCTTTGCGGCGCGGGCCCGCACGCTGCCGTCGCTGTCGGTGATCTCCACCCCCGCGCTCTGCAGGGCTTCGAGCGTGGCCTCCATGTGCTCCCGACGCAGCCCCCTGACGGTGACCTCGCCACCCGTGACGGCGGCCGCGCAAAAGAAGGTCCCGGCCTCGATGCGGTCGGGTATGAGCCGGTATTCCACCCCGCGAAGGCGGTCCTTGCCGGCCACGCGGATGGTGGGTGTGCCGATGCCGGCGATTTCCGCCCCGCAGGCCACCAGGTAGTCGGCCAGGTCCTGTACCTCAGGCTCCCGGGCGGCGCCTTCGATGACGGTCTCCCCCTCGGCCAGCGTGGCGGCCATCAGCACGTTGGCCGTGCCCAGCACTGTGCTTCCGTGCGGGCCGGTCATGTTGACGCGCGTGCCCTTCAACCCGTCGGTTCGGGCGTATATCTGGTGGTCGTCCACGACTATGTCGGCCCCGAGAGCGCGCAGGCCCTTCAGGTGCAGGTTGATGGGGCGCGGCCCGATGACGCAGCCGCCGGGCAGGGGCATAGTGGCCGCTCCGCGGGTGGCCAGCAGGGGGCCGAGCAGGCAGACACTGGCACGCATGCGTCGCACCAGTTCGCGGGGCGCCACGGTGCCGCCGGTGCCGGTGGGCGTTACCCGAAGGTCGTTTCGGCCGGTCCATTCCAGCTCCAGGCCCAGAGCGCGCAGAATGGCGGCCATCGTGTCCACGTCCGTCAGTCGGGGGACACGGTGGAGCGTGGTCGTGCCTTCCGTCAGCACCGTGGCCGCCAGCACTGGCAGGGCGGCGTTCTTGGCACCGCTGGCATCCAGTGTTCCTTCCAGCCGCTGTCCTCCGCGGACGACGATTTCCTGCATGCGATACGGCCTTCCTATCCGGCGCGTTTGCGGATGCAGAAGACCCGGTCCCAGCCGGCCGGGTCGGTCATGCACTCCGCCGTCTCTGTGTCAAAGCAGCCACACTCCAGTGCCATCGTGCGGACCCGTTCCCACTGACCCGGCCCCAGTTCCAGCGCCAGCCAACCACCCGGACGCAGCGCACGCCCCGCCTGGGGCACCAGCCGTCGTACGACTTCCAGCCCGTCGGGACCGCCGTCCAGCGCCCGTCGCGGTTCGTGTCGGCTGACTTCCGGCTCCAGCCCGTCAATCTCACTGACCGGCACGTAGGGCGGGTTGGACACCACCAGTGCGAAAGCCTGGGGCCGCAGTCCCGCGGCCAGATCCGCCTGCACGAACGATATGCGTCCCCCCACGCCGTGGCGGCACGCGTTGCGCCGAGCGACGGCCAGGGCCGGGGCGCTGCTGTCGGTCGCCACAACGCGCAGGTGCGGACGTTCAGCGGCAAGCGTCACGCCTATGATGCCGCTGCCGGTGCCGACATCGGCGGCCGGCCCTTGTTCGTCCGCGGGCAGTTTCTCAAGGCATTTTTCCACCAGCAGTTCCGTTTCCTGGCGGGGGACCATCACCGCCGGCGTTACCTCAAAGGTGCGGCCGTAGAATTCCCAGCTTCCCAGCAGGTACTGCAGCGGCTCGCGGGCCGCCCGGCGCCGGGTCAGTGCTTCCATCCGGTGCGCAACCAGGTTCGGCACGGCAGCATTCGGCCGGGCGAAAAGAGCGGAACGGTCCACGCCCAAGGCGTGGGCCAGCAGCAGCTCGGCGTTCAGGCGCGCATCACCCACGCCGGCCCGCTTGAGTTGACCCGTCGCTTTTTGCAGAAGTTGCCGCACAGTCTTCGGAGTCTGCTCGCTGCTATGGCTCATTTCATGCCGCAGTGTTCCCGCCTCCGGTGCGACCGTCGCCCAACGTGATTCTACGGGCAACCGGGGAGCGGAAGTAAAGTCCTAAGCGGAAGACATGCAGAAGTGAGTCCCGGCGCAAGGGGCCGAGCGCATTCGGACCGGTGGCATACCGTCGTCTCGCGATGCCCGGCCCGGCGTCAGAGTGGAGAGCAGTCGCCGACGGAAAGCAAAGAGGACTTCGAGCAAAAAGGCGAGGCAAAAAAAGCGCCGGCCGGTCACCATCCCGCGGCCGAGCGGGACTGGGCCGGCCGGCGTCGCACGGTCGGAGTCGCGCAAGTGGGGCCTTAGAACTCCCAAGGAGAGATGACGTCGCCGTGGGCTTTGCGGGCCGCCTCCAGCCGTTCGCGTTGCTCCTGGAGCACACGGAAAAGCACATCGGGCGTGTCCGGCACCTGGGTGTGGTAAATGTTATGGATGCGCTCCAGCTTGGCCAGATGCTCCGGCACGCGGGTGGAGAACTGCTCCACGTAGTCGTGCTTGCGGTAGGGCTTGTCCAACTGGGTTTTGAACAGTCCCCGCAGGTCTTCGTAGCGGGGGATGTAGCCGGTGGGGGTCTGGATGGCGTCCACGTCGCCGTGCACGCGGAGTTCCATCCACTTCAGCCAGACTTTCTTGTCCAGAATGGCGTTCAGGTAGCGGCCGTCCTCGCCGCGGAGGAAGTAATTCACGCCGAAGACCAGCGGTGGATTCTCCAGATCATCCGCGAATTTGAGGTTGTTCTCGATGTAGCGGCCCAGGGGGATGGCGACGAAGTCCATGATGGCCATCAGGTTGAACCTGCGCACGCCCTCCTCTCCCAGCGTCGCGGCGGTGGTCTCCGACTCCAGGCTGGCGCCTTTGGTGATGATGCCGTGGACCCAGTCGAAGCTCTCCTCCACCGGCACCCATGTGTCGCTGTCTCGGCCGCCGTAGATGACACCTCCGACGGGCACGCCCGCGGGGTCCTCCACGCGCGGGTCGGCGTTGGACAGTGAAGAGATGCGGATGGTGTAGCGGGCGTTCTTGTGGGAGGGTGTGATCTCGTTGCCGTCCTCGTCCGTCTTGCCGGGATACCACCGGCCGCTGTGGTTGACGCCCTCCTCGGGGCAGGGGCCGTCCTTGCCCAGCCAGTAAGGGACACCGTCGTCGGTGACCAGCACGTTGGAGAAGATGATCTCGCCCGGGCTGTTAAGCGTCTTCCAGATGACCGGATCGTCCTCTGAGTTGACGTCGCGGATGATGCCGAAGATGCCGTTCTCCACGTTGGCGGCGTGAACGGCTCCTTCGCGTTTGCGCAGGTAGGCGATGTCGTCCCCCACGATGCTCTCGCCGGGGGCCATGGCGGTGGAGGTCTTGCCGCAGGCGCTGGGGAAGGCGCCGGTGAAGTAGGTCACCCTCTCGTCGGGGCCGTGAACGCCCATCACCAGCATGTGCTCGGCCAGCCAGCCCTCCCGGGAAGACCGCCGAATGGCCAGACGAAGGGCCAGTTTCTTCAGCCCGATAGTGTTGCCACCGTACTGCGTGTTGCTGCTGTAGACCAGGTTCTCGTCGAGGTCGATGTATATGCGCCGCTTGTCCACGTGCTTGCTGACGCCGTTCTCCAGCTCCCCCGCGCTGTGGACGAAGCGGAAGAAGTCCTCCGAGTCGCCGATGCTCCGGAACGTCTCGTAGCCCTGCCGGTAGAGGATATCCTCGCTGTGGGCCACGTAAGCGGAGTCGGTTATCTGCGCGCACGGGATCGAGAACTCGGAGTCCAGCGGGCCGAGGCAGAAGAACCTGACGAACATCTCCTTGCCTTCCATGGCGCCTTCCAGGAAGCCCCGGACCTCCTCCACGCCCGACGCCTTGTCCACCGTGTTCAGGCGTTCGCCCAGGTCCTGGCCCGGCTCCACCAGATAGCAGGTCCGCTCTTTGTCCCGGGCCTGGTCGTGATAGCCGTCGAAGTGGACGGTGTGGCCCTCTGTGGCGAGTTCCTTCTCCTCGCCTAATTCGACGGCGCGGCACCTGACGTAGGCTATGTCCTCGGGATCGTCGGTGGCCACGAACACCGAGTCGGGGCGACAGAGGCGGATGAAATCCGCCACGAACCGATGGAGCTTGGGGTTCTCAAGCGCCATGAGTTTGCCATAGTTCGGCTTGTCGAGCTTGCTCTGCAGAATGTCCATGTAGTCGTCAGCCATGTGCAGTATCCCCGTGCTACGTAGTATCAGGAACTCGGAGGGGCCGGCTCGCGCGCACCCCGGCGCGCGCCCGCCTGGCAACCCTGTTGAACAACTGGATGGACGCATGTGGAGCGTCCCGCGACCTAAGCGCTCCGCCCCAACCCTCGGGACCGCCGCGTCCGGTTCTTCAACAGGCTGCTATGACAAAACGGCCGGGCCCCCGCGGCGCGGCGGGTGCGACCCGGTCGTGGACTGTGCTCAGGCGTCTATTTTAGCGGCTCGGCCAACCGTGTCAAGGCCGCGATCGCCCCCCGCGCACGCATGCCGCCCGAACCCCGGGAACGCGAAACTGCTTGAAAAGCGGGGCGAGACGCTCTATAAGGATAAACCGATTGTGGCCCCCAGGTGACACCCCGTGAGGAGCGAGATGCGCTGGAAAGAGAGCGAGAGGAATTATCGACTCAGCTTCGAGAACCGGATATCGGTCGAGATACTGAGGGACGGCGGCACGTTCGGTGGGTTGGGTCAGGTCAAGCTCGGCCGCCGTAAGCTACGTTCGGAAGAGCTGCCCGTGCTGCCGCTGGTGACAACGCCCAACGGGTTTGAAGTCGTGAGGCTGGAGTTCGAGGAGATCGAAAAGGGCGACGATTTCGTCGTGCTAAATCTGCGGCCCTACGTGGTCTCCCGGGGGCGGATGGAGTGGCTCTGCTGCGACGGGCAGGACCGCTGGCACGTGGGAACATGGGGGGACGAACCCGAGCGCGACCGTGGGGGTATGATGCAGTTGACCCTCAGGGCCGAGGAACGGACCATCGGCGGAACGGACTTCGTCGGGTTCTCCTACGCCTACAGGTTCCACTCCCGCAAGTACCACGCCTATCGCATACAGGATCGGTCCACGTGGGAGTTGGGCGGCTGGGCCACCGGCAATGACTTCTGGATGGCCGCCCCCTTCAGTCCTCCCAGGAAGACAATACAGAACAAGGACGACTCTTACACCACGGCCTGGCACACCCGGGACGAGGGCCTGACGCAGGTCCAGCAGTTCCTCCCCTTTTTCACGGCGCTGCAGGGGTTCACGTTCCAGTTCGACAAACAGACGCTGCTGCTGACGACCTTCGATGACGTTTTCCATTGCCAGTCGCTGTTCCAAAAGGAGTCCGGCCGCAACCACCTGGTGCACTGGCATCAGTTGTGCGGCGACCTCTCAGGGTGCCTCGAGTTCCCGGCGCACCTGGTGCTGTGCAACGATGAGCCCGTGGCGGAGGAGTCCGAGCGCGTGGATCAGTACTGCGCCATTCGTCAGGATCTGGATGCCCGTCAGCGCAACAGCACGGGAGTCCTCCGCAGCGGGGCGGTCGCCAGCAGTTGGATGGATGCGGGCGACGGTTCCGAGAAGAGCATGGAACACGGTCTGGACGCTCTGGCGAAGGCGCGCATTAAGCGCGTTTACGTGCCGGACCTGATGCTGGCGTGCGCCCCTGCCAGGGACACTGTGCGCGCCCGCACGGAGGCGGCCCGCAGCGTGGAGCGTATCACCGAGCACGCCCGGGCGCGGGGGGTGGAAGTCGCTCTCTGCCTTGCCGATTGCTGCCGGGAATGGCTGGTGGTGGACAGCCTCGAGGATGAAGAAGACTATCCGGCCGGGCACGAACTTGTCGCGGCCGCTTTGCGGGACGATGACTGCTGGGCCTTCCTGATGCGTCACATGCGCCGTCTGCGGAGCGAGTTCAATCTGGAGGCATTGTTCGCGTCCAACATGCTGGAATCCCTCTCCGACCAGTTGGACTGGGTGGGCCCGCCGGGTCGCGGTCGCATAGCTCGCAGCCCGGGGACGATACGGAGTCTGGCGATGAGACGGCTGCGCCTGGTCGCGGAACTCCAGCAGATGGGATATCGTTGCCTGTCCTGGGGCGCCGGCGAACTGGCCACGCCCGGCCTGGAGCCCCCGTTTCGGGTGAACGGCGGGAGCGAGTTCATGTTCCGGGATAAGGTATTGAGATTCCCTCACAAAGAAGTGGCGCACGGGGACCTGGACCCGCTCGAGGTGTACTTTCGGGGCTGTGCGAACCGGCTCAGCTACATGCCCGTCTGCAGGGCGAAACGTGCGGTGCGGGGCACCATGGAGGAGTGGTGGGACTCGGAATTCGGGGCGGTCAACAAGGCCTGCCAGGCCGTTCGGGAGTACATGGAGACATCGTCCCTGCTGCCCGACGGACGCGGTATCCTGTGGCGGGGGGCCGACCCGGAGGTTACCGTCCTCTGGTCTTACAAGGAGTTCGAGCTGCAGGTCGGGCCGAAGACCGAGGTCTTTGACGTGATGGAGAGCGAGCCGGTCGATCCGCCGGAGGAAGAGGAGTCCGTTGCCATAGAACCCTACCGCGTGTACCTGCTGCAGAACGCCGACGCGCTCTGATTCCCCGACTTCGACCCGCGGGAGTGATGTCATGGCGGAGCTCGACATTGCCGCAAGGTCAGTGGACGGCGTCCCGTTGCTGGCGTTGGTCGGGCGCATCGACGTGGGGACCGCCCCTGAGCTGCGCAGACGACTGCAGGAACACCTGCGAGAGGAGGCACCCCGGCTCATACTGGACCTGTCCGGGGTGGAGTACATGGACACCGGTGGGCTTGCCACCCTCATCGAGGCGCAACTGACCGTGCAAGAGCGGCAAGGGAAACTGGTTGTCATCGGGCTGTCCGACCGAATTCGGGGAGTTTTTTCGATTGGTCACGTGGTGGACATGTTCACGGTCGTGGAGGGTGAGGAGCAGCTGAACGGCCTGCTGTGATCGGATCGCGCCGTTTTGCAGATTACGTCTTGTCCCGCGGGGGCACTCCGGCGTAGTATATGGTTGCTGGGGTAGTCCGGTGCGTGGCCGGATGCCGCGGCGCGCGTCTGGCTGAAGTGCGTGTCTTCTTCTGCTGAGTGGGCAGAGGTGGAGATCCCGGCCTATTTCTATGAGAAAGCTCTGGACATCCTTTACGAAGGTGTCTATGTGCTCGACAGAGAACGGACGATCGTCTCGTGGAACAAAGCGGCCGAGGACCTGACGGGATTCACGGCGGAAGAGGTCGTCGGCAAGAGCTGCTTCGGCAGCGCCCTGGAGCACATGGACGATGAGGGGAAGAGTCTCTGCGAACGGGGTTGCCCCGTGGCGCAAGCGTTGGGTGACGGTCGGGAGCGCGAGGAGCGGATGTACCTTCACCACAAGGACGGCCACCGCGTGCCCGTTCTCGTGCGCGTCATCCCCGTTCTCGACGCGAACGGGGTGGCCCGGGGAGCCATAGAAGCGTTCACCGACGTCTCCGGCGGGTCGGCCGCGCTGAGCCGCCTGCACGAACTGCGCGAAATGGCCCTGTTGGACCCTCTAACGGGCCTGGGCAACCGGCGCTACACCGAGCAGAAACTGGGGGAGAGGCTGGAGGAGATGCGCCGATACGGCTGGCCCTTCGGCGTGCTGTTCGTGGACATAGACCGGTTCAAGAACGTCAACGACGAGTTCGGCCACGATGCCGGCGACCGCGTCCTGAAGATGGTGGCGACCACGCTGCTGAAAAGCCTGCGCCCTTTCGACTTTTTGGGACGTTGGGGAGGGGAGGAGTTCCTTGCTCTCCTCGTCAACGTGGATGAACCGCAACTGCAATCGGTCGCCGAGCGTTCCCGCCTCCTGGTCGCCAATTCGAGTGTGCCCGTCGAGGATGACGACATCCGGGTGACGGTCTCCATCGGCGCCACCCTGGCCCGACCGCAGGACTCGCCCCGCCAGTTGGTGCGTCGGGCCGACCGGCTCCTCTACCAGAGCAAGCGCGCGGGCCGTAACCTGGTCACCGTCGAGTGAGCCGACCGGTTCCTTTTGCACCCCATCCGCGTCTGGGCTAAGATGCCCCGCTTTCCGTCCATTTTCGCAGCTTCTTCCCGCAACTGTTGGAGACTTACCCATGGCAGAGATAGCCATCATAGGAGCCGGAAGCCACGTCTTCGCGCAGGCCATGGTCCGGGACTCGCTCAGCTTTCCCGGGCTGCAGGATTCCACCTTTCGGCTCATGGACATCGACCCGGAACCGCTGGGCTACATGGAGACCATCGCCCGCAAGATGATCGACCAGGGCGGTTACCCCGCGACGGTGACCTCCACGACGGATCGCCGGGAGGCGTTGGAGGGGGCCGACTACGTTGTGGTGGCCGTACTGGTGGGCGGACGGGAGCCGATCCGTTGGGAGATCGACATCCCCCTGAAGTACGGTGTCAACCAGTGCATCGGCGACACGATGGGCCCCGGCGGCATCTTCCGCGCGATGCGCACCATTCCCACACTCGTCGATATTGCCCGGGACGTGGAGCAACTCTGCCCCGACGCCGTCATGCTCAACTACACCAACCCGATGTCGATGCTCTGTCACGCGGTGCGAAAGACGACTGACGTCGAGATCATTGGGCTGTGCCACAGCGTGCAGGGCGCCCACCGGGAACTGGCCCGCATCATCGAAGAGGACCCCGAGGAGTGCGCCTCCTGGGTGGCCGGCATCAACCACCAGGCGTGGGTGCTCAAATACGAACACGAGGGCGAGGACGCCTACCCGCGCATCCGGAAGGCCGCATGGGAGAACGAGGAGTGGTACGAGGGCAATACCACTCGCGTTGAGATGCTGCGGCGGCTGGACTACTACGTGACCGAGTCAAGCGGGCACAACTCGGAGTACAATCCCTGGTTCCGCAAACGCGAGGACCTGGTGGAGAAGTACGCCGGGGAGGGTTTCAACGGGGAGACCGGCTACATCAAGAAGCTCTACAGCACCGACCGCGAAGATTACATGGGCCGGTTGCGGGAGAAGGCGGAGGAGACCGAGGAGTTCAACCTGACCCGCGGCCACGAGTACGGCTCCTACATCATGAACGCGCTGGAGGGCAACGAGCCCTTCCGCTTCAACGGCACCGTGGCCAACGAGGGTCTCATCACCAACCTGCCGGACGGCTGCTCGGTGGAGGTGCCGTGCTACGCCGACAGGGGCGGCATCCACCGCTGCCACGTGGGCGACCTGCCGCCCCAGCTCGCAGCCCTGAACAACATGGCCACCAACTCCATCATGATGGCTGTGGAAGCCTGCCTGGCGGGCGATCGCGACATGCTCTACTGGTCCATCGCCTACGACCCGCTCACCTCCGCCGTGCTGTCGTTGGAGGAGATCCGGCAGATGGTGGATGAGATGTACGAGACGGAGAAGGACCACATGCCGACTTTCGAGGACTGAGGGCCGGGGGCGACGGAGACGGCCGAGCACGGACAAACACGGCCCAAGCCGGCACGACTCGGTGCTGTAGGCGAGTTCCGGCTGCACCGGCGCTTGTGCTCGCCTTCCTCCGGGTGTCTCGCCACTGGTTTTGTCGTTGCGGTTGGTTGTGCCCGTCGTGGTCGTTGTGGTTAACTTTGGTCTCTGTATGGTCTGTCGGGCCGCACGGTTGGGGCTCGGCCGGCAGTGTGCTACAATCGCCGTTGTAGGACCGGCGCCGCCGGTCCAGGCAAGCACGGCCCCCCGGCCATGCCGCGGCGGCCGCACATTCACTGCCGGGAGACTCCCATGGCAGAAGCGAAGTCGGGCGACACGGTGAAGGTGCACTACACGGGCCAGCTTCAGGACGGACAGGTCTTCGACACCACGCGCGAAGATGAACCATTCGAGTTCACCATCGGTTCCGGAGAGGTCATCACCGGCTTCGAGGAAGCCGTCGTGGGCATGGAGCCCGGGCAGGCGCGGAAGACCACAATCCCCGCGGAGGATGCTTACGGAGCCCACCGGGAGGACCTGGTGGCCGAGTTCGGCCGGGGCGAGTTCCCCGACGATCTGGAGCTCGAGGAAGGACAGGCCCTCCAGATCGAGGAGGAGAACGGCCAGAGGCTGGTCGTGCGCATCGTGGAGGTCGGAGACGAGACCGTGAAGCTGGACGGGAACCACCCTCTCGCCGGCGAGGACCTCACTTTCCACATCGAGCTGGTGGACATCGTCTGAAGAAGCCACTCGATACGCCGAACATTGGAGATCCTACCCCATGGCATCCCCCGTGCCGGAAGCGGACGTCATCCAGCCGTACGCCGGGAACCCCTTCTACTGGCAATACCGGGGCGAGCCAGTTCTGCTGCTGGGCGGGAGCGCCAAGGACAACCTCTTCCAGCTCGACGGACTGGCCGAGCACCTGGACGTGCTCAGGTCCGTGGGCGGCAACTACGTCCGATGCACTATGTCCAGCCGCGAGCCGGGGCACATCTGGCCCTACGCCCGCGAGGAGGACTCTGGGCTCTACGACCTGAATCGGTTTGACGACGACTACTGGGGGCGTTTCGCGCGGATGGTCGAGCTGACCGCCGAGCGTGACGTCATCATGCAGGTCGAGTTCTGGGCAACGTGGGACCTCTACAGCCGTTGCTGGCACAAACACCCCTACAACCCGCGCAACAACGTCAACTTCACGGCGGCCGAGACCGGAATGCCGGAGGTCATTGACTACCCGCCGCCAGCGGACAACCAGATGTTCCATCGCACCGTGCCCGCGTTGGACAATGTGCCCGAGGTGCGGCGCTTCCAGGAAGCCTTCGTGGACAAGGTGCTCTACTATACGCTGGACCGGGGCCACGTCCTCTACTGCATGGACAACGAGACGAACGCCCACCCGGAGTGGGGCGCCTACTGGGCTCACTACGTG
>JAWODG010000151.1:0-5469 GCA_046483385.1 Candidatus Brocadiia bacterium | reverse complement strand
CCGACCCGGACACTGACTCAACAACGAACTCGGAGAAATTTCAATTGTCGTGCAGATACGACATACCGGCGGCAGGACGGAAAGACCCCGTGGACCTTTACTGCAACATGACATTGGGTTCTGGCAGGGCATGTGTAGCATAGGTGGGAGGCAGTGAAGCCGGTTCGCCAGGACCGGTGGAGCCATCAGTGGAATACCACCCTTGTGGTGTTAGGGCTCTAACTTCGACCCGTGAAGCCGGGCGAAGGACAGTGTTTTGTGGGCAGTTTGACTGGGGCGGTCTCCTCCTAAAAGGTAACGGAGGAGCCCAAAGGCTCCCTCAGTGCGGTCGGCAATCGCACGCTGAGTGTAAAGGCATAAGGGAGCTTAACTGCGAGACATATCCGTCGAGCAGATGTGAAAGCAGGGCTTAGTGATCCGACGGTGACTGTGTGGAAAGGCCGTCGCTCAACAGATAAAAGGTACCCCGGGGATAACAGGCTTATCTCCCCCGAGCGCTCATAGCGACGGGGAGGTTTGGCACCTCGATGTCGGCCCATCGCATCCTGGGGCTGGAAAAGGTCCCAAGGGTTCCGGAGTCCACAGATTAAAGCGGTACGCGAGCTGGGTTTAGACCGGCGTGAGCCAGGTCGGTCCCTATCTGCCGTGGGCGTTGGATAGCTGAGGAGGGTTTTCCCTAGTACGAGAGGATTGGGAAGAGCGAACCAATGGTGCGCCAGTTGTTCCGCTAGGAGCATAGCTGGGTAGCCAAGTTCGTAAAGGATAACCGCTGAAAGCATCTAAGCGGGAAGCCGTCTCCCAGATGAGCTATCCGTTCCCCTTCGAGGGAATAAGGCACCTTCAAGACCAGGAGGTTGATAGGCCGGTGGTGTAAGCGCGTATACTCAAAGGCGCTCAGCTGACCGGTACTAATCTGCCGAACGGCTGACACATACCTGACCTGAACGCAATCGGCATTACCCGTCGTTGCCCAAACCACTGGCGCTCCTCCTATTCCATATTCCGACGCCGTCCGGCAAAAGGATCGCGCCGGCCTGCGCAGACATCTGTCTGCGACCGGCACCGGACGGCTGAAGTATTGCCCGGTGACCATAGCGGAAGGGAAACACCCGTTCCCATTTCGAACACGGCCGTTAAGCCTTCCGCGCCGATGATATTGGCCCCTCGTGGGCTGAGAAAGTAGGTTGTTGCCGGGCTCTTTTTGTGTACCTGCTCGCTCCCGGGACTGTCTACTGATCCTTCGTGCGCGGTGAGCGACGCATCTTGCCAGCCCGGCTTAGCCCGCTGGCGGTCACGCGCTATGGGCCCCGCATTCCGTAGATGGGCAGTCCGACCATCCCTCACTAACGTCCGTGAATTGTCCCAGACAAGCCCGCTGCCTGTTGATCTAAGGCTGACCGCAAATACCATGGACGCCAAGGAAAACGCTCTTCATCTGCTCCGTTTTGACGACCCGCAACGGATCGTCGGCGGTCTCCCCACGTGGGACTGCTCGTACTTCGGCGTCAACCACCGCCCCTTCGAAGGAGAGGGCGGGCACGACGCGCCACCCGGCACCCGATGGCACGACATCTGGGGCGTCGGCTGGCAGAAGGAACTCGAGGGTGTCATGGGCATGGCCCGGGAGCATCCGCTGGCGGACCTGTCCCGGCTGGACGGCCACACCTTCCCCGACCCGGACGATCCCAGGCTCTGCGAGCGTATCTACCAACGGGCCGAGAAGGCCGACCGCCACAGACACTTCCCCTCCGGCAGCCACCGGGAGACGCTTTGGGAGCGCTGCTACAACCTGGTCGGCATGGACAGGCTGATGATGGCGTTCACCGATGACCCCGGCCGCGTCCGGGAGTTGCTCCATCGCGTCATGGACTTTCAGCTCGGCATCGCCCGGCACTACGCGGAAGTCGGCGTCCAGGTGGCCGGGCTGGGGGACGACCTGGGGGGGCAGCACGGGCTCCTTTTCAGCCCTGACGTGCTGCACGAGTTCTTCGTGCCGGAGTACCGGCGGCTTTTCTCCTTCTACAAAGAACGCGGTGTCATCATCGCATTCCATTCGTGCGGACACATCGAGCCGATCCTCGATGTGTTTATGGACCTCGGCGTGGACGTGCTGAACCCCATCCAGGCCACGGCCAACGACCTCGACAACGTCCGTCGCGTGACACAGGGCAGGATGGCGCTCTCCGGGGGAGTCTCCACGCACACGGTTATGAAGGGGCCGGTCGAGGCGATACGGCGTGAGACGCGCCTGCGCATGTGGCAGTTGGGGCGGGAGGGTGGCTACTTCTGCGGACCCGACCAGGGCATGCCCTTCCCGGAGGAGCACATCCGGGCGCTCCGCGAGACCGTGGAACAGCACGGCGAATACCCCATCGAGCCGCCTCCCCAATAGCGTCTTCCGTTTGCCTCAGCGCTGCCGGAGGTCCCGGAACTTCCGGGGTTTCCGCGTGTCTTCCGAGTACCAGAGCCGCGTGATCTCTTCTTGCGGCGCCGTCTCCAGATGGTCGGGCAGTATCCGCGCGCGGGCCTTCACGGCCTTGCGGACTTTGTCCAGGACAGTCTCTTCGTCGCCTCCCGCGCTGACGCGGATGCGCAGCCCGTCGCCGCCGGAGTCCTCCGTGTAGGCTTCGACGAGGTAGCCCTTGACCTCGGGTATCTCCATGAGGGCCTGCTCCACCTGCCGGGGATAGACGGAAACGCCCTTGATCTTCAGCATGTGGTCTAACCGGTCGAGCACGGCCATCACGCGCGGGGTGGTTCGCCCGCACCGACAGGGCTCGGTCTGGATTGTGGTGATGTCGCCCTGGCGGAACCGCAGCAAGGGGGTGCCCGTCCGTCCCAGGTGTGTGGCCACCAGCTCGCCCGGTTCCCCCGGCGGCAGTGGTTTGCCCGTGTCCGGGTCTATCACCTCCACCAGCAATTGATCGGCCGGCACATGGTGCCCACCGTGCTCGGCGCACTCGATCAGCCCGGCCAGCATCTCCATCGACCCGTAGTCGGAGTAAACCTCGATGTGCCACGCTTCCGCCACGCGGCGGTTCAAAGCGTTCGGATGCCAGTCGGCCGTGTAGAGCCCGTGGCCGATAAAGACGCCCATGCGGAGAGAGAAGTCCTTGCGCGGATCGAATCCCATCTCCCGGGCCTCCTCGGCCAGCAGCAGCATGAAGTCCGGCGTCGCCATGATGCACGTTGTGCCCAGTCGACGCATCAGCTCCACCTGCCGCCTCCGGTTGCCGGGGCCGGTGCGCACCACGGTGACCCCCAGGTTCTTCAGCGCGTCGTCCAGAGGAGCGCCCAGAGAGAACAACTGGTCGAAGGCTACTGCGACCTGGAATACGTCCCTCTTCTGCACGCCCAGCCCGTGCATGCCGCGCATTAGCAGTTCCACCAGTTCGTCCCAGTCGTTTTGCGTTGTGGGAAGGATGACGGCGTCGCCGGTTGTGCCCGTGGTGGCGCCGATGTCCACGATGTCCTCATCCGGGGCGCAGACGATCTCCCGGTTGTGTTCCCGTAGCTCGTCCTTCGTGGTCGGCGGTATGGCCTTGAGGTCGTCCAGACTGCGCAGCTCGTCGGGCTCCATCCCGGCGCTCCGCAGCTTCTCCCGGTAGAAAGGTGAACGCGACGAGAGGTACGCAAGCTGGCGCCTCAGGCGTTCGAGCTGGAGTTCGGCCAGCGCGTCCGGCGGCATCGTTTCCATCTCGCGAAGGATGCGGCTCATGCTTCCCCTCCTGGCAGTTCGCTGATACTCACACGGGTGTAAAGCAGCAACCTGAACATGGCGACCTCTCGTATTTCTCGCACGCCGGTCTTCCGGTGGGCCGAGCGCACGGCGGGGTCGTCGGCCGGCACGCTGGATAGAACACGGCGGTAGCCCAGTTCCCGGGCACGTCTCAGCACCGACGCTCCCAGGGCGGTGTAGAGTCCCCGCCCGCGGACGCGGCGGATCACGAACGCATCCGCCCCCCAGGCGTCCCCATCCTTCAGGCGGA
This sequence comes from Candidatus Brocadiia bacterium, assembly GCA_046483385.1. GTDB lineage: Bacteria > Planctomycetota > Brocadiia > SM23-32 > SM23-32 > B1Sed10-231. Next base: position 1,480 of record JAWODG010000151.1, on the reverse strand, counting down.
CCGCGCTCCGCAGCAGGGCGTCCCGGCAGGTCGGCTCAAAGGCGACGCATGCATATCCCAGGAGCCGTCCATCCCCAATGGCGACGGAGAAGGGATAGCCGCGTCGGATCCATTCGGATAGCTCCGAGCGGCGTCGCCACCACCCGTTCTCCACGATGGCTGCGTGCAGCGGGTCCACGTCTTGCCCCGTCGCTTGGCGCAGGGCTATCCCGTCGGGAGGCGGGGCGTCGGGGATGGGTTCGTCCAGCCTGCGTTCAGTGATGTACCGGCGGTCGTTCCGATGGAGGAATCGGCGAGTGAGCCCCTCGAGAGCTCCCCGCAAGCCGCGGGCCCTCAGGTAGTCGAACACCTCGCTCCGCACCATTCGCTTTGTCCCCCGAGGCAGCACGCGGGTCGTTGCCCTCCGGCGCCGGAAAAGTTCGCCCAAGTATAGGCCATATCGCCCCGCACGTGAAAGCCGGGACCCCTATCGGAGGGGCGACCGGGCTCAACCGGCCGACCGAAGGATGCCGCAATATTGCCGCTGAAGTCTTGATATCGCGTCGTTCCCCCGGCATACTGCTGGCGGCTTGGGGCATCGGCGCGCTTCCGGTGGCGATTCGCACGGTGTAGGGTAGACAGACACATGCCCCGGACCGGGGAGGTCGCGATGGCAAGTATTGCAGACTGCCCGGAGTGTCACGGCAAGCTTCGCATTGAGACGGACCGGGAGAATCCGAAGGTCCGCTGCCCGCGCTGCGGCGCCATCTTCCGGGCCGGAACGGGGGAGTTGGTCAGCCTTCCGCCCGAGGAGTCCGAGCGGGATGAGAAGTCCGCCCCCGACACAGAAGAGGCGGCCGCGGAAGAGGAACTGCCCGTCCTGACCCAGGAAGGCCCGGCCTCGGAAGAACCGGCGGAGGAACCGGAGCCGGGACCGCCGGCCGCCCCGGCGCGCCGGGAGCCGACTGCCGAACCGGCCGAAGTGGACGTGGTGGCGCACACGGGCCGGCTGCTTGTTCATTTCGCCAGCTTCCGACTGCTCATCACGGGCAGCATCGTGACGGGGGTCTGGGTCGCGGCCTCGCTTGCCGTGCTGGTGGCGGGCTTCGCCCTGAGTGGGTTTGACTGGGGTGTGCCGGGCGAGGCCGCCGTCCATGGGTTCGTAGTCCTGGCGGCGCTGGTGGTGGTGCGGCTGTTCTGCGAGGGTTTGGCGCTGCTCTTCCGCATAAACGCCTCCTTGAAGGACGTGGTGCGCCACCTGGGCGAGGGCGCGGAAGCCGAGGGGCAGGATGCGAGGGGCCGGAACTGGGTCGATGTTCTCACCTTGCGCTCCTGCATATTCGTCTACCTGTTGACCGCGGTCTGGTTGCTGGGCACGCTGTTGATGGCCGTGGTGCCGGTGCCGGGCCTGGGCGGCGCCCCGGCGGGCGCGCTGGTGGGCGTGGCCTTCCTCCGCCTGGGGGCCATGTTCGCGTGGCGGCTACTCTGTGAGGGTCTGGCG
>JAWODG010000083.1:0-8577 GCA_046483385.1 Candidatus Brocadiia bacterium | reverse complement strand
GGATACCACCGACAGAGAGTTCAAGTGATAATCGCTGTGGCTGGAAATAATACGGGCCATCGTGTGCACACGGGTAGCTTGGAAAGGGTGAGAAGGCAGGACACGTGATTCAGGCTTGTGGTGGATCGAGGTTTTTCATCGAGAAATCTGATTTCGGAACGTATTCGCCGGCGAGCACAGCGAGTTCACGTGTCCGTTCAATATCAGCCAGATTGTGCTTGAGCAGTAGAATCCAGTCCCCACCTTCCCACGCGTCTACGGCACTACTACTGTCGTTGAACGGGTCACAGTTCTCGTCGCATGAGCTCGACCCTCTGATTAACGGGATTGAACTCGTCGCCCGGGGCATTCAGAGATCTCAACTTCGTCGGATGAATGGTGCGAGCGGGTCCGCATTGAGGGACCCAGAGAAGCTTTGTTCGCAGACGACCCCGTGACTGTGGTATCTGCTGAAAATGGAGCACAGGAATATGGTTGAAGCAATCAGGCAAAGGGGGCCTGCCGTCTGGACTATAACCGCGGCGCTCGTGCTTCTTTCAGGCCCGCATGCGGTGGCTTGCCCGATACCGGTCTTCCAGTTTGCCCTTGAGTTCTGGCGGGTCTGTCCCTACGAGGTTGTCATACATCACAATGGAGAACTGGAAGGGGAGCACCAGGCCGCGGCCGACTTATTGAAGCAGGCCACGAGGGGGGAAGACCGGCACGCCAACATACGGCTTATCTGGCGGGATTACTCCCGAGCCACTATATCCCCACCGGCGGACGTGCCGCTTCCCTTCATGGAATTGCGCTATCCCTCGACGTCCGGGATCCGGGAATCCATCTGGAGAGGTCCCCTGGAAGAAAACGTCGCAGAGCAGCTGCTCCACTCCCCGATGCGGCAGAAGATAGCAGAGACATTGCTTGACCGACACGCGGCGGTCTGGGTTCTGCTTGAAAGCGGTAACCGGAGGGAAGACGGGCAGGCGCGGAAGCTGCTTGAACAGGAACTGCCAAGGCTCGAGAAAACCCTGAAGGTCCCCGATCCCGCGGAGGAATACGGGCTGGATTCCGCAGACATATACACCGAGATAGACTTCACTCTGATGACATTGAGCCGGAACGACCCCGAGGAGCGGATGCTCGTGCAGATGCTTCTGGGGAGTGAGCGGGACTTGAAGGAATACGAAGACAAACCGATGGTGTTCCCCATTTACGGGCGCGGGCGCGTGATGTATGCAATTGTGGGAGATGGCATAAACGCGTGGACCCTGAACGCGGCCGGGGAGTTTTTGACCGGGCCGTGCAGTTGCATGGTCAAAGCCCAGAATCCCGGGGTTGACCTGCTGACCTCCTTCGATTGGGAATCTCAGGTGGAGCAGCGTTCTACCTACGCCGTTCCCTACACACCGACCGCCGGCGGTTTCTTGGACCGTATTCGGGAAGCGGAAGAGCGCATCCAACAGGAATGAACAAGCCAACGATGGAAAAGGAAAGACTCACGATATTCTCCCTCGTCAGCAGGGAAATCCACCACCGAAAGACCGGTTTCGTGATTGGCGTTGTGTGTGTAATGGCAGCCATCGGGAGCCTGGTGGGGGCCATCACGCTTCTGCGGGCCCACTCGGCCCGCACGGAGCAGATACTGGTGCAGAAGGAGAAAGAGACCCGGGAAGAGATGGAGAGGCTGGAGGATGACTATCGCCGGATGATGCGCGACATGGGCCACAACGTCATGATTCTGCACGCCGACCAGAGCGGGGGTGCCCTGCGGTCAGCCGGCTGTCCGGACACGACCATGCCGGAGGATTACGTCTACAAGCTGGCCGAAGGGCGCGTATCGCTGAATCATCTGCTGCCCGTCCTGCAGGAAACGATCACGTGGCCGGAGCAAGGCATGGAGATAATCCTCAGCGGCACTCCGGGACAGGTGCCGGTCGTCCACAAGCCGCGTTTTTTGACCGACGACGCAGAAGCCTACAAGAACCCCATCATGGATCCCATTCCGGCGGGTTCGCTGAAAATCGGCGACGCGGTGGCCAGTGAACTCGGCCTGCGGCCGGGCGATACCGTGAGCTTGATGGGGAAGGAGTTTGTCATCCACGCGGTCGAACTCCCGCAGGGAGATCAAGCTGACATCATGGTGTGGTGCGGTCTGGACACCGCACAAGATTGGCTGGACAAAGACGGGAAAATCAACGCCATCTTCGCCCTCGAATGCATCTGCGATGTTGATTCATTTGGCAATCTAACGGACGAGATCGCCGCGATACTGCCCGACGTCCAGATTGTGGAATTCAGCTCGAAGGTCGCGGCCCGTGCTCGGGCCAGACAACGCGCCGAGGAGGAGGCCCAAAGAGCTATCGATGCGGCGATAGAACACCGCGCCAGCATGGTGAGCGAAATGCGCGGATTCGCCGGGATACTGGTGCCCATCGTGTTGTTGGCTTCGGGGCTGTGGGTGTTCTTCCTGATCCTGGGCAACGTTCGAGAGCGTCGCCCCGAGATCGGGATCCTGCGTGCCATCGGGGTGAATGAGTCGAGGATTGCCGCGGTGTTTCTGTCCAAGGCGCTCATCATGGGGTTAACTGGCGCGGTGTTGGGTTACCTCGCGGGTGTGCTGGTCGGCATCGTGTGGGGCGGCCTGCCCCTGCTCTCTCTGGCTTCCTTGCGGATGTTCAATCCGCTCTTGTTCGTGGCCGCCCTTTTGATAGCCGCGGTCCTGTGCGCCGTGGCAGGGTGGGTGCCCGCTCTGCGGGCCGCACACATTGACCCCGCGGAGGTATTGAGAGAGGATTGAACCGGGATTTGACCGCTCCCGCGGTTCAGCGGACGGATATGGCGCGAACTAACGTTACCCGCACGAGGACGTGATGAACGACGCTGTGCTGGAAATGGAGGGCGTGACGAAAACCTACCGCCCCGACGGCCGAAGTGAGGTCGTGGCACTTGACAGTGTTTCTTTGAAGGTCGAACCCGGCAAGTTCAAGGTAATCTGCGGCCCCAGCGGCAGCGGCAAGACGACGCTCCTGCTCACTGCGGGCGGTCTTCAGAGGCCGGAATCGGGAACGGTGCGAGTGAACGGGGAGGATATCTACCGATATGTCTCCGAGGAGCGGGCGTGTTTTCGGGCCGAGAACGTCGGCTTTGTCTTCCAGCAGTTCCATCTCATAGCGTTCCTCAACGTCCTGGAGAACATTCTGGTCCCGACGCTTGCAATGCGCAACCAGGAGGCCCGCGAGAAAGCATTCGAGCTTATCGAATTGTTCGGACTTGCCGACCGCATCAATCACCCGCCGGGCGAGTTGAGCACCGGGGAACGGCAGCGAGTGGCGCTGGCGCGGGCCCTGCTTAACGAACCGGGGCTGGTTTTGGCCGACGAACCCACCGGCAACCTTGACGCGCGTAACGCAGAAGCGGTGCTGGGATACCTGAACGGTTTTACCGAACGAGGCGGTGCCGTCCTTCTGGCCACCCATGATACCCGCATCGAAGCGGACGAGAAATTCAACCTGGAAGATGGTCAACTTGTGAACCACGCCGGCGGCCGGGTCCACTGAGTCCGTCACGAGGGTGTGAATGGAGCGCAGTGTACTACGAACCTATCTTGTCCCTCTCCTGGGGATGCTGGCCGTCGTGGTGGTTGTTGCGGCTTTGCTTTGCGCCGACGGCGGGGGCACCACGCCGCATCTGCGCACCCCGGTCGGCCTGTTGATCCTTTGCGATGAAGACGTTAGCCGTCCATTGGAGAGGCCCGACGTGGAGCACGAGGCGGGGGTTATCGGCCGGTTCCGGCGTCGCGCCGGGGTGCGGGTGGAGGGCGAATACGCCACCTCCCAGGAACTGTTGGAGGCACTGCTGCACCGCCGCGAGGGAGACCTGTTGCTCACGGCGGATGAACGGGTTGTCGAGGAGGCTCGGCGGCAGGGGCTGGTGTATGAGACGCGCTTCGTTGCGAGGCTCGTCCCCGTGATAATTGCGAGGCGCGAAATCGCCTCCGATGTAGGCGGGGTCGCGGATTTGGCGAACGATGCCCTGCGTCTGGCTGTCGTGCCGGAGGGGGCGGGGTTGATGGGCCGGGTCACCGCCGAGGTTTTGCGCAAAGGTGAGCTGGCGGCTCACGAGCTGAAGAACATACATTTTGAGGGGAACAGCGCATACGAGGTAGCGCGTGCGGTGGAAACGGACCGGGCCGACGTGTCGATTGTCTGGCGCCCGACGGCCGAGCTATTTCCGCGCAACACGAGGCGGGTTGAAATAGCGCCCGACATGAACGTCACGGTTCCTGTGGAGGCGGTCGTTTTGAACACCTCCGAAAGCCGCCGGGAAGCTGTAAAATTTGCCGACTTTTTGACCGGTCCGGCCAGCCAGGAAGTTTTCGAGAGGCACGCCTTCGAACGGTATGAGTAGGCAATGGGAACCGGGAAGCGCGACTATGCGCTGAGAGGGACGGTTCACCACCAAGCGTCGTGAGGGCTCATCACACGACAGCATAGGTTACCTCAAGAAGAGGCCGACATATGTGTCCGTTGATGGTGCCGTCCCGTAAGACTCCGCCAGAAGAGACAGCGCAAGTCCACCACCGCGTTGCAACACGGATTCGGACTGCGGCGATTTGTCGGGGCCGGGCGGCCGTTTGGCACCAGCCTACCCCGTCATGTTACAGACGACTCCTCATGCCATGGGGTTATAGGTTCTTACGGCAAACAGTCCACCGGTGCAGGAAAACGGCCACAATACGTTGTTTGGGTCATGGCAGGCCAAGATAACGGTCCGTATTCTGTGTAAAGGGAGGCGAGGGGTTGGGCAGTGCAGGCGGCCGTGGCCCTGTCGTTAGCAGCGTCCGAAACACCAGGCACACGTTCCTCGCCGCGCTCCCGGCACCGGGCAAGCTCCCCCACCTTTTCTATACTCATGTTCAGCACGCTGATGAGGCGTTCCGCCGGGTAGGTGGTCCTGACGGGGCGGCGGGGCGGCTGGTCACGGATGCGCATGGGTTGCCGCGCGTGCGCCTGTGCAGTTTCGACCTTCTGCGAGGTTACGTTCCATCAGGCTGACGAACCGGGGCCGAGAGCGCGGCTTGGCGCAGTTTCCGTAGATGGTCGTACCATTGGCTTTGGACTTGTTCCACGGCTCCGATATTTTGCTCAAAGGCTTTCAGGGCGCCGCCTTCCCGGATGACCCGGAAGTAGCGGTCCCGCAGCCGGCCCTCATCGCTCTCCAGCAGGAAGTGGGTCAGGCTCCACCAGTGGACGTAGTAGAGGTTGAACTCCCTGTCGATGTCGGGGCCGCCCCGGCCGGTGACGATGATGCGCAGGGGGATGATCTCGCCGGCCCGGGCGTCGGCGTCCACGTCGCCGCTTAGGCGCAGGCTTGCCACCCACCAGACGGGGTAGGCGTCGAGGTCGGGCTGCCCCGGGTTCAGCATCCCGTTGGTGTACCGACTTGCGCCGAAGTAAGTTGCCAGGCCTTCATCGATCCAGGTCGGGGGTTCCAGGCCGGCCACTTCATGGTTGAGCTGGTGGGTGGCCTCGTGCAACAGCCAGTGGTAGGGATTGCCCTTGAGCCGGTCGTAGTAGGCATGGCAGATCCCTCCCCGGTAGAATGCCTCGGCCCAGCCTACGTTCGGGTTATGCCTGCGGAACTCGGCTCGCTCACCGTAGAGCCGGGCCTTGAGCGGGGCGTGCGGCTGCTGGACGGCGGGTAAGGTCTCGAACAGGTCCATGTAGGCTTCGTGGAGGGCCTCCAGTGCGCGCCCGGCGGCTTCCGTATGCACCCGCGTGGCCGTGGACTGGATGACGTAGTGGCGGGTCCTGACGGTCAGCCCGGGCCACCACCACGTGCGCCAGATGTAGACGCCGAAGACCGCTGCCAGCACAGCGACGTACGCGGCCAGACGCCGCCGACGCGCGGGTGAGGGCAGTATCTTCATCGGGTTCTCCGGTGGCATGAATGCACGCGCATCATCGCATCAGCAGCAGGCTGATCGCCATAACCGCCATGCCCGCCACCAGCCCGAGGATGCTGTCGTGGCCCTTCCCGTAGGCCCGGCTGGTGGGCAGCAGTTCGTCCAGGCTGATATAGACCATTATGCCGGCGACGCCCGCGAAGAGAACGCCCATGATCTGGCGCGGTATGACGCCGGATTCGCCAGCGAAAAAGGAACGTAGCGCAAAGTAAGCGATGAGCGCTCCCACGGGCTCGGCGAGGCCACTGAGGACCGAGTAGAGGAACGCCTTTCTCCTGTTGCCCGTGGCGTAGTAGATGGGCACCGAGACGCTGATGCCCTCCGGGATGTTGTGCAGGGCGATGGCGACGGCGATGGCGAGGCCGAGCCTCGGGTCCTCCAGGGCGGCCAGGAAGGTCGCCAGTCCTTCCGGGAAGTTGTGCAGTCCGATGGCCAGCGCCGTGAACAGCCCCATCCGCATCAGCTTCTGTTGATGCGCGGCATGGTCGTGCATCGCCCCTTCCACCGGGCGGCTGCCCTCGGCCGACTGCACGGAGGCTGGCGCGGCGTTCGGGTCGTGCAGGGGTGCGATTTCCCGTTCGGGGTGGGTCTCGTGCGGGTTCTCCGCCGAGGGTATAACCGCGTCGATGACCGCAATCAGGACGATGCCGCCGAAGAAGGCGGCCACGTTGACCCAGTGGCCCCAGTAGTCCCCGTAGGCCGCCGTGAGCGCGTCGGCCCCTTTGTAGAAGATCTCCACGAAGGAGACGTAGAGCATGACGCCGGCCGAGAAGCCGGTGGCGACCGACAGGAAGCGATAGTTAGTGCGCTTCGCGAAGAACGCAATGGCGCTGCCGATGCCGGTGGCCATCCCGGCAAAGACCGTCAATCCCAACGCCACCCAGACGTTTCCCATAGCCGGACTCTCCTGAATACTGTGGAGTTACCCGGGCTGCCGACCACTCGGAGACCCATCCTCTGCGCGCTGTGCCTGCGGATTGTCTGCCCGTTGCCGCTGTCGGCGTGAAGGCGCCCCGGTCAGGTCCCTTCGCGCCATCCCGAGAGGTACTGCTGCTGGCGTTTGGTCAGCTCGTCTATCTTGATGCCCATCGTCTGCAGCTTGAGTCGTGCCACCCACCGGTCGATATCTTCCGGCACGGGGTAGAGGCCTGCGTCGAGCGAACCGCGGTTCAGGAGGGAGTATTCCGCCGTCAGGGCCTGAAGGGCGAAGCTCATGTCCATCACCGAGGCGGGGTGTCCCTCTGCCGCCGCCAGGTTCACCAGCCGGCCCTCGGCCAGGAGGTACACGCGACGGCCGTCCTCGAGCTGGAACTCGTCCACGCCCGGGCGCACGTTGCGCACGATGTCTTCGGCCAGCTCGGAGAGTTCGTCGATGTTTATCTCCACGTTGAAGTGCCCGGCGTTGGCCAGCAGGGCGCCGTCCTTGAGGCGTTCGAAATGTTCGCCGCGCAGCACGTCCGCGTCCCCCGTAACGGTGACGAACAGGTCTCCGAGCGTAGCGGCTTCGGCCATGGGCATGACGCGGAACCCGTCCATGGCCGCCTCGAGGGCCTTCAGCGGGTCCACCTCGGTGACGACGACCTTGGCCCCCATGCCGCGCATGCGGCGTGCCACGCCCCGGCCGCACATCCCGTAGCCCCCGACGACCACCGTCATGCCGGCCAGCAGCTTGCCCGTCGCACGCAGGATGCCGTCCACGGTGCTCTGACCGGTCCCGTAGCGGTTGTCGAACAGGTGTTTGGTCATGGCGTCGTTAACGGCGAAGACGGGGAACCGGAGCACGCCGTCCTTCTCCATGGCCCGCAACCGATTGACGCCCGTGGTGGTCTCTTCCAGGCTGGCCACGAGGTCGGTCGAGGCGTATTCCTCCTCGGTCAGGACCGTGGTGACCAGGTCGGCCCCGTCGTCCATGGTCACGTGCGGCTCGTGGTCCAGGGCGCGGTCGATGTGAGCGTAGTAGGTGTCATTGTCCTCCCCGCGCCGCGCGAACACGGAAATGCCGTAATGCTCGACCAGCGCCGCGGCCACGTCGTCCTGGGTGCTCAACGGGTTGGAGGCGCAGAGCACCACGTCCGCGCCGCCGGCCTGCAGCGTGCGGGCCAGACTGGCGGTCTCCTTGGTGACGTGGAGGCAGGCGGAGATGCGGATGCTCTCGAAGGGGCGTTCTTTGCGGAACCGGTCGCGCACCTGTTGCAGCACCGGCATATCGTGCTCGGCCCATTCAACGCGGCGGCGTCCGTCGTCGGCAAGGGAGGGGTCGCTTATGTCGCAGTCCATGGGGGTCTCCAGGCAGTTTGAGAAGTTCCAGGCGGGGACTCAGAGGCCGGCTTCGCTGCGGAGCAGGTCGGCCCTGTCGGTCTTCTCCCAGGTGAAGTCCGGTTCCGAACGTCCGAAATGGCCGAAGGACTTCGACCTTACAGGAGATGGTGAGGAGGAGTGCTGGATAGAGCTCGACACACTTGCAGGGACCTATGAGTTCTACATAGGAGCCCAAAAATCAGGAACCACTTCTTTATATAATTATTTAATTCAACATCCTTATATTCTACCAGCTTTTAAGAAAGAGATTCATTTTTTTGATGATCATTTTAAAAAAGGTGATAAATGGTATCGTTCCTTTTTTCCTTTAA
>JAWODG010000025.1:0-4423 GCA_046483385.1 Candidatus Brocadiia bacterium | reverse complement strand
CGGTGAGCGTGAGCGGCATCGCCGGCGCGAAGTTCGGACCCCGCGGTCGGGGATACTGGAACTACAAAGAGCCCGAGGAGGAGTTCTACAGCCAGTATGCGGCCGACGACTACGGGGGTGGGTTCATCCGGTTCGAGAACGGCGCCGGGCTGCAGGTGGAGAGTTTCTGGGCCAGTCACCAGGAGCCCGAGCTGCAGATAGAGCTGTTCGGGACGGAAGCGGGAGCCAAGCTGCGGCCCGTGAAGCTCTATCGTACCGAGAACGGCGCCCCGCAGGACGTTGACGTGGACATCCCGAAGGGGCCGTCGTCGTGGGACGTCATCGCCGACCACTTCATCGAGTGCATCCTGGACGGTGCCGAGTGCCAGGCGCCCCTGCGGCACGGCATGCTGGTGCAGGAGATGATGGAGGCCCTGCTCGAGAGCGGCGAAACGGGCCGGGAGGTCCGACTGGACTGACGTGTGCCGCTCAGAACGGCGGGAGTCACCACGACGGCCACAACGAACGACAGGGAGCTGCAAACGGTTGACGACCACAAACTAACAACTACGGTTCTTCTCCCGAAAAGTGAGTGGACTCACCCATCCCTTCGGACCTTCATGGAGGAAGGCAGGATCTCTATGTGCTTATGAAGGAGAGCCTTGCGGCGTGCGCCTTTATGCTGGTCGCGAGCCTGCGGCTCTCTCCGCTTTTTCGTCGATCTGAGCTGTCGGCTCTGGCGCATAGGCATCTCGTGCGGCACATGGGCTGACCAGCCAAGCCGGATCGGCTGCCAGCCACCCAGCTGCCGGTGTTAAGCTGGGACACGCCCGTCGGGCACAGAAAACGCACGCCAACGCGGGTCCTGCAGCACACCGAGAGTGAAGAAAGGCAACCAACCCATCCTAAGACGCTTTTCTGTTAGCACTTGCGTCGCAGGAGCCGGGCTCCGCTCAGCTGTTGCGCGACAGGAGTTCACGTACCGCGTCTACTCGCTTTTTCGGAGATGATCCACAACTACTAACTAAAAACTAATTCCTGCCACCCGCCGGCGGCCGAGGACGAGGACGAGGACGAGACCGAGGACGATCGGGGTTCCACCCGGGCCATCTCGGTGCTGGCTGGGATGGGCCGAACCGCCGCGCTGGCAGGGAGCACCACGCGGAGCTGTCAAAGAGCAACCGCCGTTCCCGCCAAAGGCGGGCAAGCTCCGTTACTCCGGACCTCCGTGTTCTCGCCTTCCCGTCGTGGTCGTTGTGGTTAATCCCCGCTCGTGCGTTGGCCGGGCTCCGCCTGATTCGCTATCATTGGTACCGGGCATTCCGTCAGGGGGAGCGACATGTTCGAGACAACGCGCAGTCGGCCGGACCCGAGCATCATAGTCATCTTCGGTGCCAGCGGGGACCTGACCAAACGCAAGCTGGCCCCGGGCCTCTACAATCTTTCCCGCGAGGGACTGCTCCCGGAGAACACCGCCATCGTGGGCTACGGGCGCACGGACCTGTCCGACGCGGAGTTCCGCAACCAGCTCAGGGACGGGGTCTCGGAGTTCTCCCGGACCCAACCGCTGGATGGGGATGTTTGGGGGGACATGGAGAGGCGCATCTTCTACCAGCAGGGCGGCTACGACGAACGCGAAGGCCACCGCCGCCTGCACGAACGGTTGCAGAAACTGGACGAGCAGTTCGGCACCAACGGCAACCGCATCTTCTACCTCGCAATCCCGCCCGAGGTCGTGCAACCCATACTCCGCAATCTCTCGGAGGTGGGCGCGCTTCGGCGGCAGGTGCCCTGTCCGGAGGATCACCGCTGTCACCTCCGGGTGGTCTTCGAGAAACCTTTCGGGCGCGACCTGGAGTCCGCCCGCGAGCTGAACAATACCATCAACAGCATGCTGGACGAGTCGCAGATATTCCGCATGGACCACTACCTGGGCAAGGAAACGGTCCAGAACATCAGCGTCCTGCGGTTCGCCAACAGCATTTTCGAGCACATCTGGCACAACGAGGTGGTCCGATGGATCCGCGTCACCGTGGCCGAAGACATCGGCGTGGAAGGGCGCGGCGGCTACTTCGACTCCACCGGCATCCTGCGCGACATCCTCCAGAACCACGTGCTGCAACTGCTGACCCTCATCACCATGGAGCCGCCGGCTTCCCTGTCGGCGGACGCCATCCGGGACGAGAAAGCGAAGGTGCTCCGCTGCCTGCGGCGCCTGGAGGGGAACGAAGTGCAGCGGTCCGTTATCCGGGGGCAGTACGCCACGGGGACGGTGAACGGGGAGGACGTCCCCGCCTACCGCGATGAGCAAGGCGTCGATCCCGATTCCTCGACCGAGACCTTCGTCGGCATCCGGACGTACATCGACAACTGGCGCTGGGCAGGAGTGCCGTTCTACCTTTGCGCCGGCAAGCGGCTGCCGGCCAAGTTGACGGAGGTGGCCGTGCAGTTCGAGGAGGTGCCGGCCGTTCTGTTCGGCGCCATGGAGGAGGTCAGTCTGCGGCCCAACCGGCTGACGCTGCGCATCCAGCCCGACGAGGGCGTGAGCCTGCGGTTCGTCAGCAAGGTGCCGGGGCTCGACCTGGACCTGAAGAACGTGGAGATGGACTTCCCCTACGGCAGCGAGTTCCCCGCGGCTTCGCCCGAGGCCTACGAGCGGCTGCTGCTGGACGTGATGGCCGGCAACGCCGCCCTGTTCGCGCGCCGGGACGAGGTGGAGCTTGCCTGGGAGTTTGCCACGAGCATCCTGGACGAGTGGGAAAAGCAGCCCCCGCCCGACTTCCCCAACTACAAACCGGGCACCTGGGGGCCGATCTCCACGGAAGATTTCTTCAGCGAGACCACCGATTACTCCGAGGCGGAGAACCCCGCCCGGCCCTGAACGCCGGGGGGCTGCAATGGCGTCCGGGCCCTCAGACGCGGCGGGGGTCCTCGGGCAGGGCGCTGCAGACGCCGCATTCGGTGCACCGGCCGGTGCGGCAGTCGGGCGTCAGCTCCCCTCGGAAGGCCTTCTCACGCTCTTGCAGCAGGAAATCGCGCCTCAGGCCGAAGTCGATGTGGTCCCAGGGGAGCGTCTCCTCCGGGTCCCGAGCTCGATGGGCGTAGAAGTCCAGCGAGAGCCCCTCCTCCTCGAAGGCCCGCTGCCAGGTCTCGAAGGAGAAGTGTTCGTCCCAGGCGTCGAACCGGGCCCCTTCCCGCCGAACGCGCAGCAGAACGCGACCCAGCCGCCGGTCCCCCCGTGCCAGAGCCGCCTCCAGCACACTTCGCTCAGGATCGTGGAAGTCATAGCGCACACTCTTCAGGCGGGCCTTATCGAGAATCCGGTCGCGCGCCCGCTCGATGTATTCGCGTGAGGCCATCGGCTCCCACTGGAAAGGCGTGTGCGGCTTGGGCACGAACGGGGCAATGCTGACGTTGACCCGCCCCGCTCCGCCGGCTACCTCCCCCCTCACGCGGCTCACCTTCTCGCTCAGGTCCACGATGGCGTCCAGGTCTTCGTCCGTCTCGGTGGGCAGGCCGACCATGAAGTAGAGCTTGATGTGGCGCCAGCCCTGGCGGAACGCCTCGCGGGCGCCGTCGATCAGCTCCTCTTCGGTCACGTCCTTGTTGATCACGTTGCGCAGTCGCTCCGTGCCGGCCTCCGGTGCCACCGTCAGGCCGCTTTTGCGGACGCGCTGGAGCACCTCCGGCACCACGGTGAGCTGGTCGCTGACCCGCAGGCTGGAGAGGGAGAGATTGACCTGCCGGGGCTCGGTGAAGTCGCCGATGCGTTCCAGCAGCTCGCGGAACTCCGGGTAGTCGCTGGAGGAGAGCGACGCCAGCGCGACCTCGTCGTAGCCGGTGCTCTCCACCGCCTCCTCGGTCAGTTCCCGGAGTTGCTCGACAGAGCGTGGCCGGACCGGCCGCCGCAGCATGCCGGCCTGGCAGAAGCGGCAACCCCTGGTGCAGCCCCGCATTATCTCGAGTGAGACCCGGTCGTGGACGGTTTCGACGAACGGCACGATGAGGTCCGTGGGGAAGTGGGCCAGCTCCAGGTCGGGCACCTTGCGGGCCGTGACGCGCTTCGGCAGACCGTCCCGGGTGGGGCGGAGAGCCTTCAAAGTGCCGTCCTCGTTGTAAGCAGGCTCGTAGTAGGCCGGTGCATAGGCGCCGTCCAGCTCCCGCGCGGCCCGCAGGATGGTTTCCTCCCGGTTCTGGCCGGAATCCTGCGCGGCGCGCACGAGTTCCGCAAACTCGACGATGACCTCCTCCCCGTCGCCGGGGAAGAAGAGATCGACGAAATCGGCCATCGGCTCCGGTGCGCACGCGCCGGGACCGCCGGCGATGACGATGGGCGCCTCGTCGGTGCGTTGATCGCTGAGCACGGGTATCCCGGCCAGCTCGAGCATGGCCAGGACGTTCGTGTAGAGCATCTCGTACTGCAGGCTGAATCCGACCACGTCGA
>JAWODG010000230.1:0-3079 GCA_046483385.1 Candidatus Brocadiia bacterium | reverse complement strand
GGCCTACGAGGTGACGGCGGCCTCCCGCCCCGACAACGAGAGTCTGAAGCGGATGGTGGACGATATGGTGATACCCATCCGGAGCTTCTGAAAGAGGCCGAAGCCCTGGCGGCCGGAAGGGCTACGGCGACTCCGAGATCATCGAGAAGCTCTGGGACGGCCACCGGATAGCGCCGACCATCCCGAAGAGGGAGGATTGGAAAGACGGCGAGCAGACGCGTCCCCTGCTGGAGGTGGCTTCCCATCCCAAACCAGACCCGCCCCCCACAGCGCAAATGGCTTCTGTCGAGAAAAATCTTGACATAGAACATTGAAATGATATACTGCGCCGGCAATTGGGCATTAGGGGAGAGGACTTCCCGGCTCCGATATGGCCGTAGGTGTATCCGCTCGGAGGGGTAACCTGAACCTCGCCCGTCCACTGTGTGCCAGGTCCGAGTTAACTGGTTCCCCCGTGGGGGAAGATCGCGCTGAATACAGTGTTGACATGCTTGCTGATCGTATCCGGCTGATTGCAGGGGCGCATCGTGGTGCTGCCCCGGCGATAGCGTAGTCGCTTACACCCCGCGGGCGGATCATCCGGGTTGACGACGACGCCGGTCTGGCACGATTGGAGAGGAGGATTTCGGATGAGCGAGCAACAGGTGACGCCTTCGCTGCGTCCACTGCTGGCGGTGGCCTTTCTGGCCGCAACGACCATGGCGGTTGCCGGCCCCGGCATGCCGGCTTGGGCATCAGACCGTGACGGCGATATAGTGTCGCGCACGGAGGAAGGGGGAGGCCTGGTGCCCCTGTCGGACAGCGAGCTCATCTACGTGCGGCACGACGCCACCGGCGCCAACGACGGCTCCTCCTGGGAGGATGCCTTTACGACGCTCCAGGCAGCCCTGGACGCGGCCGGCTTCGACGACGAGATATGGGTGGCTGCCGGGACCTATAAGCCGACCCATGACTACGGTCTCGACATCGGCCCACGCGGGCGGCACTTCCGCCTGAGAAACACCGTGGAGATCTACGGTGGCTTCGCGGGCACCGAAACTGCCCGCGAACAGCGCGACTGGCAGGCCAACTTGACCGTCCTGAGCGGGGATATTGGCGTTGAGGGTGACACCAGCGACAACTGCTACCATGTGTTTTTCCATCCTTCGGAGGCGCCTTACGTGAACGATACCGCCGTCCTCGATGGCTTTGCGATAACTGGGGGAAACGCCGACGGCGACTGGCCACACTCCGGGGGCGGCGGAATGTTCAACCACGCGTCTTCACCCAGCGTGGCAAACTGTACGTTCAGCGGGAACTCCGCTGGGCGGGGCGGTGGGATGTACAACTACAATTTCTCAGACGCGAACATCGTGAACAGCACGTTCAGCGGGAACACGGCCACGGAAGTGGGCGGCGGCACCTACAATTACCAGTCCGCTCCGACTGTGACGAACGGCGCCTTCAGCGGAAACGAGGCCAACTCGGGCGGCGGGATGGCGAACCTCAACTTCTCCTCTCCTACCGTGACGAACTGCATCTTCAGCGAGAACTCGACGGATGCCGGGGACGGTGGCGGGATGTACAATACACGCTCGGACGCGACCGTCACAGAGTCCACGTTCAGCGGCAACAGTGCAGGAGAGCGCGGCGGCGCCATGCATAATTCGTCGTGTTCCCCTACTGTGACGAACTGCGCGTTCACCGACAACTCGGCCGCGACCTACGGCGGGGCGATGTTCAACTACGAGGCCGGCCCGGGCGTGACGAACTGCACCTTCAGCGGAAACGAGGCCAACTCGGGCGGCGGGATGCACAACGCATGGGTGTCCTCCCCGTCCATCACGAACTGCACCTTCACCCGCAACGCCGCCACAAACGGCCCTGCCCTGGCCTGTCATTCCGAAGGGAGCGAACAACCCAGCTCGGTGACGGTGTTGAACTCTATTGTCTATGACGGAATGGATGCGATATGGAACGGCGACGAATCGAAGATCACCATCAACCATAGTGCCGTGCCCCCGGGCTGGTCCGGCAAGGAGAACATCCACGAGAACCCACGTTTTGTCGACGCCGAGGCCGGCAACCTGCGTCTTCAGGCCATCTCACCGTGTATAGACGCCGGCAACAACAGCCACCTGCCGGAGGGCGTCACAACCGACCTGGACGGCAACCCGCGCATAGTGAACAGGACCGTGGATATGGGCGCCTACGAGTTCCAGGGACAGTCTTCTCATCTCATCGCCGGGCTGAACGATGCCGGTGGCATCTTCCGGCGGGAGGGCGTCACCGCCGGGGCGCCCGCCGGCACGGACTGGGACCGCATACCCGGCTTCCTTACCCAGCTCAGTGCCGGCACCGGCGCCCTGTGGGGAGTGAACGAGAACGGCGGGGTATTCGTTCGCACCGGCATCACGCCCGACACCCCGAACGGCACCGCCTGGGAACGCGCCGACGGCACATTGGCACAGGTCAGCGCCGGGGAGAGCGGTGTGGTCTGGGGTTTGAACGCGTCGGGCGGCATCTTCGTGCGCGAGGGCGTCACCGATGGTAACCCGACCGGCACCGGCTGGGACCGCGTTCCGGGCCGGCTGGCCCACGTGGCGGCCGGAGTCGGCAGCGTCTGGGGCCTGAACGAGGCCGGCGGCATCTTCGTGCGCACCGGCGTCACGGGGGATACCCCGAAGGGCACCGCCTGGGAGCAGGTGCCGGGCCGGCTGGCCGACGTCAGCGTCGGCGACACCGGATTGGTTTGGGGTCTGAACGAGGCGGGCGGAATCTTCGTACGCACGGGCGTGACAGCCGACGAACCGGCGGGCACGGGCTGGGACCGCGTGCCGGGCCGGCTCAGCCAGGTGACGGCCGGCTTCGACGTGGTGTGGGGACTCAACGAAAACGGCGGTATCTTCGCCCGGGAAGGCGTCACCGCTGATACCCCGGAAGGTTCGGACTGGTCGCGCGTTGCCGGCACCCTCGCCCAGGTGACCGCCGGTCTGCTTGAGCCGCAAACCACTTCCCTGGAGGTGAAGGATACTGCCGACGGGGATTCGAAGACCCTGACTGAGTCCACCTTGTCGACCAGCCCCTCACGGGATGCCGA
>JAWODG010000208.1:0-6072 GCA_046483385.1 Candidatus Brocadiia bacterium | reverse complement strand
GACGTCACCATACGGGAAATCGCTTACCTCGAGTTGGGCGGGACGGGTCTGGAACTGATATCCGTCGAGGGCGCCGCGGACGCCCCCCACGCCGAGTGGCATGTGGGCTACCGCATGATGGCCCTGGAGGTGGACGACATGGACGAGGCAGTTACGTTCCTCGAAGGCAACGGCGTCGAGATCACGTGGGGACCCGAAGAGCTGGAAGACTCGGTCCGCGCCGAGATCGAGGACCCCAACGGCGTTGCCATCGAACTGCGGCAATGGCGGGGCGCCTGACGTCGACTCGACCAAGAAGTGCACGGAGCCCACGAAGAACGATCTGCGGCTAACCAAGACAAGCACGAGGACGGTCGCGTGCGTCGAGTAGCAAAAAGGGCGCACGCAGATGCTTTGGTAAACACACTCGGACCTTTGCCTGCGGGTCCCCGTGCGTCTCAGCCGCCGACCAACCCGGCGAAGCGCCGGGCGTCGTCCACCATCGAGGAGTTGTTGAACATGCAGTAGGCCTCCTCGCGATTGATGAAGCCGCGCAGCTTCTCCAGATCCTCGTCCGTGTACTCGTAGCGGTAGCCGCCGATGCCGTGCAGGCGGAAGTAGTTGACCGGGCCGCTGACCTGCTGCCGGTCGAACGGGTCCACCACGTGCACCAGGTCAAGTTCGTCGCAGAGCCGCCCTACCAGTTCGTCGGTCCACTCTTCGCCGCGCGGCTCCCAGCCCGGGAGCATGTCGCCGCGGTCTATCCGGTCGAAGAAAGCTCGCATGTTACCGATGTGCTCGTCGGTCGGCTCCAGGCTGGCGGGGCATTGGAAGACAACCACGGGCGCCTCCAGTATCTCCGCGATCTCGCGGGTGGTCTCCCATGCTTCCGTCACCACGTCGTTGTCCCGGAAGCCCCCGCACTGCTCCTTTCTCTCGTCAGAGATGCTGGCCCGGCGGTAAGTGGGGCTTGAGGGGTAGTGGGTGATGCACTGCCATGCCTTCAGGGTGAAGATGAAGTCGTCGGGCGCCTTGCCACGCCACCTCTCGGCGGTGGAAGGGCGGGGCGGCTGGTAGAAAGTCTTCTGGATCTCGATGCAGTCGAACGCCTCGAAGTAATCGTCCTGCGCCATCCGGAACCCGCAGCATCCGGTGTGTATCATCGGCTCGGCCCCGTGGGGTTTCTCCGCCTCTCTTTCGACCGTAACGCACCTTAGACCTCGGCGCAAAGGCGCCGCCGGCGCGGGCGGACGGGGCTCACCAACCGGCCCCCAGGTGCCGCCGGAAGAAACCCTCCGACCTGTTGCCGCCCCACGCGTGCTCGCCGCCGTGAAGGTCCAGCTCCAGCCTGTCGGCGGCGCCTGCTGCCTCGTAGATTGCCTTCACCTGCCGATAGCACGCCATTGCGGTGTCCACGACGAAGCAGGTGTCGTGCACGCCGATGTCCACCAGCAGTGGCCGCGGCGCCAGCAGGCCCTGCAGGTCGGGCAGGTCCACCAGCTTGTAAAGGCCGGGGGCTACCTGCATGCCGCAGTAGTTGATGTCGCGGAAGCCGAAGTGGGCCCAGAGGTCGCTGTAGCAGATGACCTCGGTCGCCCGGAAGCGCTCGTCGCAGAGCGCCATCCACAGGGCCATGGTGCCGCCCCCGCTCAGGCCCATCACCCCCAGCCGGTCGGCGTCCACGCAGGGCAGGTCGGCCGCGAAGTCCGTGGCCGCCATCCCGTGGGTGGTGTTGATGGACAGAGACGTCATCCCCAGCATGGTCGCGTGAAGGTAGTAAAGGTTGCACCAGTCGCGCGCGCCGGCGGTGCTCAGGTGGTTCGGCTTCTGGCCGTCGTTCCTCTCCCCGAAACCGATCCAGTCGATGGCATAGGTCACGAATCCCATCCTCGCCATCTGGTGGCCGTAGTTGGAGTTGTGGGCCTTGACGCTGTCCCGCTTCTCGGCCGACGAGTCGTTGCCCATGATCGTCTCTTTGCCGAACTGCCCGTGGCCGTGGCAGCAGAGGATGGCGGGACGCCGCTCGCCCTCCGGCAGGTCCCCCGGCACGTTCACCCGGCAGGTGGCGGCGATGTGCGGGCCCACGTCTATGAGCCACCTTTGTTTGCGGAGGCCGTCGTGCTCCCATTCCACCAGCAGCTCCGGGTTCGGCGGCACGCGTTCCGGCCGGTCCCCCAGCGTATCCAGCACGCGGGGCAGGGCCTCTTCCTTCCATGCCCGGAAGTCGTCGGGACCCGACCCGGAAAAGCGGAACTCGGGAACGTGTCCGGCCGCCATCTGCTGGAACATGTTCTGTGGGCTCAGGTTACGGAATGACATGCGAGTGTCTCCCGTGCTGGGGAAATGCAGCCTTCTGTGGGTTGTCGGCTCCTACGATGCCTCTTCTGAATGCAGCTCTTCCAACATCTCCAGCGCCTCGTCCACAAGGTGGCCCACGGCATCCGCAGACACCTTCGAGAGGGGCTCGTACCCGCCCGCCGCGGCCGCCTCGGGCGTAACCAGGTAGCCCAGGGAATCGCCCCCCAGCTCCACCGGGTAGGTCCAGGGGAAAGGGCTCTCCCGCTTGATCTTCAGCCCCCATTCGACGAACAGTTCCCCCGGCAGGCTGGCGAAGGCGACCTCGCCGATGCGCCAGGCCTGCAGAAGGGTCTCCGCCCCGGTCTTGCCCGCCTCGCGGAGCGCCTCAACCCCCTCTCGAAATACCTCCTGGCGTTCGGGCGGCCATCCCGACTGCCGGATGCGCTCCTCCTGGTCTTCGGTGAAGTCACGGTACACGGCCCACACCCTCCGCTTCGTCGCCGCCAGGCGCAGCTCGGCCGGATCACCTTCCCGCTGCTCTATCAGGGGAATCATCGCGTCGGCCAGCGCGTCGCCCACCTCGCGGTATGTCCGTCCCCAGCAGTTCAGGTCGCCGAAGGCGCCCGGGAGGAACAAGGTGGAGACGCGCGGGCCGAAGCGTTCCCGCAGGCGCGCCGCCACCACGCCCGGGTAGTCGGCGCTGAAGTGGTCGCCGAAGTTGGTGTTCGTGTGCAGCGAGAAGTGGAAAAGCACCGCCAGCAGTTCCCCGTGCTCATCGTCGAACGTCAGCATCCCGATCTCGGGGTCGGTGGGGCCGGCCAGGCCCACGGACTGCACGCGCTCGTCGGCGTTACCGAGGTTCCACGTGTTGATGGCGCGTCCGTCCTTGAACATGACCCGCCGGTTGTGGGCCAGGCCGTGGTGGAAGCCTCGCAGGCGGCTCATCTTCGCGGGACGCAAGGACGCGTGCGCCCTCCCGACCGCTTCGGCGAACTTATCGGGCAGGCCGTCGAGCCATTCGCGGTTGACCGGACCTTCCACGCTTCCGGGCCCGCGTCCGGTGTAGGGGCCCGTGTGGGTGTGGGTGGCCGCCCACACGATGTCCGTCGCCGGAATGCCGGTCCGCTGCGAAGCCAGCGAGACCGCCTCTTCTCCCTCCTGGAGGGGGAGCCCTATCAGGTCGAGAGCCACGTAAGCCAGCCGCCGCCCGCCGCACTGGAGAACTATCGCCTTCGCGTACAGCGGGTCCTGCACACCCACCGAGTCCCTGGGCTGCAGATCGCCACACAGGGGCGTCCCCACCGGAGGAGTTATCTCCACCTCCGCCACCCCTGCCTGCAATCCGTCGGTCCTTCCTGCTCCGGCCATTGCTCCTTGAACTCCCGTGAGTGGAACCGCGGTGTGGACTTCGCCCGACCACATAAGAGCCCATTCGGGGGGTGCCTGCAAGCGAAGAGATACGAGGCGAAACGGAGACAGCGGCAGGAACTCCGAATGTTTCGCCTGCTCCGCCTCCCGCGGCGGGCGGACGCAAAAAAGTGGTACGCCCGGCAGGACTCGAACCTGCGGCCTGCGGTTTAGGAAACCGCCGCTCTATCCGCCTGAGCTACGGGCGCACCGTGGACGATATGCTCGTCTGTAACTGCTTGCCCTCGGTGTGCAGTTCTGCACCGGGCACGCTGTTGCCGTGCCAAAACGGGCGCCGCACGGCAAAGCCTTACAAAACCCGCCATTGCGGCGAGGGGAGCCGGCCGTCGCCGTCGACGCCGGGTACCTCCCGGAGCATTACCCATCATAATCGAACGCGAACCGGAAGCAAAGCAGCTACGCAAGCGCAGCCGCTGCACGATACGGCGCTTTGTGCATTCCAGCCGCACCAGTCGGTCGATTGGGCGCGCGATTGCTGGTAAGATACCGCGGTCCGCGGGGCGTGGCCCTGCGGGGCGATACGAAGCCCATCACAATTGCCGCCAACAATGAACTGAAGTCGCCGCGCGTTGCTGAGGTAGTTGCCGTTGTGACCGGCGAAGGCTGAACGGAGGGCTGAAGATGTCAATGCCGGATTACGTGAGTCGAGCCGTCGGCGCGTTGCTGGTCGTGCTTCTGGGCGTTTGCGGGCCGGCGCAGCACGCCCTGGCCGGCACCGACGCGGACCTGGTGGCCCACCTGACCGACCCCGGCGAGGGGTGGACGTCCTTCACGCCGGCGCCGGACACTCGCATGGTCTTCGTGTCCAGCTCGGAAGGGGACGACGCCAACGACGGCCTCTCGCCCGACCGTCCACTCAAGACCATCGCCAAGGGATTCGGGCTGCTGCGCGACGACCACTCGGACTGGCTGCTGCTCAAGCGGGGGGACGTCTGGCACGAACCTATCGGCCGGATAGGCACGAGCAACCTGAAGAACGGGCGCAGCCCGGAGCAGCCCACGCTCATCGCCTCCTACGGCGCTTCCGGAGACCGCCCCCTGCTGAAGCTGGGCGACGAGGGCGCGGGGCTGAGCGTGGCGGTCAACCGTCCGGGCAAGGTCCGCAACATGGCCGTCGTGGGAATCCATTTCTACGACCAGAAGGGCGACCCCGGCTCCCCGGAGTTCGTCAGGGACCGGGAGAAGAAGAACTCGGGCATCTCCTGGCTGGCACCCGGCGAGAACCTGCTGATCGAGGATTGCCGGTTCCAGTACCTCAGCGGCGGGCCCATCGTGGGGCGGTCGCCCTGGAAGGGCACGCCGGAGGACATCCTCAAGAACGTGCGCGTCCGCCGCTGCGTGGCCGAGCACGCGTGGAGCACCTCCGGCCACTGCCAGGGGTTTTTCTTCAACCTGGTGGACGGTCTGCTGCTGGAGGAAAACGTGCTGGACCACAACGGCTACAACCTGGAGACCGGCGACCGGCCGACGTGGTTCAACCACAACGTTTACATCACCATCCAGTGCGACGACGTGGTGGCGCGGGGCAACATCGTCGCGCGCGGCTCGACCACCGGCATCTACTGTCGCACCAACGGCGTGCTGGAAGACAACCTCTGCATGGACAACTCGCCTTCGCTGAACCTGGGGCGCATCAGCAAGTTCCGCCCGGGCGGCGTCACAGGGCGCATCGCGGGCAACGTCGTCATCGGAGCCGGCGTGCGCGACCTGCCGCAGATCGAGGGCCTCAGCGCCGGGCCGGCCATCGAGCTGGCCAACGTCAATTACGACGGCGCCGTCGTCGAGCGCAACATCGTTATCGGCGACCCCCACTCCGGCGATCCCGCCTTCAACATCGGCGGGCTGGGCGTCGGAGCCCACAACGTCGTCATTCGGAACAACACCGTTTACCGGTGGGCGCCCGCGGTTCGCAGTTTCGTCAGCGCGGGCGAAAAACTCGCCAGGGGCAAGGGCTCGGGCATCGAGGTACGGGACAACGTCTTCGTGGGCGCCCCGGGCTACTCGGAGGACCTGCTCCAGGAGAAGCGCGGCGACGCCGGCATCGCCTACCGCGACAACGTCGCCTACGCGCCGTCCGGAAAGGTGGGCATGGGCCAGACGGGCCGGGAGGAACCGGTTGACTTCGCGGACCCGACCCGAACCGCGGCGAGCTACCACGGCTCGCTGGGCAGGGGAGCGCGGACACCTCAGGAATTGCAGTGGTAGCTGGGTCTGGAACGTTCACATCAGTCGTGGCGGATCGCGAAGTCTCGGTAAAGATTGTCGGAGATAATTCGACTTTCCGCCGGATAACGCAGGTCGTCCACAAAATCAAGGACTCGGGCTCAGTAGTCGTCACGAAAACAGATGACGAAACAGGGTTCCTAG
>JAWODG010000164.1:0-26624 GCA_046483385.1 Candidatus Brocadiia bacterium | reverse complement strand
GAATTCCGTAACAAGGCCGATAGCCGAGCATAATTTGGCGATCCTGATGGTCTGTTCGAAGCTTCCCTTGTATCTTGTGACTGCTCCATGCTGGACAGGATTGACGCCGAAGATACTGAATACCACGCGATTCAGCCCTATTGCATGAAGCGCTCTCATCATCATTTCAGCATTCGGCGCAACGCGCCGGTTCCGGTCCGGTCCGGCAGAACAGGCGAACCCGCAGATTGTCTTGCCCGTGCCCCGCATGGAGTGGGTGAGGTCCCGGAGATGCTCCAGAAGGTTGCGGTCGAAGCGCTCGTCAGGGAAGGCCAGCATGATCCAGTCGGCACCGCAGTTCTCCACGGCAAAGGCGCGCCAGGCCTCCGTGTCGGTTCCGGGAGGCAACTTGCGAACCAGTAGCTTCCCCGGGTCAAGGAGGGTGGGCCCGGCGCCCTGCTCCTGCCGCACATAGCTGGCAAGAGCTCTCTCAAAATGGCGGCGTCGACCCAGGCAGAGGACCACCACTTCGTCGAAGTAGGGTTCCGCATGTGTCAGGAGGGAGATCAGTTCCTGTTCACTCTCCTCGTCAGCAAACACAGCGAGCGAAAGGGGCTCGGCAGAGGGGACGATAGGTTTGAGCCATTCGTCGGTGCGCACACCCGCTCCCCAACGCCGTATGAAGTTGCGTTCGTTCTTGCGCTTGCTCTGCCGCCACTCCCGGCTGTCCGTATCGGTGCCGTCCTTCTTGCGCGAGCCGCGTCCACTGAAGTGGTAGCAGAAAGCCGACCAGCTCTGGCGGAAACGGTACCCGGCCACGGCCATTCGGTTGAAAAGGTCGGAGTCCTCCTGGCTCTGGGGAGCGAACGCAGGATCCAGCCCCCCAACCGCAAGAAAGTCCTCCCGGAAACACATCACCGGGGCGAAGATGCCTTCGGTATAGCGCCCCGGCTCGGCCCTATCCGCCGCCAATCGGAGAAACTTCTCTTCGCGGAAATCTTCGGGCCCAAAGCCTAGGTCGGCAACGATGGTGCGAGCAGTGGCCGGGTAGAGCGGCGGTTCGATCCGCGTGCATGTACAGACTGTCGCGGGTGCCAGATGGCGGGCAGTCTCCTCATCCGCCCCCAGTGCGAAGTACATGTCACTGTGCACCAGAAAGACAACGTCCGTCTCCGCCGCCTCCACAAGCCGGTTGTAAGCCCCGACTATACCCAGCCGTTCAGGTTCCCCGTAAAACTCGACGTCATATCCGAATCGACTCTGGTTTTCGGCGAGCCACTCCGCACTCCCGTCGCTGGAGGCGTCGTCCAGGACGAGTATTCGGTTGTCCGTGCGACGAAGGTTCCGGCGGAGGGACCTGAGGCAGAGCTTCAGGAACGGAAGCGTGTTCCGGTTGGGCAGGAGGATGCTGATGCGCTGCACCGTTCTACTTCCCTTCCGCCAAGTCAGTTTCGGGTCAGAGCACGGCTCTCCCGGGATGCCAGTCGGGCTCCGCCCCCACCTTCCGCCTGTAGAACGTACCGACGAAGGGGGGACGAGCCAGAAGACCCGTCTCCTGTTCCGTCTCTTCCCACTCCGCATGGAACCACCGGTCGTTCCAGGCAGCCCGGACCGGGTCCAGTCGGGCTTCCTCCCGGCGTGCGGCGAAGCCTCCTGTGCCAAAGGCATAGCGATGGACAAAGTAGTCGGCTCCCGTCATGCTGCCCCTGGGGTTTCCTTCCTCAGCGCTGCGCCAGTCGTGCTGCGTGTTGAAGCCCAGCACCCAGCGGACATTGCCCTCGGCCAGGCGAATGGCGTAGTCGTTGTCCTCAAATCCATGGCTCCCCAGGAACCGTTCGTCGAACCACCCGATCCGTGCCACTACGCTGCGACACATCACGTACGCCCCGAAATTGTTGAACACCGCGTGAGCGCCGCATTCCTGCTGAAAGCGGACATAGTACTCCCACCATCCAGGCTTGACCAGGAAGTCGTCATCGAACCACACGATGAAGTCCCGGTCCGTGCAGAGGAATTGCTGATTGGACAGCCATCCTATGCTGCGAGTGGCGGTCCAGCCCTGTTCGGGCCCGAGTTCGTCACAAGACAGGGGCAACAGATGGGGCATTCTGGATTTCAGCCACCTCAGCCCCGGCGGTTCCTCCGGGTGGTCCACGTCATCGAACTCGATGACGTTCCAGTTCGGGAACTCCCTCCTCACGAGCGAAGCCGATCCGTCCTCACAGTTGTTGAGCAATACGAGGCGCACTAACTCCTTCGGCCCCGTCTGGTCCACACTTTCGAGGAGATCAGCCAGGTAGTCCCGTCGGTTGCGCGAGAGAACTGCGACGGCCGCGTTATCCGGGGCAAGGCCGTAGGGACACGGCTCCCCTGCACCGTTGTAGAGTACGCCCACCTCTGGACCGCAACGCCGGACATGGCCCCCGTGGAGACGTCTGTCGACGACCCGGCAGTCCACTCGCTTCTCCTCTGCCGGTCCGGGCTGGCGGCAGGCTGAAACTTGGCCTGCGAACTCACCCAGTGTCACGAGCTCTGCCCCCAGCCGCAGGCCGGTACCGATGAACGCCCGGACTCGCCCCTCGAGCCACCGGCACCAGCCGTTTGTGATCGAGCCATCGGCAGCGATGTGCGATTGCAGCACCACCAGTCCGGTGTCAGGCCACGGCCCCATCTGGTCGATCGTGTAGAGGTAGGGGAAACGGAGCAGGGAACTCCCCTCGAATCTGGTTACCTGCGTCCCGATGACATGATCGGCCACATAGCGGAAGTATCGCTCCAGTACACCGTATGCCGACCACTCAAGGAACCATCCGGGTGCTTTGAATCCCACCGGCCTGTGGCCCGCCCCCTGAAACGCCTGAAGGCATCGGTGGAGGATGCGGCCGGTTGCCTCTGGGGCCGTACCTCTGAATTCGCAGGGATCACGGCGGCCCCGCCCGCGGGCATGTAAGTGTCCGTGGCAGGCAACTTCGAAACTCGGCTGGTCAGCAAGCCAGCGCAGCCAGTCGAGGTGCTTCCGCAGCGGCCAGCGACCCCGCCAGTTGGTAGGCACAAACAGCGTCATTCTGCAGCCGAATTCCTCGCCGAGGCGGAGGAGGGAACCTAGCGGCCCTTGCTCTCGGCGGCCTCCGAAGCCTGGTTCGGGACGGACATCATCAACGGCAATTGCAAGGGACAGACCAAACAGCGGGACCGGTTCGAACACCGGATGCGAAGCAGCCTCCCCATCCGACACGCCGCTTTCAGATTCCGTCATCGGCTGTTCCCGCGCCCCGGTCAGCTGTGATCACGAAGTCTGGCCTGCGTTCCATGCAAGCGGTTCACAACTCGCGCTGCTGTCACAACTTCCTGACCTGCCTCAACGCGCATTTCAGTGATGGCATCGTATGGCCTCCGTGCACAGGTGTCAAGCTTCCCGTCCTGCATATGATGCTCGAAATACCCGTTGACTCCCCACCGGCTACAGACTACAATCCAGCGTGAGGGGAACGTAATCGCCGGACAGGGTCAGGAAGATGAGCAAGCTCAGCGTCGTTCTACCCGCCCATGCCGAAGGCGCGGAACTGTTGCGCCGCACACTTGAGAGTTACGCTCTGCAAACGACTCCCAGGGATGCCTTCGAAGTAGTGGTGGCGGATGATGGCGGCCTCACTGATCAGGTGCTCCGAGTCGCCGGGGGAGACAGTTGGCCTTTCCCCATCCGATACGTTCTCTCCCCCCGGGCCGGCGACTATCAGGTCGCCCACAAGAACCACGCACGCAACACTGGTTGGCAGGCCGCGGCGGCGCCGGTTTGTTTCATCTGCGACTGTGACTGTTTGGTGGGCCCGACGTTCGTTGCTGAAATGCTGAGAGCATGGGACCGGGCCGTCGCGGAACATGGCCCGCTGCTTTGTGCTTATCCCATGATCGCCTGCCTGGACCGAACGCATATCGACTGGCTCGACAAGGCCCAGTGGTTCGGGGCGGGCGACGAGTTCCGCAGATTCCTTTCGACCGGGCCGGTCAGCTCTCACCCCTTTGGGGGACACTACGCCCCGGAGAAGCTGCGGCGGGGGCAGCTTTTCTCGGTGTTGGACAGCCATCCCGAGGGCTTTCAGGTTCTCCCTAAGCAGCTTCTGGCGGACCTCGGCGGCTTCGACGAGGAGTTCATCGGGTGGGGAGGGAACAAGCAGGAATTCCAGGACCGACTCAACGAGTTGCCGAACGTCAGAGAAGTTCTTCTCCACCACTGTGCGGTCTACCATCAGCCCCACGCCCAGCGGAGCCGGGACCACAAGGCGATGGACGGCGGTGCTCTGCTCAGTCGTCGCCGCTCGGAACGCGGGACCTCTCCACTCTGGAAGAGGACCGGGCGCCGGATCATGGCCCGCAGCCTGTCGAGAGATTCAGACGACAATATCACCTCCGGAGCCCTGCGAGCATGGATGCACGACGGGGCGGCCACGCTGGAGCGGTTTTCCGAGGAAGAAAAGGACCTGACCATCATCCGCCGACTTCTCAGGGGCAGTCCCGACGACTCCCGCCCGATCGTGTTCTTCGGTCCCTGGATTGGGGAGTTTGGATGGGAGGTGGCACGCTGGCAGGGCGGTGTTCGGCGGCTTGCCCGCGTAAAGGGCGGTCAGTGCCGCATCGTCATCGCCGGCGACCCGGGACACCATCCTTTCTACGAGTGTGCCGATGAGTACTGGTGGACACCGGGTTTCTTCCGTGCCCAGACGTTCACACGCGACTGTGAGGGCATCCGGCCGCATAACGAGAGGAAGCGGTACCTCCGTGCCATCCGTGGCGTCCTGGCCAGGGAGCTGCAGCTCTCGGGCCAAGTCAGTGAGATCATTGCGCCGAGGCGTTTCACGCCGGCAGAACAAGACCATATACGCCTTGAGCCCTCCGAAGCGGCGGTGGCGTACCGCTCGCAGTTGATCGAGCGCGGTGACATTGACCCCGACTACGCTTGCATTTTTCCCCGTCGACGCGCCCTCAACCCCCACAAGAACTGGGGGTCTGAGAACTGGGGGCGGCTCAGCCGGTATCTGGCCGAAGAGTGTGGACTTTCCGTTGTGGTTCTGGGCGGCGAAAGTGACTCCGAGCAACTCGGCCCGCCCGCCTACGGCCGCCTGCTCCGGCTGTCAGCGGACAGGAAGCTCGACGTCAACATCGCGATGCTCAAGGGAGCCCAGTTCGCCGTCGGATCGGAGGGCGGGGGGCTCTTCCTCTCGCTTTTGTGCGGCACGCCCACATTCATGTTTGGGCATGAGGTCTGGCAAACCCGACTCACTGAGGAGGAAAACTTCCTGCAGACCCCCTGCTTCTACCTGGCCCGGCCGGACAACCGACACACGTACTCGGAAGTGTCGGCGGCGTTAGGCGAGTTCATCGGGGAGCATCACCGAAGTCCTGTCGCCAAGGGAAGAACCGGGCGTGAGCCCCGGCGCTTGGCCAAGAGGGTCGAAGAGCGGCTCGAGCCAGACCGGGTTATCGCACGGCTAACCGGGCTCCCCCACAAGGATGCGGCCGACCTAGAAGCGGAGTGGTTCGCGTCGCCGGATTACTACCCCTACTATGCAGCGGTGACCTCCGTTGTCCGGCCACGGCGGGTGTTGGAGGTCGGCACGAGGCTGGGCTACTCCCTCGTGGCCATGTGGGCCGGATTTCCCGGGATACAGCGGATCGTGGCGGTTGATGACGAGTCCGACGTGACCGGGTCGCAGAGCATGGCCGAGATGAATCTGCGGAGTGTCGGGTTCGAGGGTGAGTCCGAACCGCTGCTGTCTGACAGCTTGGAGGCACTGGACGCACTGGAGGCGTATGAGCGGTTCGACCTAATCCACCTGGACGCTGACGTGAGGAAAGAGCGCGTCGGGCGCGCACTCCGCTCTGCCTGGGCACTGCTGGCGGCCGGGGGATACCTCCTTGTGGACGATGTCAACCACACGGAGCCTGTAGGGGAGGCTTTCCGTGGTGCTGCATTTCGCGACGGCGAGGGGAGTGAGGTCCTTCCCACGATCCGCGGCCTGGGCGTGCTGCGCAAGGGCCAAGAGCCGGTGGGTGCTGTGCAGGACGCTCCCCCGTGTGTGCTTTGCGGAGAGGCCACGGCACCGGTCGGCATGAAGGAAAGGAAGGCGCTCTGGCGCTGTGAGCAGTGCGGGCTGGTCCAACTAAGCTTCCTGGACGAATCGGCGCGCGCCGAATGGGAAAGGCCGTATCGCGAAGGTGGGCGTTACCATCGCGAACGCCAGATGGCTGGTTACGCTTCGTTTATACATCGCTACCTCCACGATCGAAGCTTAGCACGGCTTCGCATGGAGAACATAATCCGCTACTGCCGTATGGGACGCTTGCTCGATGTCGGCTGCTCGAACGGCGCGCTTGTGAGAGCGGCGCAGGAATACGGATTCGAAGCGGAGGGTATAGATTCCGACCCGTGGGTGGCCGAGCGCGCCGCCCGAATGACAGGTTGTGGGATCGAGGGCTGCCCACTTGTGGAATTCGTGTCGGAATCGAAGTACGATGTCGTGACGCTCATCGATACTCTGGAGCACTTAATCCAGCCCCACGAGTCACTGCACAAAGTCCGATCCATCTTGCAGTCTGGGGGGCTGCTGGTCATCGAAATGCCTGATGCCGACCAGCCGGGGTTCCGGCGCCTAGAACTTCAGTGGAAGCATGTGAAGCCAGGCGAGCACGCCTACTACTTCGGGCACGGACACCTTGAAGGACTTCTCGCAGACACGGGGTTCAGGCTGGTGGATACCATTGTCCCCTATCCTGATCGGCGTATCTATTACGCGAGGAAGGCTTGACCCTACATACCCCATCGCCCCAGTTTCTAACTCGGACGGGCTGTGCAAACAGAGACGGGGGCCGCTCGGCAGGCGCTGAACCTGTTCGAAGCGCCGCCTGTGCCCATGTGCTTTCAATCCTCCATTCAAGCTGGCACACGTGGTGAAGCCACAGAGCTGCAGCTTCCCCGCTTTCCTGTCCATGCCCCGACCCCGCGTAGGCGGTTCCCTATCTGTCAATAGGCGTTGTTCCGCGCCCCTGGAGGTAGGATCCCACTTGCCTCAAGAAGGTCCTTCAGCTCTGCCAGGTTGATTATTTGGTCGATGCCGCCCTCCTCCGTGATGGAGTAGTAAGCTTTGATCCCCTTGGCCTTAGCCAACGCATACCAGACACATGGCGGGCTTTCCTTGTGCAGTTGCTGCGCCACCAGATCCTTCCAGCCGGAATTGGCAGCAAGAACGATGACAAAAGTGGCTTCACACTTCTCCTCGTCCGACAGTCTTGCCGACCCGATATAGAATGCATGGTAATCTGATACCATATCCTGATACACGCGCGCGGTGTTGAGACCCATGATCCAAGGAATCCAGCGCCTGTTCAACGTCCATGACTCCCATCGGATTCCAGATGCGTGCAGCCAATATCTGGATATCTTCACGCGTTGCCAATGACCCTTGTGATTCGTGGTGCAAGGCCCTGTTCCGGCAGCCGGCAGACAGCACAAACAACGCCACTGCGCAAGAGAGCATGGCAAGATGGCCCGACAAGCGGCACGGCGGTGAAAGCATTATCCCGGTGTCCTGACGATTGGTGGAACCCCGAACTCCCCAAGGATACGGTCGAGGAAAGGATCCTCATTCTTCAATCGCTCTTGCACCTTAGCATCTATTTCCTTCCTGTACTTCCTCCACGCTTCCCATCGATTCAAAGCTCTGTCGAGGTCGCATCCGTTCCTGCGAAGATCGTCGTGCAGCAACTGCATCGCCATGAAGATGCTCATTCTGAGGTCGTATCGCCCCGTCATCGCCCAATTCTTTGGTAGAGGTTCCTCTGGCTTCAGCCCCAGTAGCCAGCGGACGGTTTCCAATGCGATGTCGCTATTCTCAACCCATCGTTGGATATCCCTTACTGTCGGATCGTTCATCTGAGCTATGCCCGTCGCAGTGGACCTTCGGCGAGTCGAGCCAAGAGGCCCACCAATTATGTTTAGCGGTGCCCCACCGGCTCCGGCCTGCCAGTACCGCTTGGCAACATGGATATCAAGACTTTCGTAGTAGAAAGTGTAGTAGACTTGCCAAAAGCTTCGCCAATCCCAGCAGCGCGTCCCCTCCTCTATTCCGTGGACCCTCAACAGTAAGTGTCGACCTACAACAGGATCCGCCCCCTTGTAAGTTTCGACCACTGGCAGGTTGTTACGCTTGGCCCATGCCTCATATGCAGCGGCACTTGCAGGGCCGAAGAATCCATCTGGCTTCACGCCAATGATCCCCTGAATAGCCTTTGTGATCGCAGTATCTTGAG
The DNA here is from genome assembly GCA_046483385.1 of Candidatus Brocadiia bacterium. Classification (GTDB taxonomy): domain Bacteria; phylum Planctomycetota; class Brocadiia; order SM23-32; family SM23-32; genus B1Sed10-231. The sequence goes on along the minus strand of JAWODG010000164.1, from coordinate 18,341 downwards.
AATGATCCATTGGCAAAGTGAGCCCCATCTGTTTGGCGATCTCCGCGATCTGATCCCGGGTAACCAAGCCTGTTGGGTCAACGAATCGCAACGGGTTGTTTCTCGCATACACATAGGGGTTGGTACCCGGTGCAGTCATGCGGTCTTTGCTCAGGAACCTTTCCAGTTCGGGGCTGTAAACGCGCCCGCCAGGTGTGATGTAGAGCGTCATGGCCTTCCTCCCCTCAAAATGGCGTCCTGGCCAACGTCCGTCTGCCGGGCGGCGACAGCGGGTCTCCGCCGGCGCACGAGTTCAATGTACTCGGGTTTGAATGGCTCGCCCAGCGCTTTGAACAGAATCGGCGTGATATTGCCCACGATCCGTCCCACCTTCTCCGGCGTGTCGTAACTGGCCCTTCGACAGGTCTGCACCAGAAGGTCACGAAAACGGATGGTCCCCGGCGAACACTTCCTGCACAGCCGCTCAAGTCGACAGTGGACCCGATGGTCGCGGCTCGTCATGCCATAGAATTGCGCCCCGACAAGCATATGCCCCCACATTGTGCCGATCTGCCACTGCATCCCTACGTCGTCGCCGTATCCGCGACGGGTCATCAGTGGGATGTGTCCCTCCAACGCTCTGAAATACTCTTCCCGCAGGGAATCAATGGCAAAGCCCCGCTCCTTCAGGCGCTGGTTCGTATGGAGGTCCATCGTAATGTTGCCGGTGAGGCCGGCAAAGAGCCTGACGTGAAAGGGCAGGCTTCCGCGGACAGGGCGGGGATTCGAATAGGCCTCCGCAAAGTAGAGGTACACATGCATCAGCTCATGGAGGGCCATAGTCTCCGTGCAGTTCTCCTGGCGAATGAAGACGAGAACGTATGGCATCTCGTGCGTCGGGCGGCACATAGCATCAACTGCCGTAAGGAGAGAATGCTCACTGTAGTCAGGATTGGTCCGGATATCGGCAAAGCAGATGTCCCGGCGCGAAGCGCATTGACCAGTCTACTCCTTCCTGCGCGGAACCGTCCTCCAGCGGCACGATGCCCACGCCCCTCAGCGCCTCAATGATGAGCTGCCTTTCGTCATGCAGCAGGCCAGGAGGAGGTGGGCTTGCACCAGCGTCGTACTCGAAGTAGGCCATTGAACGCCCGCCCGCTATGTGCTCGCGCATCCGTCGCAGGATGTGGAGAGGGACCTCCCGGGGCCCGCCTTGGCCCCGTTCCCAGCGCTCCAGCGTCGGCTCGGAAATGAACCGTTTCGGCGCGAACTCCCGCCGGCTCATGCCGAGGCCTTCCCGGAATGCCCACAGTTCCTCCGGCGTCATGCCCCATCCTCCGTGACTGAGCGATAAGAAAATATGCCATCTGATGAATCCATGTCAGAAGCAATTTCACCCGGGTTTACGTGCCTTTTCTCGCCCATGTCACATGCCTTTCCCGGGGGCGCAGTTGCGACAGGCCGAATCTCGGCGCGATTGGCCGGAAACCCCTTGATGTTCTCGGCGGTTTGAGCCCTCATGTGTGTGCTGCAAACGTAACCTCTTTTCAAGAAGGGAGTTAGGGCCATGCGGGTAACGCGGATAGACGTAAGAGGCGCCGCCCCGAACCGGCGCGCCGAGCTGACGCGGGACGGCGGAAACGTGATCGCCTCGGTATGGGTCGAGGGCGAGGTCCACAGCCACGTCGTGGGCGCCAGCCGCCGGGACGACCTCTACGAGATGGCCCGGCGCGTCCAGCACGCGCTCGACGGGCACATCGGCACGAACGGAGACGTCGAGGACTACTGGCAGGCGATCCAGCGCCTCGCCGACTGAAGGGAGGACACGATGGACCGGACGAGCCTGACCGTAGAAAGCGCGTGGAAGGCACGACCGCCGGAAACCGACACCTGCCCGCGCTGCGGAGGCCGCATCACCTACCACGCATCGCGGGACCACTGGGGATGCATGGCATGCGGGTGGGAGGGCTGCTGCCCGCATTGCAGGCCCGGATGTTTCTGCGGACGCCATACTCACGACTGACGGGAGGACGGCATGGACCGGATAGAAGCGGCCGAGATTCTTCTGGACACACGAGAGGCCATCGAGGAGGCGCTCGAGCAGGCGCGCACCGCGCTGGAGGCCTGCGGCGACGAGTTCCTCTGGGAGCAGGCCGAGGCCTACTGGCTGAGCCACATCGCCGACGCCGTCGGCGGAAGCGGCATGGTCACCATGCAGGACACCATCGACGCCCTCGAACGCGAAGAGGAGGACTGAATGGCGATGCGGACCGAAGGCAATGCAAGGGAGGCGGCGCCTCGCCGCTGGCGAGTCTGTCTGGACTGCGGAACCGAATGGTCGGACAAGGAGGCGTGGGCGGCCTGCCCCGACTGCGGCGGGCCCACCACGCCCACCGACCCGAAGCGGGCGTCGGCGCACAAGACGTATATGGACATAAAGCGCGACGTGGCGGCGCTCCTCGACTGGCTCGAACTCGAACTTGTGGAGCACGCCCGCTACGCCGCGACCGAGGGCGTTGACCACGGTCACGCCGGCGACCTCGGACACGTCCGCCGGAAGCTCATCGAGACGCTGTCCTTCCTGGCCCAGCGGGACGAGAAGGACATCGAGGAGGCCCTGGACGACGTGGCCGCCGGCCGCGAGCAGGCGGCGGCCCGCCGGCGGGCCGAGGGCAAGACCACTGACTGACCCTGCCACGCCAAGCAGGCTGTTGCAGTAAGGGGATCGGTTAGAGCCCATGGACAAGTGAAGGGAGCGGACAGGGCCGAGTACGATGGGTGATTGTCCTGCACCAGTGACAGAGCAGAGCAAGCGCAGTCGGGACGATGGGCGCCAGATCGGGAGCGTGTCCTCCGGGACCCTGCGCGAGCCCGTACAGCTTGCCCAGGTTGTGCCCGATGCACATGAGCGCAAACTCCGCCCCGGCCTTGGCCTTGCCCCTGAGACGGAAACGACGGAAACCCAGGTTCGATTTCAGGTTCCCTATCACCGGCTCTACCGTCGTGGCGCGCTCCTTGAGCCTGTGCCGCCCCCCGGGGCTGGCCGCCTTGCGGCACATGGATTCGGCCAGGTGCTCGGATTCGTCGCGGGTAATGGTCCGGTCGCTCTCGGGCTTGCAGCCCTTCATGCATCGGTCCCGCAGGGCGCAGCCCCCGCATCCGCTGGCGCGGTAATGACGAATCCGCCGGCCGCGTTTGTTCTCCGTATACCAGTAGGTGAGCCGGCGACCGGCCGGACACTCGTAATGGTCCGTCCGCTGGTCGTAGCGGAAATCGGCGCGCCTGAAGACCTCTTTCCCCTCCCCGGGCCGGTGCTCTTTGGCATCCGCCGCGGCCCTGCTCGCCGGGCGAGGGTCGGCTATGACCACGTCCACCTCTTGCTGGTCGGCATACTCGAGTTGCTCCAGGCTGTGGTAGCCGGCATCCGCCGTATACTGCCTCTGGCAGTCGGCGCCGAGATTCTGCTCGACCTGCGCGTGCTGCTCGCTGAACTGGTTGCGGTCGTTCGGCTCGTCGGTGACCTCGGCCGCTACGATGAGCTGGCTGTCGGCGTCCACGCTCAGCTGCGCGTTGTAGGCCGGGGCCGCCAGCCGGCCGTTGACCTGTTTCATGTTCCGCGCCTCGGGCTCGACCAGATTGATCTTGTGCCGGCAGCGGTCCTTGCTCTGAAGGGCCTTCTTCCTCTTTTCCAGCTGCTGCTGTCTGTGGAGCAGTCTCGCCTCCATCTGTGCCAGTTTCTGCATCTTCGAGCGCACCTGCGCCAGCTCCAGCGCTTCCTCATCCTGCTGCTCGTCCAGAAGCTCGCTCTGCTCCAGGTACTGCGCTATCTGCTCCTTCACCCTGGCCAACTCCGCCTTAAGCTCTTTGCTGCCCCGGCTCTGCCGACTGCTGGCGGCAGCCTCCATCTTGCTGCCGTCGGTCATTATGCGGCGGAACTCCGAAACGCCCCGCTCCCTGGCCAGACGAATGATCTGGACAAAAAGGTCGGGCAGCCGCTGGGCGTGGCGCTGGCGGAAGCGGCTCAGCGCGCAGTGATCCGGCCGGAGGTCCGCCGAGACGTAGATGTAATGCATGTCTCGCCGGCAGAGCTCTTCCAGACGCCGCGTGCTGCTTATGCCTTCGCTGTAGGCAAAGAACCAAGTCGCCAGCATCGTCCCAGGATCATAGGCGTCACCGCCTTGGTCGCTATAGTCGGCATACAAGGCCGACAGGTCCAGCTGCCGCACGACCTCGACCACGAAGCGGCACTTCGCCTCGGGACCCACGAAATCCTCCAGACTGTACCCGAACAGCTTACCTTGACTACGGTCTGCGGCGATGAAGCCCATGCGCCAGCCCCCTTAGAGAAACCTCAGGCAGCGGCTCGCCATCATAGTACGCAGCCCCATTCCAGTGCAAGAATCTGCAACAGCCTGCAAGGCTACGCAGGGCGAGAGGAGGCAGGCCTATGGACGGAGAGACGCGCAGAGAGGTGATGGAGCTGCTTCGCGGGGCCGCCGAGGTCCTCGAAGCGGACGCCCGGACCGAGGTCATCATGCCCGGCTGGGACGAGCAGTTCATCGACGACCGGGACCGAGGCATTCGCATCGCGGCCGAGGCCATCCGGGCCCGCGGCAAGGGCGTCGGCGAGGGCACGCGCGTCCACGCGCGGGACCTCGGATACCTGGTCCGGTACGTTGCGGACATGCTGGAACTCTGAGAAGGGAGGACGTCATGAAGAAGGACGATGTGAAAGTCGGTGAGCTGTACGCAGTGAAAGTGTCGGGCAAGATTGCTCCGGTCGTCATCGACGAGGAGCACCCCAACGGAGGCTGGGTCGGCACGAACCAGGAGACGAACCGGCAGGTGCGCATCAAGACCGCCCGCCGGCTGCGCATGCCCTGGGATGAGTACCTGAACCAGGGCGACGGCGATGAGAAGGCGTCGGCTGACGCCGGCGACGAGGCCGACACGGCGCCCCAGGGCGCCGAAGAGTCCGAGGGCGAGCCGGAGGCCAAGGAGCCGAAGAAACGCGGCACACGCGGCCAAACGGGCGACGACGGGGCCACGATGAGTGGCCTCGACGCGGCGGCCAAGGTGCTCGAAGAGGCACACGAGCCGCTCCGCTGCAAGGAGGTCGCCAAGCGCGCCCTGGAGGCGGGCTACTGGGCGTCGGACGGCAAGACCCCGCACGCCACGATCTACTCGGCCATCCTGCGCGAGATACAGAACAAGGGCGACGAGTCCCGGTTCGAGAAGGTGGGCCGCGGCCTGTTCGCGCTGGCCAATTAGCATCCTTCCACCTCCGGAGCCCCGGCCACCTCGGTCGGGGCTTCTTCTTCGGCCTCCAAACGAAAAGCCCGACGCACAGAGACGCCGTGTCTCGGCACAATCGGGCTTGATCATTCAACGTCCGCTGACGTGTCTCAGCGGACTTGAGTCGTCAATGCCACTTTGCCATATCAGTGCTGCGCCGTCTTACAGCGAACGGGCACACTCATCAATCAACTCGCTGAGGCAGGTCCACCCATAAGCCACCTCACCGACACACACACCGCCGATCTCGGCTTCCTTCCTGCCTACACGCTTGCCGCCAAGAGCTTCATAGAATGCCTTGCACGGGTTCTGTTCCAGGACCCAGACGAGTGCGCTATGGAACCCGCGCCGCACAAGGTCGCTGCCAACAGCGCCGACAAGACGTCGTCCAATGCCTCGGCGCTGATGCGACTGCAGCACGTAGATACCGTAAAGCTCCCCCGCAAAAGCGGGATAACCCTCACGCTCGGGGCCGCCCCCAGCAAAGCCCACCACCGAATCAGCAGCCTCTGCCACGTACGTGACAGACGAACTGTCTTCTTTAGACAGATCGGCCGACCACATGGCAGCGCTCTTCTCATAGGAGAGGTCGGTCAGGTATTCATCAGGGAGGATGCCTTGGTACGCGCTGCGCCAGGTGTCAATGTGCACTCTGGCGATGCATTCAGCGTCACCCGGCGCGGCAGCTCGGATAGTTGTTTCCCGCAACGACTGACTACCGTCCTCCGCCCTCTCAATCATGCGGAAACGCCTCCCCGCCTCGCGTTCGTCAGTATGCGGCGCATGTACCGTCAGGCTTGAGTCGTCAACGCCTTTCAGTAATGAAGATCAGGCACCCCCTCTTTCGTCGTCTGCATTTCCCAGCGGGGCAGCCAACAGTTTCCGTAGCGTGGACCACTGGGGTTGTGTTACCTGATCAGCGAGACCCAGCTCCTCAAGGTCCTCCAGAAACCGTCTGCGCGAAGGCCCAATCGGCACCCGGTCGGGATGTGCGCGATACTCGTCCGGGCAACTGCGTTGCATCCAGGCTGTCGTGACCGAATTGAATCCCGGAATGCCGAGTGAGCCAAGCTCGAGATGGGGCGACACGAGGACGCAGCGGCCTTCGCCAAACGGGCTCTGAAGGGCCGCCGGCCTGCCGGCAAAGTCTGTAGCTGCAAATGTGCTCTCCCTCGAACGTCCGTCGGCCGCATTGTCCTGCACAGCACTGAATCTGGCAACCGTGCCATCGGCGTCACGGTAGAACACCGGTCCGTTCTGAAACCACGAAGGGAACGGCGCGTCGCTCATCCCAGGCCACTCAACGTCCAGAAATCCTTGGAAGATGTTGCCTGCCTGGGGATGATCCAGGTTACTTTGAGCCAGAGCCAAGCCTTGCGGCTCAGGGAGAAGCGCCAAATACGCTCCCGCACATACCCCGATGTAGTCTCGCCCCTCAGCAATGAGATCCCTGATTCGCTGTCTACCAGCGGCTCCGCCCAGTGCCGTCGGACTGTCGGAAACATGCCCGGCGCCGAAGAACAAGTTTGAGAACTTGTCTGCGAATCCAGGCTTCACGATGTCCTCATCACTGAACACGCGGTATGGCAAATGCATGCACCTCAGTGCTGTTTCGATCTGGAAGGAGCCGCAGTATTCGCCATCGTATACGCCAATCATTTAGCTCACATCTCCATCGAACGTGCGTATCTGCTGGCCGCTCCCGTCCTATTCGGGCCGGTCCAGGGCCGCGTAGGCTGTCTTGATTTGAGCCGCCACCGCATCGAGTTCCTCGCGAGAAGGCCTGATGTCCCAGTCTGCAACCAACTTGAACGGGTCGCCCTCGTACCTGGGGAACACGTGAAGATGAAGATGGAACACTTCTTGGAAGGCAGCCTCGCCGTCGGCCAGGAATAGGTTGATGCCCTCACACCTCAGACCCGACTCGTATAGAGCCAGCCCCGTCCGATGCGCGACCGCAAACATGTGCCGTCCCGTTTCCTCCTCCAGGTCACTGAGGCGGGCCATGTGACGCCTGGGGATTACCATCACGTGACCCTTCGTCACGGGGCCGATATCCATGATCCCCAGGACCACGTCATCCTCGTAGTACACGCTGGCTGGACTCTTGCCCGACACGATCTGGCAGAAGACGCATTCCTCTTCCATTACTCAAGTCCCACCATGTTGATCGCTTGGACTGCTCTCCAGCGCCTCACCGGTCGACTCCGGAACCGGCTCGGGCAGATCATGGTACTCCCAGGTGCGCTGCGTCTCCGTCGTAACGCGCGTTACCTTGCCGGCCTCAAACCGTATTGTAACGTTCCCGTAGAACCTGTCCAGGACTAGTCTGGCCACGGACCTGAACAGCCTCTCACCCCTCGGCATGGGCCTCCTCCGTCGCTGCAATCCACTCGGCCTTACGGCCAGTGAACTCCTCCCATCTCTGGACGATGACGTCGCAGTAGAGGGCGTCGATCTCCATCAGGTAGCAGTGCCTGCCCGTCTGCTCGCAGCCGATGAGCGTCGAGCCGCTGCCGCCGAACAGGTCCAGCACATTCTCGCCCGGACGGCTCAAGTGGGGTTCGGGCGGTTGGCCAGCGCCCTGGCCTTGTGAGCAGAGCCCTCGTCACCCTACGCTGCCTGGAGAATGGCCTCTGAGACATCGCTGGACAGGGCGGCGGCCTCCGCGGCGAATTGTTCTAACCGTGTCCGGTCGGGCCGACCAACTCATCTCGCCGAGATGAGTTGGTAGAGCAGGCGAGAGGGGAAAGTAGAAAGTAGAGAACGGCGAACGACGGCCAGGCACAGTGGATGGATGCACTCGACGGAACCCGCCCTCTCCTGCGGTCTCCTTTCTACTCTCTACTTTCTGTTGTCTGCGGTATTCCTTCCAGCGAGAGTTTCATATGGCTTTCGCTTTCGAGAAGCTCAACGTCTACCAGAAGGCGGTTGACTTCGCCGATCAAGTTGCCTCTCTCACCGAGGACTTCCCCCGCGGCTACGGCTTTCTGGCTGACCAACTCAACCGCGCTTCCCTTTCCATAGCCGCCAACATCGCAGAAGGAAACGGGCGCTTCACAAAAGCGGATCGTAAGAACTTCTTCGGCATTGCCAGGGGTTCGGTCCAGGAGTGCGTGCCGTTGCTGGAGCTCGCCCGCCGGCGCAGCCTGTTGCCTGGTGTCACTCACCAGAAGCTGAAGGACGCCCTGGAAGAGATAGCAACGATGCTCAGCGGGCTGATCAAAGGCATTGAGAAGCGATCAGTATAGCGCGTTGGGAGACAGGAGGCCTGAGATGCCCACTTGCGAAGCGGCAGGGTCCTCTCCTGGTTCATCACGACCGGGCTATCTGAATTCGCATCTGTTGTTCCGGATGACGCGGCAGCTGACAGAGAATGGCAAGCCATTGCCGCCTGGAGTGCTGCTCGGCATCAGAGATCGCGCCAGCCAGGAAAGTGTTCTGGCCGGTGCGCTTACCCTGAGTGAGCGCGGCATGCTCAGCTACTGGCCGCCTACTGTCGCCCGTCTTGTGCGCCCCCGTCCTTCGGAAGAATGCGTTATCGACCACGCGACGCTTGCTGTTCAAGGCGGGAGAAGCCACCTGACATGCTATGATGCGGAGGACGCGCGATGCCGACCGAACGAACTGACCTCCAAGCTCGTGCCATTTCCAAAAGACGGATCGGGCTACCACGTGTGGCTCTTTGCCGCCCTCCCGTGGAAGGTGATGGGAGATCAGCTCGGGTTTTTCAAAGAGTGGATGCCTACTCCTTGCTCGGACGAAGAGCGACGCAAGCGGGAAGTGGTCCATTTCACCAACTCGCTCGACACGTGGCAGATTCCCCTGCCGGGTGCGCCGGTAGACGGCGATTTCCTGGTCCTGGAACTGGGTCTGGCGGACGATCCGAAGAATGTCCCGATAGTGCCGCCGCTTTTCGGGGAACTAGAATCTGAGGTCCAGGGATGGGAGACGCCCAGCCACTTCGGCGTCACCGCCTGCAAGTTCGCTGGGCTTTATATCGGTCTCAGAACCTTCTTGCCGGCCGGGGTACTCAACGAGCAGGTGCTTCTCGGCCGGCCGCAGGCCAAGAGCGCAGGCGCGTAGGGGCGTCACCGCCCTCGTTCGTGGTGCCGATGTCAAGAGCACGGCAACACCTTGCCCGACCGCTTCGGTCACATCGGAGGGCAGCCTCGCTGCCTCTGCGGCGAATTGTCCTAACCGCGTCCGGTCCAGCCGACCAACTCAACTGCGGCGAAATGGGTTGCTGAAGCAGGAAAGAGGGGAAAGCAGGGAGGAAACCAAAGCGGCAGGCCGAGCCCTCCGCGCGGTGTCGCCTGCCTCTCCTGCGGCCCCTTTTCGCTCTGCTATCTGTCGTTTGCCCTACGATAGGGGGCGGGATCTTGGAGCAGGCCGACAGCGAATCAGCAGAACCGGCAAAGCAGCAGGCAGCCGGCCCCGTCCGACGGTTCCTGCTACCCAGCTACGACGAGGCCTCCTTGTTCCTCATGGGTCTGGCGTTTCTCCTGCTGTTTGTCACTGACCCGCAACTGAGGACGGAGGCGAACAGGTACCTCTTCAGGTACTGGGACCCACGCTCCTACCTGGCGGCTGCGCTGCTTGTCGTCGGGCTCGCTCTGTCCTTCTACCACGTCTTCACGCGTCGACCGAAGAGCGATTTCGCGAAAGCGGCGATGCTCTTCCTGGCCGTCATGGTGAATGGTTCCAGCGGGATTGCGGCCGGTTTCCATCTACTGACTGAAACCCCGGGGCTTCTCATCTTCTTTCCGATCTGGAACATACTGAACGGTTTCTTTCTACTGATCGCGTTCAGATTCGAGTTGCTCGACATAGACTGCATTGCCGAGCGGGACGCCGAGCCCCTGGAGGTGGCAGCCGGAAGCGTTGTCATGCTCGTCGCGTTCGCCTTGTGTCGTTTCCATTTTGAGCTGTATTGGGCGGTCACGTTCAGCATATGTGTGGCCTACGCGACGAGCTTCAGCGAGGTTGTTCGTCGGCTGGTGGCCCATCCCGAGGGCGCGCAGAGGGAGCGGGATGACCGGCCGGCGCCGGGCCAGGGGGCCGAAAACGGCTGAGCGGGGTAGTGAGCCCTTTCAGGCGCGCTCTCCGACCCAAACGTCCCGTTGCATCATGAAGGCCCTGGTTTTCCCGTCGGGGCGGGTAAGCACCGGCAAGCCGATCACCGACCGCATCCATTCCGGTTGCCAAGGTGCGCCAAACGGCTTTGCGGGCAGTGCCTGCGAGACGGCACATGCCCCCATTGCCGCGGGTCTGCGCCGGCTATGTCTGTTCGGGGCCGGGGGTTTGGGTAAGGCCCCAGCGCTCAATGGGACGGATGCCCAGCCGCAACGCGGGTGAGTCGGCGGCGAGACGGTAATCGTCGGAGGCCGGGTCGACGAAGCGGGGGTCCGCCACGAGGCAGCGGGCGGCTTTGCCCAGGGCGCGGATTTCGTCAAGCTGGGCCTGCGCCGCGTCCGGGTCGCTCTCGCAATAGAGAAGGTTGTCATCGAAAGCGACCTGCGAGAACAGATCGGTCATCTCCACGAACGGCCGCTGGTTGGGGTGCCCGTCGGCGGGGCGGTAGAAGATGTTGCGCCGGACCCCGGTCCCGTAGCACGGCCCGCGGTGCCGGACCGACAGATACGCGAAGCCGCGCGACTCATCGCCGGGCACGTAGCAGTCCACCGCGATGTTGTTCTCGATCTGGTTGATGTTCTTGGAGATGATGGCGGCCGCGTTGATGCGGCAGATGACGTTTTCGGTCACCAGGGTCAGGAACTGCTCGTCGTCGTTCCGGATGCCGGCGGTGACGTAGGAGCCCTCGATGTCGTGGACGAAGTTGCGCCGCACGACGTTGGCCTCGCCGGTGCCGGAGAGGTAGATGCCGTTCCCGTCACCGAGCCGTTCCATCGTGTGGTGGATCTCGTTGTGCTCAATAACGTTATGACGCGCATGCTTGAAGGCGAGGGTGGCGTGCCACTCGATGGGGGTCTCGCCGATCTCGTCCCAGCGGATGGTGCGGTGGCCTTCGTGGACGCGGGGTTCCTCGCGGCCGAACACCCCCGTGCGCAGGCCGCTGACCGTCAGACCGTTATAGGGCATGTTGTGGATCAGGTTGTCGCGTATGAGGTTGTGGCCGCTCTGCGCGATGAATATGCCGGAGTTCTGCCACCAGAGCCGCGCCGCGTGATGAATGTGGTTGCGCGAGACCTCGTTGTGGTGATTCTCATCGCGGGTGCCGGGCCCGTATCCGATCAGCGCGATGCCTGTGCCGCCGACGCGGGCGATCTCGTTGGCCGTAACCAGGTTTTCAGTTGCGTGCAGGTCGAGTCGGATGCCGCCGGAGCCGCTGTCGAGGAAGCGGCAGTTGCGCACGTGCACGGACTCCGCGCCGCGCAGCCGCACGAGGCAGTTGGGTGCGTCCTCGTGCTCCCAGTCGTGCTGGAGCGAGCGACGCTCGGCCGGCCAGCGCCATCGGTCCCCGTGCGAGAAAGTCAGCCCCTCGAGGGTGATGTTGCGGGCCCAGTTGGCGTTCTCGAAGTCGCCCTCGATGCGGACGAGTTCGGTCAGACGGGGGGCCAGAATCGCCTCGGGCGCGGGGGTGCGCGGCCAGAGATAGAGCCGGCCGGCGCGGGAGTCGAGGACCCACCGCCCCGGGCCGTCCAGGTAGTCGATGGCGTTCTCGACGCGGCAGAAGATGTCGGGGCCGTGTCCCTGCGTGGTGGCGGGATAGGTCGTGGGGATGGCGAGCCGCGCGACGCCGGCCGCCGCGTTCACGGACTCGAGCGGCACGTAGTTGACGACCCAGGGGTGCAGGGGCGTGAGGAACAGCTCGATGTCCTCGGGGTTGGGCCAGTCGCGCAGATCGCCGGGATGGAAGCGGACCCGGTCGGTGGTGGGCGGCGCCTCCTCGGTGTCGGCCGTGAGGATGTCCGGAGAATGGGCGCGCGTCAGCAGGCCCTCCGCGTCGAACAGTGCGGAGAAGCGGCGTCCGGGTTCGACGTCCGCGACATAGACCTTGCCGTGCGCGCGTTCCGGTAACTCGGGCGGTGGATCGGTGAGTTCGCGCCATCCCGTGACAGGGCGGGCGGCGCTGAGCACGGGCAACTCACCGGACGCGGCGGCCCAGGTGACGCGCCCGCCGGGCGCCGGGGAGTCCTGCGGGCCCAGCACGAGGGTTTCGGCAAGGTGGTAGACGCCGCCGCGCAACGTGACCCGGACGTCGCTCGCGGGATCCGTGGCCAGGACGCCGCGCACGGCGTCCCGGGCCCGGGGCAGCGTGGCAAAGGGCGCCTCGGGGGTACCGGGATGGGAATCGTCTCCGTCGGGAGCGACATAGAAGTTACGGCCCATGGTGGACTCCTGTGGATGAGGGACTGGTACCAAGCAGTTAGGGGAAATCTCTTACGGTTACGGTGCCCGAAAACCTGGATCAACCACGAAGCTCACGAAGTTAACCCGCCCTCGGCGGGGACACGAGGGAAGGCGGGATGATAGGAGTCCGGTCCCGCACCAGCGCCTCTCGACATCGTCCATCAGACCTGGCGCCGCTCCGTGCATGCCGACCAACTATGGTGCTCACAGCACTCGTCCGGGAGGCAAACCCACACCGGCCGGCCCTCCGCGGCGACATGCGTCATGTTGCCGGGCTCGCCCAATGGTAATCGTGCCACAGAACAGCCGCAAGGCCACCGATGGCCGGAGGCTGGACAGCTTCTCGCACATCAACGCGGCCTGGAGCCGCTGCCGCGACCACGGCGGGAAGCTGTGACCTTGTTCGGTCATGCCTGCCGCTGGCGGAGGGCCTCGTAGAGGAGGATGGCGGCGGCTGTTGTTACGTTGAAGCTGTCGGCCCGCCAGCGAAGCTCAGCCGCGTGGGCCGATCTGCCGATTACCTGCCCACTCTCCGCTTTCAACAGCGAGAGGCGTTCGTCCGGGTTGCCGGCCAGCGACGGCAACGCAAGCGCCCCACAGTCTCAGAAGTCCATGGCATTGGACGCACGTGAATGAGACGTTTGACAGGGAGAGGACGGATACCTACCCTGAGCGAGTCCTGGAATACCGTCGGCGGGCTGTGGGCACTTCCGCTTGATCTACACCCGGCCCGCCACCGGCAACCGCATGACGCACTGCCGGTAGTGCGGTGACCGCGGCAGATGGATTGCCACGCGCGTGCTTTCAGGCGTAAGCCACGGGCCGCCGTTGCACTCCCCGGCTGCCAGGCTGTGCCGACGCCAAGGAGGTGCCATGCAGCGACCGCCGAACGTGCTCTGGCTGTTCTGTGACCAACTCCGCTACCACGCCCTCTCGTGCAGCGGGGACCCCAACGTCCGCACGCCCAATCTGGACCGGCTGGCCGCCGAGGGCACGCGCTTCACCACGGCCGTCACCAATTGCCCCGTCTGCACCCCCGCCCGTGCCGGCGTCATGACCGGTATGCACTGCAGCGCCACGGGTGTGCGGTTCCTGGGCGATCTGCTGCCCACCGATCAACGCACCGTCGCCCACGCCTTCCGCGAGGCCGGCTATCGCACCAGTTACGTGGGCAAATGGCATTTGGCGAGCGTGCAGGGCGCCCACGGCACCAATGAGGGCGAGGACTACTGGGTGCACCCCCTGCTGCGCGGCGGCTTCGAGGACTGGTTCGGCTTCGAGGTCTCCAACAACTTCTACGTCACCCGCTACTCGACCGGGGACCGGATCTGGCCTCCGAGTGTGCTCGAAGGCTACCAGACCGACGCGCTCACGGACCTTTCACTCGAGTACCTCGCGCAGACGGCCGACGGCCTGGACCAGCCCTGGTTCCACGTGCTCAGCGTCGAGGCCCCCCACCATGGACGTGACGAAAAGGGCACGGTACGCCACCCCGCGCCGCCGGAATACGAGGCGCAGTTCCGCCCCGAAGACCTGACCCTGCGCACGAACGTGCCGGAGGAGGCGGAGCGGAAGGCGCGCAAGATGCTCGCACAGTACTACGCCCAGATTGCCAACCTGGACGAGAATATTGGCCGCGTGCTCGACTGGCTGGAGGAAAGCGGTCATGCCGATGATACGCTGGTCTGCTTCTTCAGCGACCACGGCGAGAAAGGGGGCAGCCATGGCGGGTTCAACAAGGAGCACATCTGGGACGAGGCCGCCCTCGTGCCGATGATCGTCCGTCTGCCGGGCGTCGTTCGGGCCGGGCAGGTGGTGGAGGATCCCTTCAGCCTCGTGGATCTGTTCCCAACGACGGCCGGCCTCTGCGGGGTGCCGGTGCCGCCGGAAGTGCAGGGCGTGGACTGGTCGAACGTGCTGGCGAGTGTGGACGCGACGCCGCCGCGCACGGCGGCTCTTGTCCAGTGGCTGGGACCGGCGCGCTACGGCTTCGGCGATCACCTCTGGCGCGGCATCCGCACGCGCACCGCCACCTACGCCGTGGCCGACCGCCCGGAGCTGTGCTTACTCTACGACAACGTGGCCGACCCGTTCCAGATGCAGAACCTCTTCGGGCGACCCGAAAGCCGCGCGTTGCAGCGGGAGATGCATGCCCGGCTGCGCCGCGAGATACTCTGTGCCGGCGAGTTCGTGCCCGACTTCGTGTCCACAGCCATGGACTGACCCCCTCCCCCGCAGCCCCGACTGCCCTTCGTATCTGTGCTCAGGGCGGTATCACATCCCCATGGCGGGCCTGTGCGGCTGAAGCCCTGGCTGCTGTGCCTGCCCCTTTGCCCGGAAGATGTCCTCCCGAGGAGCCCTGGAACAGGACGCCGGAGGATATCTGCGTCTGGTTGCCGGGAGACTGGGGCTTGCACAGGCCCGGCCGGAGCGACTGAACTTCATCGGCCGGATGCAAGGGGCCTCAACAGGGCAGCGCGCCCGCCCCAGGGACGCCCCGGAGAAGTCTGGCCAGTGGCAGTATGTGCTGCGCAGCCGTGCGACCCGGCGCGAACTGGCTCAACGAGCACCTCCCGGTTGTCGCTGGCGGAGGGCTTCGTAGAGGAGAATGGCGGCGGCTGTTGTTACGTTGAAGCTGTCGGCGCCGCCGCGCATGGGGATGGTCACGAAGGCGTCGCAGACCTCCCGCACGGCGTCCGAGACGCCGACGCTCTCGTTGCCCAGCACCAGCGCGCAGGGGCCGCTCAGGTCGGCGCACCAGCAGGGCTCGTCGGCGTGGGCCGACGTGCCGATGACTCGGACGCCCTCCCCCTTCAGCACCCCCAGGTACTCATCCAGGTTGGCCGCCAGCGCTACGGGCACGCGGAAGATGGAGCCGGTGCTGGAGCGGACGGCCGGCCGGCACCACGGGTCGGCGGAGTCGCGCGTGAAGACGGCGCAGGGCGCGCCGCACGCGTCCGCCGTGCGCACCATGACGCCGACGTTGCGCGGGTCCTGTATCTGCTCCCCCACCAGTAAGCAGGCGCCGGGGGCGACGAACCGCGTCGCGTCGGCGGACGCCGGCCGGTTGACCACGGCCAGCACGCGGACGGACGTCTCGTAGCCGAGCGCCAGCACCTTGAAGAAGACGCCGCGGGTGAGCAGCATCGGCCGAATGCCCTTCTCCAGCGCGCGCTGCCAGAGGCGCCTGTACTTCGCGCCCTCGACCGGCTCCAGGAAGAAGAGCTTGTCGATGGGCGCGTCCGCCTCCAGCGCCCGGGAGACGAGCCGATAGCCGTCCACCAGGAAGGCGGTGGCGTCGGCGGCGCGGAACTCCCCCACCTCCTGCCGCGCCTCCGCCACGGCGGGGTGCTTGATGCTGTCGATGGGCTGGCCGTCGGGCATGTGGTCGGCTCCGTTTCTGGTCTCAGGCGGGGTCGAGGCCGTAAACCTGCGGCGGGCCGAGATACTCGGGGAAGCGGTCGAGCAATGCGCTGCGCATCATGTAGCAGAAGTGGCAGGCGCTGACGTATTCGTCCCCGTGTTCGAGCTCGTAGGCTTCGGCCAGCCGAGCCGGTCCGCCCTCGAGCAGCGGGCCGCAGATGGGGTGCGCGTCCGGGTCGTACGTCGCCACGAGTTCGGAGAGCGGCGTCTCCCACAGGTTCCCCATGCTGAGCCCCTGGCAGAGGTGGACGCAGCCGTAAACGTCCACGTGGACGCGGCCGGGGTCGCGCAGGTTCTCGTGGGGGCACTCCGTGAACTGCCCGCAGGGCCGGGTGGGAAGGCCCTCGATGAGCGTTTCCGCCGCGCGTCCGCGGAACATGACGCCGCCGGCGACGGCGGGCGGCCCGCCGGGCGTTTCGGGCGGCTCCACGCGGGGGTGCTCCGTGGCGATGGTCGAGCAGGAGACGCTGAGTTTCTCCGCCGCGGCGCGGGCGTTGGAGGGGCGCTCATCGGCTTCCTCGCCGCCGTGCAGCGGGTCCTCGCTTGTGACGAGGCTGGCGAGGCCGGCGTCCCGCAGCGGCGTGAGCCACGCCTCGGCGTCCTCGGGGCAGGTGGCCCAGTAGGCGTTGGTCACCGTGCCGACGCCGAAGCCGCGGGCACCCGCGCGCTCCATCCCCTTGAGCATGATGGGATAGAAGAGGAACGGCTCCCCGCCCTCGAAGAAGACCGTCTCGATGGTGCCGATGCGGGAGACCTGTTCCAGCAACTGTTCGATCTGCGCCGCCGAGAACGTGCCGCGCGCGCCGGGCCCCGCGTGTACGAAGCAATGCTCGCACTCGCGATCGCACTTGTAGGTCAGCAGGATGTGGATGCCGGTGAGCATGGGCGGCCCGGATCGGTGGCGGTGGTTTCGGCCGGATTGTAGTCCGGGCGGGGTGAGGGCGTCAATGCGCCCCGGACGGGCGGGCGGGACGAGTCCGCCCGCCAATTATGAATGATGAATGAAGAATTATGAATTGAGCGGCGTACGGCACCGCATTGAGGGCTCAAGGGTACTCAACAGTCCACCGTCGCAACGTATGCATTTACATTGGTTCTACCCGGTAGCCAGGCGGCCTCAGTACCGTGGTGCGGCATTGGGGGACCCCGCCGCAAAGGGTCGGAGACATTTGTGGGACGAGGCGCGCGTTTCGGCTGGACGGCCGGCAATTATGAATGAGGAATGAGGGATTATGAGTTGAACGGCATAAGGCGGGGGGGTTGCGCCCGACCACGAGGACGGGTTCGAAGACGATTCAGGTTGCCCGGGGCCGCCCTGCGTAGCCGTCGAGGGCTTGACAGAAGCTTTGGCTTGCGCCATAGTTCTGATGCACTGCGCCTCGAACTGTGGGGGAGCTACAACATGCGTTTCATCAGAAGGGCGTCGCAGACAGCCGGCCTGGCGCCGGGGACGGCCGTGCACGTCGGCCCCCGGCGGATCGAGAACGTCCGGATACGGGTGATGACCTACAACGCCGACGTGGCCGAAGAGAGGGACGTCGAGAAGGTCGAGGAGTGCTTCCCCTTGCTGGACGAGTCCCGCGTGACGTGGATCAACGTGGACGGGCTTCACCGGGTGGAGGTCATCGAGGCGCTCGGCGCGCACTTCGGCGTGCACCCGCTGGTCATCGAGGACATAGCCAACACCGGACAGCGCCCCAAGACCGAGGATTACGACCACTACCTCTACATCGTGCTGAAGATGCTGTATTCGACGGATGAACGCGACGGCATCGAGGCGGAGCAGGTGAGCCTGATCCTGGGGGAGAATTTCGTCATCTCTTTCCAGGAGCGGGAGGGGGACGTGTTCGAGGCGGTCCGGGAACGCATTCGCGGGGGCAAGGGACGCATCCGCACGATGGGCGCCGACTACCTGGTGTACTCACTGATGGACGCGATCGTGGACGGTTACTTCCTTATATGCGAGACGTTCGGGGAGAGGGTGGAAGAGCTGGAGGACGAGGTGGTCGTCGATCCGGACACCGGGACCTCCCGCGACATCCACGCTTTGAAGCGCGAGATCATCCAGTTGCGCAAGTCGATTTGGCCGCTCCGGGAGGTCATAAGCGGCCTGCAACGGGTGGAGTCGAAGCTGATCGGCGATTCAACGCAGATCTACCTCCGCGACGTCTACGACCACACGATACAGGTCATCGACACCATCGAGTCGTTCCGCGACATGGTGTCCGGACTGCTGGACATCTACCTGTCCAGCCTGAGCAACCGGATGA
>JAWODG010000055.1:0-59519 GCA_046483385.1 Candidatus Brocadiia bacterium | reverse complement strand
GATCGCCGTTCCCCACGCCGACGATCTCGCCCGGACCGCTGATCGAGAACCGCACGAGATTCTCAGCATTGGGGTGTGGCATGCCCGTATCGTCCAGCACCTCCACCGTCACAAAGGACAGGTCGTATCCGTCGGCGGCGATCCGCCCGCGGTCGGGCGTGAGTCGGAGCCGGGCGGGCTCGGTGGCGGTGCGCAGAGTATGAACGGCCACCTCCCTGCCCCCGCGGTAGCCTACCGCCTCGAGAGTTCCCGGCTCGTACGGCACGATCCAGGTGGCCATGTAGCGGGATGCCCGGCCGGTGGTGTTGCAGCCGATGCTCCTGCCGTTCAGGCGCAACTCCACCTCATCGCAGGCCGAGTATACGTCCACCTGCATGTCCAGGGGACGGCGGGATGGCGACTTGCTCTCCGCATCCGGCCAGGTCCAGCTGTTGGCGGCCTCCGGCCAGCCCCAGGGGCTCAGCTTTGAAGGGCTCCCCATCCGCAAGTCGGCGGCGCACGGCGATGTAAAGCTCCGTGCCGTTGTCCCACAGGATGTCGCGGTAGTAGGAGCGCGTCTTCTTAAAGCCACATGTGTCCAGTTCGCCACAGCATGCGGTGTTCACCGGGTAGGTGGCATACTCCGCCCTGGCATGGCCGATGCCCGCCTCTCCGATGTAGTCCATACCGGTCCAGATGAACTCGCCGGCAATCTGCCGGTTCTCGGTGGCCCGTGTCCACGTCCGGAAAGCGTCGACGGGAAACGTCTCGGAGCCGAGCATGCAACGCGAAGGGTACTTCTCGTGATCCGAGGCGTAGAGATCGTCCCGGTAGTTGTATCCGCAGACGTCCAGGGCCTCCCAAAGCTCGGGCGTCCACTTCTTCGGATGGGCGCCGTAGCCGACGGGACGGGTTGGGTCAACCTTGCGCACGAACCGGGCCAGCTTGCGGGCCAGGGCCGCCCCCCTGGCCTCCCCCTGTTCCATGACCTCGTTGCCGATGCTCCACAGCACAACGCACGGGTGGTTGCGGTCGCGCCTGACCATGGTGGCCAGGTCATCCCGCCAGCAGTCATGGAAGTGATCCTTGTAGCCGTACTCCAACTTGCCCTCCTCCCACTCATCGAAAGCCTCGTCCATGACCACCATGCCCAGCCGATCGCAGGCATCCAGGAACTCCGGCGAAGGCGGGTTGTGGCTGGTGCGGATGGCGTTGGCTCCGATGGACTTCATCAGCTCAACGCGCCTTTCCTCGGCGCGGTCGTAGACCACGGCTCCCAGGCAACCATTGTCATGATGCAGGTTGACGCCTTTCAGTTTGAGACGACGGCCGTTCAGGATGAAGCCCATATCGGGGTCAAAACGGCAGGTGCGGATGCCGAACGGGGTGACGTAATCGTCCCTGACCTCGCCGTCCACCTTCACCGTCGTTAGCGCCCGGTAGAGGGCGGGAGAATCCACGTCCCACAGGTGCGGATGCTTCACGTGCACCAGTTGCCCAAAAGTGACCTGGCCACCGGCGCGGATTGCCTTCGCATCCTCAGCCGTCGCCACGGTCTCGCCGTCCGGGCCGGCAATGCGCGTGGTTACGGTCACAGCGGCCTGCCGGTCCGTTTCGTTCGCCACGCACGTCTGGACGGTCACTTCCGCCGCTTCCTTCGTGGCCTGGACCGTGGAGACAGCCGTGCCCCATTGCGTCACGTGTACCGGGTCCGTCACGGTGAGCCAGACGTGGCGGTAGATACCGGACCCTGAGTACCAGCGGGTGTTGGGCTGCTTCGAGTTGTCCACCCGCACGGCCAGCACGTTGCTGCTGCCGAAACGCAGGTGGGGCGTTAGGTCGAACTGGAAGCCCGTGTAACCGTAGGCGTGGGTGCCGAGCTTGTGGCCGTTGAGCCAGACCGTGGCGTTCATGTACACGCCGTCGAACTCGATGACGACGCGCCTGCCGGCCTGGTCCTGTGGCATCGGGAACGTCTTGCGGTACCAGCCGATGCCGCCGGGCAGGTAACCGCCAGCCGCCCCGCCCGGGTCGGCGGGATCGAAGGGGCCTTCAATGCTCCAGTCATGCGGCAGTTCAAGCCTTCGCCATTGGGAGTGCGGGAATTCGGCCCTGTGGGCGCCCTCACGATCGCCCCTCTCGAAACGCCAGCCCTTCTCGAAACGTTCACGGCTGCGTACGCTGGTCACCATCTGGCTCCTCTGTCGGTAGTTTTTCACTGTCCCGAGGCGTCAGCAGGGACTCCTTACCCGTGGCTCCCCGCCCGGCGCGCGGAAGTGCCGGCCCAATACTCCTCATCCGTGAGGTTCGTGAGGGAGAGATTCTCGGCCTCCACCCGGGCATAGACGGGCGCCTTGTCCTCCTGCGCTTCAGGCACGGAACTCTCAACCGAAGTCCGCCAGGCCCGTCAGCCCGTTTTGGTGCCTGTAAAGCCCGGTAAACATGCTGCTCCGGCTGGGCGTACCCTCCGGAGCCGGCGTGAAACAGTGACTGAAACGGACACCACGGCGGGCCAGATCGTCAATGTGCGGGCTCTCCACAGTCGCGTGCCCGTAGCAGCCGAGGCAGTCGCCCAGGTCGTGCGGCACGAAAACGAGCACGTTTGGTCTTTGTGATCGGCTCAGGGATCTCCGGCTCCCCGGTGGCTGTTTCCATAAACCGGGCTGGACCATGCCATTCTGCCTTCCCGGCTGACCACGCGGACGTAGCAGTAATCGCCCGGTCCCATCTCCGCCGCATGCCAGACGGCCTGCACGACGCGCGGGTCGCGTTCCGGCTCCAGGACCTCCACGTCTTCCCCGTTCCTTACCACGCAGACGCACTCGATCCCGTCTTCCGAAGCGGCCTCGATCCGGAGGGTCGTGCCGGAGCGATCCCTCTCCTCCGCAACGTCCAGATAGATCCGGCACTTCGTGGTAGCATAGGTTCGGTGCGTCTTGATGGCCTGGTGAATGTTCCGGCGCGTCAGGGCGGGGGCGAAGGCCGCGGTGAAGCCCTGCGGGTGCAACCGGAAATCTCTCGGGGGGTAGCTCTCGTTGTGCAGGTCGTCGCCGGGCCGCCCGTCGTGTATGTCGC
Source organism: Candidatus Brocadiia bacterium (assembly GCA_046483385.1). Classification (GTDB taxonomy): domain Bacteria; phylum Planctomycetota; class Brocadiia; order SM23-32; family SM23-32; genus B1Sed10-231. The sequence goes on along the minus strand of JAWODG010000055.1, from coordinate 56,465 downwards.
CGCCGCCCACGAATCCAAACCGATAGCCCCTGTCGAGTGCGTCCACAACGTGCCGCCCCGCGGTCTCCCCGTCCAGAGCATAGATGGGCCGCGGGTTGCCCTGTTCCGCCGGTTTCTCGGAGCTGCCCCAGACGGAGTAAATCTCCACCGCCTTCTCGTACTTCGGATTCCAGCCCTGCTCCCAGTCAACGCCCATCACCGTGTTGGCGGAGTGGTGCGGTATGGCGATCGGGTCGTACTCCGGCAGCCCATCCAGAACTTTCCACAATTCTTCCAGGGTGTTGCAGCCTTCGTCCGTGCAGCGCAGCGCCGGGCCGCCGGCCCTGGCGAAGTAGACGTTACGGTGGCCGGGCGCTCCGTGGTCCGGCAGGTGATGCGTCCACTCCTGCCCGTGGAGCGTGACGAACCGGTGCGGCTCGTTGTAATCGTCGGTGACCGCCTGAAAATACTCCCACTGCCGGTCTGTCAGCGCCTCCATGTGGTCGGAGATGGAGCCGAAGTCCAGAAACGCCTCCTCGCGGGCAAAGGCGTACAGCTCTTCCGGACACCGTATGCCGTCACTGAAGAAGGTCTGCCAGTGGGGGTCGCCCCAGTAGAGGCCCAGGGCGGGGGGCCGGTCCGTGACGCGGACCGGGTTGGACAGGCCGGTGATGCCCGATTCGGGGTCCACAACTCGCAGGAAGTGAAACCCCGGTTCGGTCCACCGGAACCCGGAGAAACTCTTTATCGGTCGGTTGTCGTCGGCGTAGACGCCCTGGGAAGTGCCGTCGAAGATCAGTTCGCGTGAACCCTCCAGGCCAGGGGTATCCTCGACGATCAGTTTTCCCGACCATTCCGGCAGGCAGTTGTCCATGAACTGGATCCGGCGCTGCACGTTGAGGTTGAACGGGCCGCGAAGTCCGGGTTTGGGTGTGTTCCAGGCTCCGGCCGACGGGACTTTCCGCAACGGCCCCAGGAGTTTTGTCTTTAGACTGAACGGCTCCCCGACTCCAAGCCGGGACGGTACGACGCACATTATGCCGGTCAGTCCGCTCATTGAGTCACCCATTCATCATCCCCGCCTTCAGCGCAGCGTCCAATCGGGTGAGTTCGGTGACAAGCTCTTCGTGAATGCTTGCGAAGGGGAGTTCGCCCGTGATCATGGGCACGGTATCGGCGGCATAGCCTCCGCGCTCCGCACACGTCTCGTCCACCGCGTAGCCGGCAGAATCATTCACGAAGCTGACCACGAGCGGCACCGGAGCTGAGGCTTTTTCACATACGTCACGTTTGATAGCCTGAAACGTCTCAAAAGGGCTGCCAAGCAGGGCGATCGGCCCCAGGCGCATCCCGTGGACCTCCGTGGGCGGAGAGAGCGATTCGCCCGCCTCGGACCGGGCGAGCAGGCCGCGCAGGGCGATGGCCCGGACGACGGCCATGCGCGTGGCGCGGTCCGAGTCATCTGGCAGACTGTTCTCGTCCGCCGCGACAATCTTTCCTTCGCACTCTTCCAGCCGCCGCATCAACTCATCGGTTGTCGCTTCTTCGCGAGCAAACATGACGTCGCGGCGACAAACGGACAGATCGGCGACCTGGACCTCTTGGGTCTGCGAGAGTCCCCGGCGGACGGAACGGGCGAACCGGCCGGCTATCTCGTCGAGAGCCAGAAGGCTTTCCTGCTCAGAGCGGCCCCCGATGGCCGTATTCACGTCGCCCTGGGCGCCCTGGAAGAACAGCCCTACGGCGCCGGGATGGTCCCGCTCCACGTTGTTCAGGGCCACGCCGGGGTAATCGCCGTGGATCACCCGCGACTCGGCGCAGCAGACCACGGGGTGGCAGCCGAAGTACGCGCCGAAGCCCAGGAGTCTCCCCTCCGTGTCCCGGGCGGCCAGCACGTGACACGTGGTGTCCGTCAGTTCGGGTTTGTCCGGGCGCCAGTCGGGTTGCATGGCCTGTTCGCAGGACGCCCAGAACTCGTCGTATTCGCGGTTGATTCCGATGCCCTGGCACGGCACCTCCGCGTGGCACAACTCTGCCGCCTGGAGACCCTCGACGGCCCGCACGGCCGCATCGGCAATCCTGGGCGGCAGGGTCACCAGATAGGGCGGGTCCGGCTGTCCCCAACCTCCGTAGACGCGGGTCGCCGGTCCGCTGTGTGTGTGCGAGCAGCAGACCATGATCTGGTCCGGCTCCAGCCCGACTCGGTCGGCCAGGATACCTCGGACTTCCCTTGTGATGCCGAGCCCGACGCCGACCAGGTCGCAGGCCACGGTCACGACGCGTTTTGCGTTTACCTGCACGGCCATCGCCCGCGCCCACAGGCGGTCGCGGACGCCAGTCGAATGCCGGTTGAGGAAAGGGCCGAAACCGCAGAGCTCCACGCCAACCCGCGGTGTGATGTCCGTCTTGGCAAATCCAAGCTGCATCGTCTCCCCTTCGGGGCTCAAGTCTGGTTGCGTTCCCATTCGCGCAGTTCTTCCGCACCGGCGGCCACTTTGGCGACGATCTCAGCGACGGTGTCGACAGTCTGCTGGTCGGTTCCGAGCCACCGGTGGGACAGCAAGACCGCCCGGTCCGTGGCGGCGTACTCGGCCACCTCGCAGCGGCCGCCCTGCACGCGGTAGCGGTCCTCTGGTACGTTCCAGAGGGCGTGGCTGTAGACCGGTCCGTAACTGCCCCCTGCGTTGAGCCCTTCGGCCCTCAATGCTTCCACTATCGTGTCGCGTGAGAGTCGGGCGCATGGCTCTTCGTCAAAGATGAAGACGATGGCGTAGTAGCCCTGTGGCCCCGCGAGTCGGCCGCGAGACTGCACCCTGACCCCGGCCACGCTCGCCAGCCGCTCCGTTATGCGGCCGGCGTTGGCTTCGTACTTCTCGATCCGATCCGGCAGACTCCTGAGCTGCTCGCGGGCTATCAGCGCCTGGAAGGCGGTGGCCCGGAAGTTGTGGCAAACGAGGTCCGCGGGAGGTGTGCCGGAGGGTCGCCCCTGTTCGCTTTCGGGCGCGTAGCCTATGTGTTTCAGGCGGTATATCCGATCCGCCAGGTCTTCGTCGTTGGTGATGCAGATGCCCCCCTCGCCGCAACTGAGCGTTTTTGACTGTTGAAGGCTGAAACTCCCCACCTTCCCCCAGCTTCCTACGCCCCGTCCATTCCAGCCGCCCCCCTGCACGTGGGCGCAGTCCTCGACGACGTGAACGTCGTTTCTCTTGCATATTGCCAGAATTCTCTCCATGTCGGCCATGGAGCCGTAGAGGTGGACGGGGATGGCGGCCCGGGTGCGGGGGGTGATGGCCTCCTCGAGCTTATCCGGGTCCAGGCAGAGCGTGGAGGGCTCTACGTCAACAAAGACCGGCGTCGCCCGCACGTAGCGGGCGGCCATCGCCGTGGCCATCCAGGTGAGGGCGGGCACGATGACTTCGTCACCTTTACCCGCACCCAGCGCCGCCAGCGCGCACTGAAGGCTCACCGTGCCGTTGGCCATGAAGATGCCATGCTCGGCGTCGTGGTAGTTGGCGAAAGCCGAGGCGAATTCCCGTTCGGCCGGGCTGTGGAACGACCACTGCCGAGAACGGTAAAGCTCTTTGAGCTTACCGGCGGTTTGCTCGTCGACCGGGGGCCATTCTTCCGGCTTCAGGGGAGTCTCACTGACCGGTGAGCCACCGGTAAGGGCCAGTTGCGTTGAGAGCACGTCCACGGGCTGTCCTCCTGCGTTTCTCATGGGAACGATACACAGAGGAGAGTATAGTCTTTGCTGGCGTGTCTGAACATAGGTAGAATAACTGAAGACATGGATTTTCTAACGTACAATCGCCTGATGGGTCCGGAAGCCGAAGTCAGGCTGTCGGACTGGCTGCGGGCTGCAATAGGAGCAATAGCGGTTCTGAGACCGGATCAGGTCTTTCTGCCGACTGATCGAGGGGGGCCGGCCGAGCCGGTGAAAAAAACGGTCGATCCGCGACAGCGTCATCCTTCGTCCCTCCATAGCCACACCTACCCCGAGGTATGTGTCTGCGTTGGCGGGCGGGCACTGATGGAGATGTCAGATCGCGCGCATGGTTTGCGCGCTCCGTCGGTATTCCTTGCGCTCCCTCAAACGCCTCACTGCCAGGCGCATACCAAAGATGAGTCATTCCACGCGTTTGTCTGGCTCACGGTATCGCAGGGGGATATGCTTGTTGTTACCAGCGCCTACCGGGCGGGAAAAGGATGGTCGGACTCGGCACGGGATAGCCTCCGGGGCGAAGACGTAAGAAGGCTGTCCACGGCCCTGTTCGCGCGGGCGGAAGGATGCAACTTCGACGCTCTGGAAAGCACACGCGCGAGTCTGCTGCAGGTGCTGAACCGAATCTACCAGCGGGCGGTGCGCCGGGATCTGCAGGGGGACATTGACGAAGTGGGACCACAGAACTATCATCAGCCGGTACTGAGATACGTGCGAGCCTACATCGACGACAACCTTGACGCCCGGATGACGCTGCGGGAGCTGGGAGAGATGGCCCGACTCAGCCCCAACTATCTCAACCGTTTGTTCAGACAGTGGACGGGGCAGCCGCTGCACCAGTATAAGATCCGTCGGCGAATGGAGACGGCCATGCAGCTTCTGCGCGAGGGGAAGCTTCTCGTAAAACAGGTCGCCCGCCGTGTCGGTTATGAAGACCCTCTGTACTTCAGCCGCGCCTTCCACGATTACTACGGTGAATGGCCGACCGACGTGCGCGACTGAGCGCCCCGGTTCGCGCGTGTCTGCATCTCTCACGGTAGCCCCCGACTCCCAGAATGGCACCTTTCCTCCGGCGAGACAGACGCAGGCACCACGTTTGGCGGAACGGGACCCGTGCATGACGAAACCGCATGTTGGGAAAACGGGAACGCTCTCGAGGTCATGCGGAGATTCCTCCCCCCTCTACGTGGCAGGGTGATTGACGGTCTTGCCCTGGATTAGTAGAGTGCCGAAGCAGACCGAGTGAGGATCTCCCCGTGGGGAGCAGTACATTTCGGAGACGACAGCGAGGTGTGCCCATGCCTGCCGCTGATGGCCGAATTCTCTTTGATTTCCCTCTTCCGCGTCCACTGACGGGCATTTGCCTCGGCAACGGCGTCCAAGGGCTACTGGTGTGGGGCGACAAGGCCCTCAACATCACGGTCGCCCGGGCCGGTTTCTGGGATCACCGCGGGGCGAACACCGCCGTGGACAGGTGCACCTTCCAGCAGTTGCGCGGTTGGCTGGAGGAGGGGGACACCGAGGCGGTCGAGTCCGCCTTCCGCCTGCCGGAGGCCGAGCCGGGCACCCCCTCGCGCCCCTGCCAGGTGGGCGGGGCGCGGCTGGTGCTGCGCTTCCCTCGGGGCGTCGTCCCGCAAAGCGCCACCCTGGATATCGACGAAGGCCGTATCTCGGTCGATCTGGCCGGCGACGGGGGCGAAGCAGGCCGCCTCGGGATAACACAGGCGCCGGACAGGGAATTGACGTCGCTGCACCTGCCGCCCGATCTCGCCGACGAGATCGGCTTTGAGCTCATCCCGGCGTGGGAATGGATCGGCGAAGACCTTTCCGACCGGGGCGTTCGGCTCCCGGAGGTCCGTGCACCCGGCGAGCCGGAGGGGATCCACTCCGTGGTGCAATCTCTGCCGGAAGACGCCGGTCTGGCGGTCGCCGTCCGGCGCCGGGGTCCGCACCTGCTCCTTGCGACGGCCAAAGGCGATCCGCCGGACGACGATCCCTTGCCGCAAGCCACAGCGCTTCTCGAGCGGGATGCGGGTGAAGTGAAAAGCGCCGCAGGGCGCACGTGGGGCGAAATGGCCGAGACCGCCCCCCGACTGGAACTGCCGGACGCGACGCTCATGCGGATGTACGAATACGGGCTGGCCCGGCTGGCGGGCTGCACCATGGCGGACTCCCCCGGGGCCGTACCGGCCGGGCTGCAGGGGCCGTTCATGGAGGACACGGCGCTGCCGCCATGGAGCAACGACTACCACTTCAACGTCAACGTGCAGTTGATGTATCGGCCGCTGCTGCCGACGAACCTGCACGGCCATTTCGCCCCGCTGTGGGAGATGCTCCGCGGGTGGATCCCGCGGATGCAGCGCCGGGGAGAGGATTTCTTCGGGACGCCGGGCGCCCTGATGCTTCCCCACGCTACCGACGACCGGTGCCGGCCGATCGGCACGTACTGGACCGGCACGATAGACCACGGCTGTTGCGCGTGGATTGCCCGGCTGGCCTGGCTCTACTACCTCTACAGCGGCGACGAGGACACCCTCCGGGAGGTCGCTTGGCCGCTGCTGGCGGGCGCCTTCGAGGGTTATTACGCCATGGCCGAGCGCGTTCCCGACGGCGCCGGGGGTACGCGGCTGAGCCTGCCGGTGACCGTCAGCCCCGAGTATGGTGGCAGCGGACCGGACGCCTGGGGCCGCGATGCCAGCTTCCAGTTGGCCGCCTGGCACAGTGTCGTGGAAGCGCTTCGCGGCGCGGCGGAGGTCCTGGGCCGGCCTGTCGATGCTCGATGGGACGAAGTCGCCGAAGACCTGCCGCCCTACACCCTGCTGGAGGGGGCTCCCGACGAGGCGGCTTCCGGCCTTTCCCTGCAGCAGTTCACGGGCCGGGACTCGGACCGGCGCATCGCCGTGTGGGAAGGGCAGGATCTCGCCGAGAGCCACCGGCATCATTCGCACATGGCGTGTTTCTACCCCTTCGAGACGGTGGACCCGCTCGATCCCGACCACGCCGAGGTCGCGGCCAACACCTACGACACCTGGACGTACCGGGGTGCGGGGATGTGGAGCGGCTGGTGCCTGACGTGGGCGAGCATACTATGCAGCCGCTACAACCGCCCGACGGCTGCCGTGGCGTGGCTGCGGTGGCTGGGAACCGCCTTTTCCAACGAAGGCGGCAACACGAACCACGACGGCGCTCCGGGCTCGACCATCCTGACCGGGCGCTCGGCCGAGCGCGCACGGAGGCGGGGAGGCAGGGAGATCATCCAGCTCGACGCGGCGCTCGGGGCCGTAACCGCCGTGCTGGAACTGCTGGTGCAGCCTCGGCGGGACGCCGTCCACGTGCTGCCGGCGCTACCCGTCGGCTGGCGAAGCCTCGAGTTCGATGGTATCGGGTGTCCGGGCGGCTTCCGGCTCGGAGCCACGGTGCGCCGGGGCCGCCCCCAGGAAATCCGCGTGCGCAGCACCCGGGATGGCACCTTGAGGCTGGCACATCACATGGGAGATAAGGTCAGGGTTGACGGTGTCATGCGCAAAGGAGACGTATTGGAGATTGCGGCGGAACCGGGACAGAGCCTGACGGTGCGGCCGGCGGATGCAGAGGGCCGGGTTGACTGATTCGGCAAAGGAAGTAGCATGCCCCGACGGACCGCGGCGGCTTTGACCATTCTTCCAATTGCCCAAACGAACGTGCACGAGGGAGATGACGTTCGCATGCGAATCCGCAGACTCGCCGGCAACCCGCTTCTCACCTCGGACATGGTGGATTTCTCTGAGCTCGATCATCACGGGCAGGGCCCGAACCTCGACTGTCCGTTCCTGGTGCGGGTGCCGGACTGGGTGCCCAATCCGCTGGGCCGCTACTACCTCTATTTCGCCCACCACCATGGGGACCGAATCGGTCTGGCCTATTCCGACAGTCTGGACGGTCCGTACACGGTTCACCGATCCCTCGCCGCAAGCGACAGCGCTCCTGCCGATAGCTGCGCCCGCCCTGAGGGTCTCCGCGAGGGGCACGTGGGGCGCGGTGGCCGAGACCGCCCCGAGGTTAGAACTACCGGACCGACACCGATCCGGAATATACGGCTGAAGGCCAGCCCGGCTTCCACCCGGAATGCCTGCAAAACGGGAGGCTGAGGGGCGGACCTGCACACCGGCGATCCGCCACGGTTCAGCCGGACCGCCCTCCCGCCGGGGGCGAGAGACCGGATCATCAAGGCGCTGATGGACCTGACGTGACTACCGGCGGACCGGCAAAGCGCCTGGCTCTATGCCTGCCGGAGCATCTGCATCGTCGTAGTGTATTGCGGGTCGGGAACGGCCCCCTCCAGCAGAGGATCGTCTGTCCGGACCATCTGTTGATACAATCGTTGCATCAACTCTTGTTTCACCTCGGCGTAGGCTTCCGTGCCGGAAACGTCGTGTTTCTCCCAGGGATCTTTTTCCAGGTCATAGAGCTCCATGTCCTGGTGAAATCCCCCGTGGCCCGTCTCGGGAGCGTACCAGGGATCGCTCAGCGGGCGTCTGCGCTGTCCGGGCTCCATGAACCTGGGCGCAGTGGAGAAGCATGCGATCAGCTTGTACCCCTCGGTGCGTATGGCGCGCATGGGGTCGTAGTAAGTGTGATAGGTCATCTCCGTAAACAGCTGCTCATTCTTCCGGTATTCCCCGCCTTCCACCAGGGGCCGGAAAGAGCGCCCCTGTACCTTCTCCGGGGTCTCAACGTTCAGAAGCTCCAGCACCGACGGCACCAGGTCGATATTGGAGATCAGCTCTTCATAGACTGCTCCTTCCCGCCATCCCTCGCGGGGAGCGCGCATGATGAGGGCGGTATTCACGCCCGGCTCGTACAGGGAGCACTTCGCGCGCGGCATGGCGATGCCGTGATCCGTTGTGAATACGATGACGGCATTTTCACAGAGCCCGCACTCCTTTGCTTTGGCGTAGATCCTGCCGAACTGTGCGTCCACGTGCCGGACGGCCCCCTGCAGGCCGGCGACCTCCTGCCGCGCGCCGGGTGTATCGGCAATGTACGGCGGAACATCCACGCCCAGTCCATCGTCCGGTTCCAGGTGCTCGCCGGGCCAGGAGTGGTCCCGCGGCAGCCAGCCCTCGCGGTCCTCGTAGGGGAGCTTGTGCGGTTCGACAAATCCCACGGAGAGATAGAACGGCTCTTCTCCCGCCGCCAGGCCGGGCAGCAGTCCACACGCCCTGTCGGCGGCCGGTCGGGCATATCGGTCACGGTGGTATTCCTGGTACCCGCACCGTTCAGGTCCCGAGTGGGTCTCATGGATCACCCCGATGGCAGCAGTCCGGTATCCGGCGCTGTTCAGGACCTGGCCGAGATGGATTTCATCTTCGTTCAGCTCCCAGTTCAGCGGGGGCTGAGCAAGTCCCATCACTCCATTGCAGTGTGGATACCTGCCCGTGAAGATGGAGGCCCGTGACGGCGAACACTGGGGCGCCGTGCAGAAATGATTCTCAAACCGCACCCCTTCCCGGGCAAACGCATCGAGGTTCGGGCTTCGAACCGTCTCCTTGCCGTAGCAGTGGAGATACTGGCCAAGGTCGTGACAGTGAACGATCAGAAGGTTGAGCCGGTCAGCCATTTCGTTCTCCTTCGCGTTCCTTGCGCAGGTGTCGCCCGTCCGCAGGGTACTCGCGGCCCGGGATGAGCTTCTCGCCGTCGCTGAAGCCCTCGGGCCGATCCTCAAGCGTCTCGATCATGCGCCTGCGCCACATGGCGATGCGGTCCGCCTCATCCGGCTCATCGATCAGCTCGTGGCACTCCAGCGGGTCGTCGGTGAGGCGGAAGAACTGCTCACGCCCGTCGCGGACGAACCAGATGAACTTTTCTTTGCCATCGGTCAGCGTGTGGTGCTGTGGCGCGCACTCGACGTGCACGAAATCTCTCCAGTCCGTACGGGTCGCACCCTTCAAAAGCGGCACGAGTGACTTGCCTTCGACTGTGTCGGGTATCGGCGTGCCGGTCAGCTCCAGCACGGTGGGCATGATGTCCTCGAGGCTCACGGGGTGGTCGAGGACCTGTGCCTTCGTGAAACCGAAAGACGGCGGCGTCCGCATCAGCATGGGGATGTGGCAAGCGCCTTCGTACGGCACGCTTTTGCGCCACAGGTAATGGTCGCCCAGCATTTCGCCGTGATCGGCGGCGTAGATGATGACCGTATTGTGCAGATCGACCCCGAAGAGGACCCCGTTCATCAGTCGACGGATCTGGTCGTCCAGGTGGTTGATCAGCCCGTAGTATCCGGCCCGGCAGGACAGGAGCGCCTCGCCCTTGAGGTCCACCTTGGTGGCCGACACGCCCCGGCCGATGCCACCGTTCTCGGGCGGTTCGGCCCAGTCGCCGATGACGGGATTGGGAACGCCCGTGCGCAGGTAGCGGTCCATGTAGAAAGCGGGTGGGATCAACGGGGGGTGCGCTGCCAGGAACGAGACCACCATGCAGAACGGCCGGGTGGTATCCCGGTTGTCCAGGAATTTCTGGGCCTCGTGGATGGTCCAGTTGGTGTGGTGCAGGTGCTCGGGAAGGTGGAACGAGCGTGCCGTCCAGTCGTTGTGCATCACCCCGCTGCCGTGGTAGTAGGCGCCGCCCTCGGGGAGGTTACGCTCCAGGAAGGCGTGATACTCGTTGTCCTCCCGCGAGTTGCGCCAGGTCATTTTCTCCCACCCGAATTTCTTCTGCGGGGGGTGCTGGTGCATGCTCCGCCCGATCCAGGCGGTCTGGTAGCCGTTCTCCTTCATCTCCCGGGGAAGCGTGTGGTGGATGTCCCATTCGGTGACCACGTTCGTCCGGGCGCCGTGCGCAAACGGATACTGGCCCGAGAGCAGGGACCGGCGGGCAGGCACGCAGACCGGACAGGTGGTGTAGGCGCTCGTGAAGCGGGTCCCTTCACCGCCGATATGGTCCATGTTCGGTGTCAGCAGGACCGGATGCCCCGCCGAACTGAGGCAGTCGCCGCGGTGCTGTTCTGCGAAAAAGATCAGCACGTTGGGCTGCGGCATCGGGATTCTCCTTATCTGTCGACCATCAGTTGAGGGCCAAAGCCGGCCTCGACGCTTCGATCGCTTCGGTAGGCGTTTATCAGGTCCGTGTCACCGGGGTCGCGGGCCTCCTTCATCAATGCGCGCATCCTTCCTGCAAGGCCGGCCTGCAGGTCAGCATGGTCCGGGCTGTCTATCAGGTTGTTCATCTGGTAGGGGTCTTCTCTGTTGTCGAACAGGAGCCAAGGGCCGACCCCCAGAAGTTCGGCGTAGGTGTGACTCCTGGTTCGCACGCCCCGCCAGGTGGTAAGTGCGTTGGATTTGTAGGGGTTGCCCGCGGGCAGCATCTTCATGATCAGCAGCTCGTCCTGCTGGTCCGTGGCGCCACCGGTAGCTGCCGCCGAGACGTCCTTCCCATCGACTTCCGGCGCGTCCAGACCGGCCAGGGAGAGCAGGGAAGGCATGATATCGATGGGGGCCAGCAGCGCGTCGGTGCGTCGGCCCCGTGGGACCGCTCCCGGGTACTCGACCAAGAACGGGACGCGGATCGACTCCTCGAACGGGGCTTGCTTGGAGGCCATGCGGTGGGACCCCAGCATGTCGCCGTGATCGGAGGCGAAGACCAGAATGGTGTCTTCGGCAAGATCGAAATCTCTCAAGGCCCGCCGTATCTTTCCGATGCAATCGTCCAGTGCGGCCGTGTGCGCGTAGTATCCGTGCAGCCATTCGCGTTTGAGGCTTTCATCATCCTCAACAATCGCCCGCCGTTGCCCTCGGGCCTGACGGGTTTCCTCCGGCGGCGTATCCCGCTGGAGCAGACCCTCAACCACCGTGCGTTCGGCCACGTTGGGGCGGAGCTGGATCGAGTCGGGCGAAATACGCTCCTTGTACTCCTCCGGGACAAGATTATAGGGGCCGTGGGGAGGACCCCAGGAGAGGAACAGGCAGAACGGCTCATCTCGGTGGGACCGCATGTAGTCGATGGCCAGGTCGGTCTGCACGAACGCGTCATAGCCCTCGAAGTGGATTCTTTCGGGCGTATCGGTGCAGTAGAAATGGTCCATGTACTGATGGGCGCAGTTGTTGACAGCCCAGTAATCGAAGCCTTGGCGCCTTCCTTTGGGGACGAAGGGATCCCTGTGCCATTCCAGGTGCCACTTTCCGATGTAACCGGTGGCGTAGCCCTGTTCTTTGCAGGCGGTCGCGATGGTCGGCAGGCCGTCGCGCAGGCCGGTGTCGTTGTGCACGGTGCCGTTGGCCATGGGATACCGGCCGGTGAGCAGCATGGCCCGGTATGGCGAACAGACCGGCCAGGTGCTGACCGCGTTGTCAAATACCGTACCCGCCGCGGCCATGGCGTCGAGGTTGGGCGTGGGAACCTGCTCGTTTCCGTAGCAACCAAGGGCATGCGCGCGCATTTGGTCCGCAAAGACGAAAACGATGTTGGGTCTTTTTCTCCGTGTCATAGCGCATCCTTTGGAATCGACGGAGGAACTCCTCAGCGGTTCACCTCAGGGAAACGTTGTCCCGCTCCGCAATCTGAGCTCCGGACGCAAGGACCCGCTCAACGGTTTGTCCGCTTCCCGTGATGATGTTGTCATTCACCACCACTGGACCGGCCGGGGCTTCGGCTCTGTCGGTGATGTGCAACGGGCATTGCCCGGGAGCAAGCTGGAAACGGTTCTCACTGATTCGGGCCGTCTTTGGGGAGCGGACGTCCAGCACGGGCCCACCTTTGCCCAGAACCACCTGGTTGCCCATGAAGACCAGCTCGGCGCGGTCGGCGGTCAACACGTTCTCCAGGTCGACCGCATCGTGGAACGTGCAGTTGATTGCCTGCAATGTGGCTCCGGGCTCTGCAACAAGAAAATGGCGCCCACGTCCGCCGCCCAGGACCGAATCCTCGATCTTCACCCGGCCGTCGCAGACGCGCAGATAAGCGCTTTCCGCGCCGCTGTTGGTGAGACGGCAGCCCTTGACGCAGATGCCGCGGGCGGGGTCGGTCTTGTTGACCCGCATCAGGTCGTAGGGCGCCGGTTCGGCCCGGTGGTGCCACCCGTGCAACATGCAGTCCTCAAACCACAGCAGCCGGGGGTGGTTGGGCCCCTGGTCGCCGCCGATCTGGATGCCGATATACTGCGGAAAGATCACGTAGATATCCCGGAAATGCAGGTTGTTGCAGGCGTCGCCGGTCTGCGATTTCATCTCGATGGTGGCTTCCCGGCTCGCGGGGCAACCGCAGTTGCTCAGGTGCAGGTTGTCGAAAACCGTCTCCATGACCTCCATCTCGAACTGCAGCGCCGGTCCCTCGCCGGTATTGGAGATCCAGAGATCGGCGAACATGGATTCGGTGAGGCAGGCCAGAGAGATGCCCTTGCCCCGGCCGTGGCCCTCGATGGCGAGGTGGCGGATGTGGACGCTGTGCAGCCGGGGGCGGGTGTGGCCGACTTTGCCTTCGGGCCACGCCGGGCCCGGTTCGGCGTGCACCGGCGGGGTGCCGAAACTCTCGTAGCGCCGGGATGGACAGCTTCCGTCCTCGAAGACTCTGAAGGCAAAATCGCCCTCGGGCGGCCGGATCTCCGTGCCCCGGCCTTCGCCACAGATCGTGACCGGGACCGTGACCTCGACCGGGCGCTCGAACTCGTAGTGACCCGCCCGCAATAGGACCTGACCACCCTCGTCGAGACGGTCGACCGCGTCCTGAATCACCGCCGCGTCGTCTTCGCCTGCGTTCCCGCTGTTAAGCCGCTTTCCTGCTTCGTCCAGAACCTCTACGGCTCCATTCCTGATTCCGATCGTGATCATTCTTCTTCCTCCGAAAACAGCGACCCTACCGGTGGCGCGCTACTCGATCACCCGGCTGTCGTCCGGGTTCCTGTGCTCTCTGACGTACTTCAGCCACTCCTCCTCGGTGGCATAGGGCAGCCACCCCTTCCGGGTCAGATACGGGGTGTCCAACTCCGTGAAACGCAGTTCGAAGTCCTCCCTCTCATGCCCAAATGTGACCGGCAGCCGGATGACCACGTTCATGTCCCGGACTTCCTTCATCAGGTTCGTGCCCACGTGGTTGACCAGCCGGAGGTTTCGGGGCATCAGGAAGAAGATGTTCCCCTTCTCGCCGACCGGCCGCACGGCCGTGCCGGAGAGGGTCATGGGTCCCTGGTCCCAGTCGAGCGATCCGATGTCGACCGCGCCTTGTTGCATGTGCAGGTCGGTGGCCAGCAGCCAGGGATGCTCGCGCGCTTTTGAAAGACGGAACACCCGACACGCTTCGGGCGGGATGCTGCACCTACAGGAGCCCTTGAACGTGCCGACGTACCGCTGGCTCCAGAACTCGAAGACGCGGTACGGCATCTCCCCGTCGAGCCCGAGCGCGGCGAACTCAAGATCGGTGGCGTATGGTTCTTGGTCCAGGTTGAAAACCGCCGCGACCATGTACGCACCCCATGACGTCTCGACCGGCAGCTTCAGGATGCGGCAGTAATCTTCCGGCGCCACGTGCTCGAACAGGTCCACTGGCACCGGCACGTCTTGGGTCCGGGGCAGGCACAGCTTGACCAGGCGAAGCCGTCCGGGGTCAATGCGCCGGAAATCGTCCCCCAGCGCCAGCGGCGTCCCGCCCCCTAATCCGAACACGGTCGTGGCGATTCTGGCGTGCTCGAGGGGCACCGGTTTGTCAACGGTCAGCACGTTGAAGTCGTTGACGTAGATCTTGCGGTGCGTGAAGTAACTGGCCGCCGCATTTTGGACGAAGTAGAACGCATTGCCGAAGTGCCGATCATGCAGCGCATAGGTGGCGTTTCGCCAGGCGTTGAAGGGTGGATAGAGCGGGCGTCCTTCGCCGAAATCACGCCCCACCCGGGCCGAGTCGATCAGGCCGATGTAGCCGGGCGTAGAGGCGACGGCCGTCTGCAGGTGGGTGTCCTCGCCGGCGGCCCCGCGGATCACCTTCAGGCTCTCCCGCGCCGCCTCCACCGGCAGCAGCGTCTGATCATACAGCTCGGCCTCCTCTTTGATGGCCAGGAAATCGAGCATGTAAGCCCGGACGCCCATGTCCCGATACGTCGTGAATATCTTGCGCAGGTACTCTTTCGTCTGGGGATGCGTGCCGTCCAGGTACACCTTTTTCAGCCGGCGCGCGTCGTCGGGGTCGGCATTGTGGTCGAACTCCCAGTTGGCCGGCTCCGTGATGGGGTCGCCGTCCGCGTCCCGGAGAAGGTTCTCGCGGTTCTCTTCCAGCGCGCCCTCGGCCTCGGCAAAGAACCAGAACGGAGAGAACCAGAACTTGTGGTCGAATCCCATCTGCCGCAGCTGTTGCCCCAGGCAGGCCAGCCCACTCGGTATCTGCCGCTTATCCACCTCCAGCCAGTTGCCGGGAAGTCCGCCCTTGTACATCCGGTGGGTAGTGCCCCGAACCAGTCCGATATCGAAGTTGGGCAGCTTCTGGCGCAACGCCCGCGCGCACTCCAGGAGCGTCGTCTCCCATGGGTCCTCCCGTTCGCTGAACGCGTTGATCCATCCGCTCCCGCTCCAGCACACGATCGGTTTGTCTCTGAACGTCGGTTCGTAGATGCGGTTGACCCGCTCGGCCCAGGCATCCAAGGCCGCGTACGGGTCCTTATGGTAGCTTATCTGCAACGTTTCGGACTCCAGTTCGCGCCCGGGCGGAAGCCTGTATCCGCCAGGCATGCATGTTGCGCGATACTCCGTGACGGAACCCCCGCCCCCGCAGCGCAGCTCGTGCTCAACCGCCATGCGATCCAATGTCACGAAGCCGCAGAGCAGCGTGGTGCCGGTGACCGGATCGAACAGGTGGAACAGGTTGCTCGACCGATGGCTGCCCGCCTCCCGCGTGAGACGCTCGACCCGCATATTCCACGGCCGCCAGCCGAAGAACCGCACGTTGTGGGGTTCCTCGCCAAGATCGATGCGCCCCTTCGCGCGCGGCTGCAGTTCAATGACGTTCCAGTTCTTCAGGTCCAGATCGCTCCGACCGGTATTACGCACCACGGCCTTAACAGCCAGGGCCGCGCCTGCGGGCGTCTCTTGTTCGCCTATCTTCCAGATCCAGGTGAACTCCGGTTCCGCGAACCGAAACGTTACGGTGCACCTCCGGTTCCCATCCACATTCTGCCGCTCATCACAGGACGGGTCCCCGTCGGCGCCCGTAAGCAGGAGTTGCCGCCCGTTGAGCGTGATCGAGCCGGAGAGCCCCTGTATGGCAAAAGTCTGCCTCCGGGCGGACCGGACCGAAAGCATTCCTTTGTCCACCGACCATGCGGGCTTCATCAGCGTGCGGGGTTCGCCTTGAGGTTGCTCGGATTCCATGATTGCTTCTTTCCCTTGCGGTCAGGAGCGCCGGCGCTCCAGGCGTTTCCGGCAGTCCTTGAGGACAGGTTCGTAGCCGGCCCGGTCGTATACGTTTTCCAGTTCGCCGGGGTCTTCCTCCAGATCATAGAGCTCTTCGGCGGGCGTGGCCGAATCGTACGCGGCGTATTTGTAGCGGCCGGTATGCAACAGCCTGCCATTGCCCATCCCGGGCGACACCTCCAGCAGCAAGTCGCGCCGCCAGTCTGAAGGCACATTCCCTTCGGCCAACGGTCGGAAGCTCCGCCCCTCCAGATCAGGTGGTGGGGCAATTTCGCCGTAATCGCAGAAGGTCGGCAGCAGATCGAGGCCGTTGGACACGAGCGGTCCGTCCAACACCTGGCCCGGCCCGATGCGGCCCGGGAAACTCATCAGCAGGGGCACCCGGATGGCTTCCTCGTAGAACAGGTTCTTCGCCACCAGCCGGTGCGCCCCCAGCATGTCCCCGTGATCGCTGGAGAACACGACGAGGGTGTTGTCCTCCTGCCCACCCTCGCGCAGGGCATCCAGCATGCGCACGATCTGGGCGTCAAGGTACTCCACCAGCCGGTAGTAGGCCCAGCGGTAGTAACGGAAATGCTCGTCGGGCCAGTTCCTGGCGGCGTTGATCTCCTCCGGCTCCTGCCAGAAGTCCGGCCGGTCTTCCGGTGCGATGTCCCGCGAGCGATTCCGCCGCTCCGTAATCAGGTCGAGTTCGGGAGTTGTCGGTGCAAAGTTGTCCGGCAGGGCGGGACACCGGTGGAGGAACGAGGGCTCGTAAGCGTCGTCCGGCCAGTCGAAATCCGGCGCGTCCTCGGGCGGCTCGCTGGAGAGGCCGTAGTGGTCCAGCCCCAGGTTCGCACAGTCCCGCGGGTCCGGGAACCGGTGGAACGGGCAGCAGCCGTGAGGCTGCCACAACGAGACGCACAGCAGGAAGGGCCTCTCGTGGTCGGCCTTCAGGAACTCCACGCCTTTCCGCGTTGCCATCTCGTCATCCATACCGCACAGGATGTCGAACCCGTGCCCTTCTTCCATGTGCTGACCGGGCAGGTGCCACTTGCCCGCATAGGCCGTCTCGTAGCCCGCATCCCGGAACAGCCATCCCATCTCCCGCTCGCGCCGTTCCTCCGGCAGGGGCACGCTGTTGTGTTCGATGCCCAGTTCGGACGGCATTTTGCCCGTGAACATGCTCGCACGGCTCGGGGTGCAGAGGGGGAAGGTGCAGTAGGCGCTGTCGAAACGGGTTCCGGCCCTGGCGATGCGATCGAGACCGGGTGTATCGATGTCGCCGTTGCCCACGTTGCTCATGGCATCGGCGTATTGCTGATCGGTGAAGATGTACAGGATATTGGGACGGTGTTCGGCCATGTGATGGCTCCTCAGTCGTGGAGGCCGGGCGGGTAGTTCAGCGAACCGAGCGTGTTACCCTATATAAGGGAATACTCCCGGCCGGGCAAATGCGGCCTCTATTCCTTCCGTACCAAGGGGCGGATGACACGTGGGGAAGCACGAGCACCGGGGAGCAGTCACGAGAAACGCGGCCCGGAGAATCCGGTAACCCATGCTCCTGCAACCGACTACGTTTCAGTCCCAACGCGACAGCGGGCGCCCCCCATGTTAGACACCGCCTCGCAAGTCACCTCAGTGATGCCGGTGAAGGACCCAACGTCGTCATGCTCGGTTGGCCCTTCACGGGCAATAGGGGCAACGCCACCAGCGCACCGGCAACGTCGAGGAGGCTGGGGTCGGTGTAGACGTTGGGCCCGCCCCGCTCACGCGGGACGTTGCCTCCCTTTGGGACTCCACCTCGGCAAGCTTGGGGTCGCAACTCGTTCGCTTCCTGCGTTCGCGAGCCGAGTTCACGGTGGGGTCGAGGGAGAAGTGGTGCAGGCTACTTCGTTCGGCCGGCGCCGAACCACGACGCCCAAGTGGCGACCAGGCCGGTGCGAGGCGCCACGCCGTTGATAGGGCCGTGGAGACCAGCGGCCCTGAAAGAACCATCTTCAGCCGGTCTCACCCCTCCGGCGGAGGGGCTGCCGAAGGTATGGCGCAGCCTACTTCGTCCGCGGGTACGGGACTACGAAGGCCAAAGGGCGTGGAGGCCGGCTGTTCGGCCGCGCTCGCCCTGTGTGGGGATGTTCGCCGTGCGGCGAATCACGGTTGCAGCTCTTGACCAAGTTGCGCGGGACCGAGAATAGCGGCTTGGCCCTCGGCAGTGTGCCGGGTGCGAAGCGGTCTCACCCGCCCCGGGCCGGGCGCGCGAACCGGCCGCTCTTCCAGGACCCACCGGCTTTCCTTTGCTGCCTGGGTCTGCTACCCTCAACGCTGCCTTGCGAGTACTGCGGAACGGACGCCGCGTGCGTGCGTCAGATAAAGCCTCTCAACGGTTGCGGAAGGGGAGAAGAACATGGCCTGCATACCGCCTTTACCGACCGCGCCTGGTGGCAGGGACTGTACTGGGTCAGCTACCCGCAAGGCGCAGGCCATGTCTCTGCGGACGGGGAGGCGACCCTTGTGGTCTCCGCCGACCGGGAGCGCTTCCGGGAGGTGGCCCACCTGAACGTGCCGGGCGACAACCGCGACCAAAACTCGTGCCGATGGGCGGGGATCGCCTGGCCATGATTTTCCCGTTTTGCAACGAGGATTATGAACGGTTGCGGCAGTACGTCGCTCTCTCCGAGAACGGTTTTGGCTGGGATAGCCCCGCCGAATGCTGCCGGAGAACCGCTGGCTCTGGCGAGTCAGGTTTAGCGTGTTCACTACCTGGAACTCCTTGTCTCCGAAGACCCTGTGGAGTGGGAGAGACTGTCCCAGATGGGCGTGGATGAGATGAAGCTGGGGGAGAGCGACGTTCACTTCCGCCCGGATGACGAGGCGTGGGTCGTGTCCCGCAGCAGCGCCCGAAACGGTCACAGTTACCTCTCCCGGGCGACGCCGCCATATGCGGAGTGGGCCGGCTGGATTATCTGATCCATGCGCCGGTGTTGCTGGAGCACGGCGGCGCTCTTTACGTGTCCGGCAGGCGGCGGGTTGATCCCGAGCAGGATCCCGGCTGGCCTTTCCAGTCAGGGGCCTTTCTCGGAGTCTGGTGTTTGGAAGAGGACGAGGCAGTGCCCGTTCTGCACGTATCCGCCACGGGCGACTGCTCCTACCCCGGTCTTGTCGAGGATCCCGACGGACGTATCTGCCTGAGCTATTAGTCGCAGCACGCCTATGACATGGGAGTTATCGGCGCCCGGTGCCCAAAGTTTTCTGTCTCAATTGGCGCCCGGATGGCGTAAATCTCTGCCCCGTATGGAGAAAGCCCTTCGACGTGTTCGCCGAAGGGCTCGTTTTGCAGGTTGCTCGGCCGGACCGGATACAGTTAGAAAACTTTGCCGGCGAGCTGGTTTCGTTACCCGCTGACGTCATGGTGGTAATCGGGCGGATCGCGTCTTTATGGCATGATCCGGCATTGTAGGCCAAGAACTCAGGTTGATCGGTCGTACAGTCCCTTGATCAATCCCGACAACATCCGGGCTATCTTTTCCAAAGCGCCCTCCATACGCCGATGCTCGGCCTCGTCCAATAGGCTGCGTCGACGGGCGAGTTCCAACAACGGTACGCAGTCCTGGACAGAGCCCCGAACGATGCCGAAGAAGTTCTTGCGATCCGCTTTGGTGAAACGACGGTTTCCATCGGCAATGTTGGCGGCTATGGACAGGGAGGCGCGGTTGAGCTGGTCGGCGAGGAAACGGTAGCCGCGGGGGAAGTCCTCGGTGAGAGAGGCAACTTGATCGGCGAAGTCCACGGCTTTCTGTTAGGCGTTGAGCTGCTCGAAGGTGAAGGCCATGGAGAACTCGCGGACGAAGACAAACGGCCGAAAGTAGTGAGTAGAAAGTAGACCGCGGGAGGGGCGGTCCGGTAGAGGTACGGCGGCTGTTGCCGGTGCGCCGCTTGCCGTTCTCTACTTTCTACTTTCTCCTCTCTCCTGCTCTACCAACTCATTTCGCCGAAATGAGTTGGTCGGCCGGACCGGACACGGTTAGAACTTCTCGCCGCAGGCGCGGCCGCCCTCCCCACCGATGTCTCCGAGGCCATCATCCAGGCAGCGTAAGGGACGCCGGCCCTGCCCATAGCCCGCTGGCGCTCGGGGGTCGTAGGTTGCACCAGCCGCTGGAAGGGAAGGACGGCCGCACGCTGACCATCGAGGGGTGGCAGGAGGAATGCGACTGGGCGGACATGACAGCTCCTGAAGGCCCGGGCATCGATGCACGGCGCGCTGAACTACTCGTCAACGACAGCGAAACCATGGAGACGATCTCGCTCGAGGGTGAGTACCGCGACCTGGACGGCCGCCCGGTTGGCCCGACTCTCGTGCTGGAGCCCTTCACGAGCCGGCTGCTGATCCGCGCAGACCAGGACTGAGAGGGCCTCCCCCGGAGGGCCCGCGTGCCCGGACCGGTAGTGGAGCGGGCCTCAGAAGACCATGTTGCGCTGGCGGTACTCTGTCGGGGTCATGTTTCGGTAGCGGCGGAAGAGCTTGGAGAAGTAGTAGGGGTCGTTGACGCCCACCATGCGGGCGATCTCGCCGACGTAGCGGCGGCTGGTGGCCAGCAGGCGACAGGCCTCTTTGATGCGCGTTTTGTGTATGCGTTCGGTGGGTGTCTGGTCGAGTTCCCGGCGGAAATGACGGGTGACCGTGGACGGGCTGCAACGCAGATGCCGCGCGACGTCGCGGGTGCTGATCTGCCGCGAGAAGTTCTTGTCGATGAAGTCCAACGCCTGCTGCACAAGCTGGGACAGCTCCCGAGGGCGGGTCTCGCGGCAGAAATGCTCACGCAGTTCGTGCAGCAGCAGCCGGGCCAGATAGCGGGCCTCCCACTGCCCGGGTTCGTCGCGGCCCCAACGGGCGGCCACGAAGTTGGTCAGATAGCGCAGGGGGCTGTCCACGGCCAGGTACCCGGTCCTCACGCCTTCCAACCCGGGCAGGGGGGCGTCCCTTCGCACTCCGCCCAGCTCGTCCTGCTCGTCCTCGCTGTGGGCCACGGTGTAGGTGAAGGAATTCCCATCGCAGCGGAAGTCGGGGATGATGTGGCAGCTTGACAGCACCATCGATTGCCCGGCCGCCGTGCGGTATTCGACCCGAGCCTTCCACGGCATGAATATTACATTCCCCCGCTTCAGGTCGTGCTCTTCCCCGTTGATGTGGGCCTTTCCCTCGCCACCGATGCACCGGACGACCGGGCGGCTGTACACGGCCGGGAAATCCTCGCTGCGGGCCGGACCGACGTAGAAGAAGCCGGCCTGCATGACGATTGCGTGTGGAGCGAAAGCGATCATGTGAATCCGCCGTTCGGAAGCTGCGTTCAGGGTATGCACGAATAATACAAAGATCGTGCGTTCCGTCTATTGTATCGCGTCGGCGTCGCCCATACAATCTAATGGATGTATCGTAAGTCCGAGAACTCGCCGAGGAAGCATCCCCCATCGTGCTCGCGGCCCGCCCGCCGAACGCAGGCAACGCAGTCATCGTTGCGGCACCGCCCTGCACGCGCGCAGCCACGGGAGGTCATCGGCACAAGACGAAAGACGAGGGTAGATGCAGAACCTGACAACCAGGACGAACCGCGCGGCGACATCGTCCGTCAGGCCCGCCCGGATGCACGCTAACCCGTTCTACTGTGCCGGAGGGCAGTGATGGCTGAGCGTCGCCCGAACGTCCTGATCATCGTCACCGACCAGCAGCGGGCCGACACCATTGCCGCCCTGGGCAACTCCGTGATAAAGACCCCCGCGTTGGACGGCCTGGTCCGGGCGGGCACGTCCTTCACGCGCGCCTACACCCCGGCGCCGATCTGCTCGCCGACGCGCGTCTCGATGGTCACCGGCCTCCCGCCGCACGTGCACCGGTTCACAGACCACGATTGGTGGCACCACGAGCCCGAGGACGACCCGCCGAGCCCCGCCCCGCACGACAGCCCGTTTATGAAGCTGCTGCACGACGAGGGCTACCAGACCTTCATGACCGGCAAGCTGCACCACAGCGGGCGCGGATGGCTGACCGACGGCGTGGAGGAATACGCCGGGCGCGAGCCGGTCATCAGCCAGGACACGGAAGTCGTCGCGAGCTACGGCGAGTTCCTGAAAGAGAAGGGCTACCCGGAGTGGCTGCCCCCGAGCGACGGGGTGGGCAGCGAGTATTACATGGTGCCCCAGGTCACCAGCGCGCCGCCGGAGCACAGCCGCTCGCACTGGCTGGCCGATCGGTGCATCGACTTCCTGCGGCGCCGCGATGGGGACCGCCCGTTCCTGCTGCACTGTCACTTCCCGGAGCCGCATCCGCCCATCGTCAACCCCATGCCCTGGGCGCTGCTCTACCGGGCCAACGAGATGGACGCCCCGTACCGCCCGGACGACTACGAGAGCTATCAGTCGCGCACGAACCGCTACCAGAATCGCTACAAATGCCGCGAGACAGCCCAGGAAGACGACATCGGCTACCGGATCATCAAGGCCGCCTACTACGGCAGCATCTCCCTGATCGACCACAGCATCGGGCGCATCCTCGATGCCCTGCGCGATGAGCGCGAGGACACGTTGATCCTCTTCACCACCGACCACGGCGAGCTGCTCGGCGATTACGGTTGCGTGGGCAAGCGCTGCATGCTGGAGGCCGCGCTGCGCATTCCGCTGGTTCTCGCCTGGCCGGGGCGCGTGCCGGCCAGCAACCGATGCGACGTCCCGGTCTCGCTGATGGACATGTATGAGACGGTGTTAGACGCCGTAGGCGTCGAAGGCGAGAAGCGGAGCGAGGAGGGGCGGTCCCTCCTGAGGGCGGCCGAGCGACGCGAGGGCGACCGGATCGTCTTCAGCCAATTCTCCAGCGGCTGGTGCGGGCAGTACGCCGCCACGGACGGCCGGTGGAAGTACGCCTACTCCGCGCCGGACGATAGGGAGTGGCTGTTCGAGGTGGGTGACGATCTGGCGGAGGGCCCGAACCGGCTCGACGATCCCGAGGTGGCAGGGCACGTCGAGCGCCTGAAGGGTGCCCTGCTGCGTCGGCACGACCCCGCGCTCGATCCGTTCTCCGACGCTGTGGAGGGCGACGACTGGAAGAAGCACGATCCGCCGCCGGAGGACTACCTGGATGATCCGATCTGCGGCTTCCTGTGGCAGGAGCGCGGACCGGACGAGCTGCAGGCCGCCGTGAACAAGCTGGGCCCGGGATACGCCCGCAAGGTCACCCGCGATCAGAGCGAGAGCCTACACCACGCCCACGCCGTCTGCGGCGGCGAGTCGCCTTTTGAAGAGTAACCGACCGGTCGACAGTCTGACCGGAACACAGGACACGGAGGAGAGGACGTGACAGACCGTCGACCGAACATCCTGATGATCGTGACCGACCAGCAGCGCGCAGACACCATCGGCGCGCTGGGCAACGATGCGATCCGCACGCCGCAGCTCGACCGCCTGGCGCGCGAGGGCACCTCCTTCCGGCGGGCTTACACCTGCTGTCCGGTCTGCGGGCCGACGCGGCACGCGCTCTCCACGGGCATCCCGCCGCACGTCGGCCTGATGACCGACAACTTCGGCGGGCCGAAGATGGACGTGCCCGACTTCGCCGCCATGCTCCACGACGCCGGCTACCAGACCGCCGGCTACGGGAAGCCCTACGAGGCGTTCGGCCGACCCAAGACGCACACCCCGCCCGGCGTCCCGTCCTCGCTGGACGCCTTCGACGAGTTCCTCACCACCAACGAGGACTACAAGCCCTGGTTCGCCGAGCAGGGCATCGACTGGGTGGGAGAGGCGCGCGGCGCCGGTACCGAATACTACTACATCCCCATGCTGCTGCCCTACCCGGACAAGTACGACCGCACGCACTGGACGGCGGACCGTTCGGTAGAGTTCCTCCGGCGGCGCGACAGGGACCGGCCGTTTCTGCTCTGCACGCACTTCGGGCGGCCGCACCCGTCCTGGCAGGTGCCCTACCCCTGGTTCTACCTCTACCGTGCCAACCAGATGGAGCCGCCCCTGCGGCCGGCCAACTACCGGGACTACCAGTGCCGCGCCAACCGCTTCCAGAACCGCTACAAGTGGATGGAGGAGGCGTGCGACGGCGACGACATGCTGCTGCGGCGCATCCGCGCCGCCTACTACGCCGCCATCTCCTACGTGGACTTCCACGTCGGGCGCATCCTGGAGGCCCTGGGAGACGAGATCGAGGACACGCTGGTTATCTTCACCTGTGACCACGGGGAGATGCTCGGCGACTACGGCTGCGTGGGCAAGCGCTGCATGCTTGAGGCGGCGGTGCGCGTGCCCCTGATCGCCCGGTTGCCCGGCTACGTGCCCGAGGGCCGGGAGTGCCGCGGCGCAGCCAGCTCGCTGGACATCATGCCCACCGTCCTGGAGGCGGCCGGCCTGGACTGCCCCGAGCTGGCGGAGGGCCGTTCGCTCCGGGAAGTGGCCGACCTGGAGGCGGGTGAGCGGATCGTCTTCAGCCAGTTCAGCCGCTCATGGAACGGCCAGTATTTCGCCGCCGACGGGGAGCGCTGCTACTGGCACTCGGCCGCCGACAAGCGGGAATGGCACTTCGCGGTCGGCGACGAGGTGGCCCAGGGACCCATCCTGGAACAGGATGAACGCAGCCGGCAATTGCGGGCGGCCCTCATCGAGCGGCACCGCGACGACGTGTATTCGGATGCCGTCCAGGGCGACGACTGGAAGGACCACGACGTGCCGGCCAATCGCCAGCATAGCCATCCCGACTATGGGCTGTTGTTCGTCGAGGACGCCGAGAAGATCCAGGCCGACATCGACGCGCTCGGGCCCGGCTACTCCCGCAAGGTCACCGGCCTCGCCCGGGGACACCTGATGGGCGAGCACATGGTCGTCCCCACCGAGGAAGAATGGGAGGAGATGGGCTACAAGGCGCCGTGGCTGTGAGCACGGCCGAAGCATTGCGTAGCGCAGAATGACGAAGAGATGGCCGCCTGGGAAGCCGAGGAGAAAGGTCACTGACCGGAGCGGAGACCGAGAGAATGCCATGAAACCGAATATCCTGTGCATCGTGATGGACGACCTCCGGGCCGACTTCCTGTCGGCCTTCGGCGGGCCGGCCCCCGAAACGCCTCACATGGACCGGATGGTGGAGCGGGGCTGCACGTTCCGCAACCAGTTCGTGACCACCCCCATCTGCACGCCCGGACGCGCGGAGTTGCTCACCGGTTGCCGGTCGTGGCGCAACGGCGTCCCCTGGTTCCAGATACCTATCGATTCCGGCTGCGCCCTGCTGCCGCGGGTCATGTGCGACGCCGGCTATCACACGGTCCACGTCGGCAAATGGCACAACGACGGTCACCCGAAGGACCGAGGTTATACCCGGACGCGTCGGGTCTTTACCCGGGACTGTCTGTGGCGGCGGGACAACCATTACGCCGCCTGGAAGGAGAACGGTAAGATCGTTTCGGGGCACACGACGGAACTCTACGTCGATGCTGCCCTGGAGGAAATCGAAGGTGCGCCCCAGGATCGGCCGTGGTTCACCTGGCTGGCCCCCACGGCGCCGCATGACCCCTTTCTCTGTCCCGAGCCCTTCCAGAGCATGTACGACGATCGGCTGCCGCCCCTGCCGGACGCTTTGATGCCGGCCCATCCGTTCGAGACGGGCGACCTGACCATTCGTGACGAGACGCTCCTGCCCTGGCCCCGCGACCCGGAGGTAGTGCGCCGGTATCGCGCGCGATACTGGGCGATTATCACGCACCTGGACTATCACTTGGGCCGGCTGTTCGACCGACTGGAAGCGACCGGTCGAATGGACGACACAATCGTCGTCATCACGGGCGATCACGGGCTGTCGGTGGGCGATCATGGCCTGCTGGGTAAGAGCAACATGTACGATCACAGTTGCCGCGTCCCGGCGACTTTCGTGGGTCCCGGGGTTCCCCGAGGCACGGAGACGTTCGGCCTGACCGCCAGCGCCGACCTCATGCCCACCCTCTGCGCGCTGGCAGAGGTGGAAGCGCCTTCCGATCTGGAGGGTAGGGCCGTGTTGGGCACCGAGGGGGTGCAGAACCTGCGCGAGGAGATCGTCTGCCAGATGCACACGCCCAGCGACAGGGGACGGCGGGAACGGCTCGGCATTGCGGACGACGATCCGCGCTGCCGACCCATTCCGGACGACGCCGAGAATACCCTCGGCTGGGACATCCTCTGGGATACGCAACGGTGCATTCGGACTGACACGCACAAGCTGCACTGGTATCCGTTGATCGGTCGCTTCCAGCTCTTCGACCTGCAGGACGACCCGCATGAGAAACACGACATGCTCCGCACGACGTGGCTGCATCCCGGCACATGGGTCCGCAACAAGATGGGCCTGCCCGAATCATCGGACGTGCTCGGTGTGGCAGCCGACCTGCGAGAGAGGCTCGTCGCGTTTCTGGACGACCAGCATGACGCGTGCGTCCAGTCGCTTCGAGAACAGCCCATACCGGAGGAGACACCGTGAGCGGCGATTTCCCCGATCAAGACCTCGACGCCTCCAAGCGCTGGTTCCAGGAGGCGCGGTTCGGCATGTTCATCCACTGGGGAATCTACGCCCAGCTTGGCGGCCGATGGAAGGGCCGGACCGCTCCACGCACCGGCGAGGGCATCTACATGCCCAGCCGCGCGGACCTGACCGAGGAAGAATACTTCAACGCCGCGGCCAAGAACTTCAGGGCCGATCATTTCGACGCCGACCGGTGGGTGCGCCTGGCAAAGCGCGCGGGCATGCGCTACATCACCATCACCGCCAAGCACCTGGACGGCTTTGCCATGTATCACAGCCACGTGGACCAGAACGTAGTGGACGACACGCCGTTCGGGCGGGATCCCATCGCCGAACTCGCACGGGCCTGCGACGAAAACGGTCTTAAGCTGGGCATCTACTACAGCCAGGTTTCGGACTACTGGGCCGAGGACCTGAAGCGCGGCGACACCGAGGCGCACCTGCAGCGGAAGAACCTCCCCCAGCTCACCGAGCTGCTCACGCAGTATGGCGAGATCTGTGAGCTGTGGTTTGACGGTTCCCCCAAGAAACTGACCCGCCGGCAGCAGGAGCGCGTTTACCGCCACGTCAAGGGTCACCAGAAGGGCTGCCTCACGACCAACCGCCTCAGCAACGTCTGGTTTGACGTCAAGAGCATGCTGGACAACCAGGCGCCGGCCATGCCCGTCGAAGGCGTCTGGGAGGCGCCCGGGACGATGAACGACACCTGGGGCTTCAAGTATGACGATCATCACTGGAAGTCGGCGGCCACGCTCATCACCATCCTGATCGACTGTGTGTCCAAAGGCGGCAACTACCTGCTGAACGTCGGACCGGACGGCAACGGCCGGTTCCCCGCCGAGAGCGTCGAGCGTCTCCGGTCGATCGGCGAGTGGATGGATATGCATGGGGAATCGATCTATGGCTGTGTCGCCTCGCCATGGGTGCAGGACCCGCCGTGGGGTCTGATCACGCGCAAGGGTTCCACCCTTTACCTGCACGTGCTTGAGGCGCCGACCGACGATGCATTGCACCTCTCGGGCCTCAAGACTCCTGTCCGGCGGGCCGCATGGCTGGCCGATGGCCGGGAACTGGCAACCGATGCCTCTGGGTGCCCCGGCGCGAACGTCCCCCGGCTCACAATCCAGCTTGCCGGTACTCCCGATACGTTGATCCCGGTCATCAAACTTGAGCTGGCCGAAGACCCGGAGGTCGATGACGGGCTCGTCCAGCGTCCCGACGGTTCGATCTATCTGCCCGCCCACCGGGCGCAGGCCTCCCGCCCGGTGATGTCGGATGAAGGCTCCGGACCGACGCTGACCGACGGCGGCATGCTGGCGTGGTGGAAGAACGAGGCCTACAGCGCGCGCTGGAACGTTCGCGTGCATCAGCCCGGCAAGTTCCGCGTCTCCATCCACAGCCCGAACTTCTGGCACAAGGAGTTCTACGTCGACTGGATGGGCGGCGCGGAGCTGCGCCTGCGTTGCGGGGAGTCTTCCACCCGGGGCGTGCTGGAGGGCGGACGGAAGGGCAAGACTCCGCGATGGCTCTACTACGACGAGCACATCATCGAACTGGGACAGTTGGAGATACCCCGCGCGGGCATCGTGGAGGTGACTCTGGATGCCCCGCACATTCCGATCCACCGACCCGCCGAACGAGATTACGGCTTCGCCGTTTCGGAGGTCCGTCTGTATCCAGTCTAAACTGCACGCAAGCCGGCTGCATGCCTTACGACCGGCACGGCAGCCCTTGAAGCGCAAGGATCGCAAGAGGCCACGATGATGAAAGTAAAAGCGGAGCAGAACCGGGTCGCTGAATGTCAGTTCACCACCGAGCGCGACTACCCGGACCCCTTCAACCACATAGAGTTGATCGCCGTCGTGACCGATCCCGAAGGGGTGACGCGGCGCGTGCCGGCCTTCTGGTCGGGCGGGGGCACCTGGCGCGTGCGCTACTCGTCTGACGTCTGCGGCGAGCACACCTTTAGAACGGAGTGTTCCGACACGGAAAACCCCGACCTGCACGGTTGCGAAGGAACGGTGGTTGTGAGGCCTTACATCGGGAACAATCCACTCTATCAGCACGGCCCGCTGCGGGTCTCGGAGGACGAACGGCACTTTGTTCAAGCTGACGGGACGCCGTTCTTCTGGCTGGGCGATAGCTGGTGGCTGGGTCTTTGCAGACGGCTACGGTGGCCCGACGAATTCAAGCGGCTCGTCGCTGATCGGGTCGACAAGGGCTTCACCGTCATCCAGCTCGCGGCCGGCCTCTACCCCGACATGCCGCCGTTCGACGAGCGGGGGGCCAACGAAGCGGGATTCCCGTGGGACCAGGAGTACCGAACGGTCAACCCGTCCTACTTCGAGATGGCCGACCGCCGCATCGAGTGGCTCGTCGAGCAGGGCCTGGTACCCTGTATCACCGGCTGCTGGGGCCACTACCTGCACTACGCCGGCGTCGAAGGGGTCAAGAGGCACTGGCGCTATCTGGTTTCCCGCTACGGGGCTTACCCCGTCGTCTGGTGTGCGGGCGGGGAGACGATGGACGCAGCGCGGACGCGGGCGAGGTCGCTGGGCGACGGGGCCGAAGCCTCCCAGGAATTGCAGGAGGAGTGCCGGGAATGGGCGAAGGAGGGGTGGACGGACGTGGTGCGCCACATCCGATCCGCCGACCCGTTCGAGCGTCCCGTGACCATCCACCCCACCACGATGGAGTGCTCGCAGGCGATGGTCGACGACCCGTCGGTGCCCGACTTCAGCATGATCCTGGGCGGGCACAGCGGCTGGCACAGCTTGAGGAAGATGGCGGGGGTCTTCGAGAAGGTCATGCGCGAGGAGGCCCGGATGCCGCTCCTCGTCGGCGAGGCCTGCTACGAGGGCATCGCGGGCGACTGCGGGCCGGACGTGCAGCGATTCGCATTCTGGTCGAGCATGCTCAGCGGCGCGGCGGGGCACACGTACGGCGCCAACGGCATCTGGCAAGTAAACCGGGGGGAGGAGCCTTTCGGCGCCTCGCCCAGCGGGCTCAACTGGGGCACCACGCCGTGGGAGGAGGCGATGGACTACCGGGGGAGCCGCCACATGGAGCTCGGCAGGGAGCTGCTGGAGCGTTACGAGTGGTGGCGTTTCGAGCCGCATCCCGAATGGATCACGCCCCACGCCGGCGCGGACAACCGCGAGTCGGCCTATGCGGCCGGCATTCCGCGCCGTGTGCGCATCATCTACATGCCTCACGCCTACACCTTCAGCCCTCACCTGAGCGGGTCGAATCGCCGGTTGACGAACCTGGAGGGGGACGTAGTCTACAACGCGTACGCATACATACCGTCCACCGGCGATGAGTACCAACTGGGCGAGCGGCAGGCCGACGCGAACGGGGAGGCGCCCATCTGGACGGCCTGCCCGCCCCTCTTCGCCGACATGGTTCTGGTCCTCGAAACCGAGGAAGGAGAGTAGACGGGTGGAAACCGCAGATGGGAAGGAAAGAACGACATGAGGGTCATCACACTACTGGCGACTGCTCTTCTGATGGCGTTCGCGTCGCTGACGGCTGGCGCGGAGGACTACTCCTGGCAGAAGCCCCACGCGAAGGTCATCGAAACCGGTGACCTGCAGTGGCGGCCGGAGCCCTTCGAGTTCGAGGCGGGGGACAGCATCCGCTATATCGACTACGAGAACGGCGACGATGCAAACGACGGTGCGACCAAAGGTACGCCCTGGAAGCACCATCCGTGGGATACCCGCGCGGAGGGCAACGCCGCGGCGGCCTCCGGCCCGATCACGTACGTCTTCAAGCGGGGCGTGCACTATCGGATCTACTCCTACGAAGGCGAGGAGGCACTCTGGCGGGCGCGCGATTCGGGCGAGCCGGGCAACCCCATCCGGCTGACCAGCGACCCCGAGTGGGGCAGCGGAGAGGCCGTCATCGCCGGCTCACGGCCCATCACCGGGCAGTGGAAGAAGGCGTCGGCGACCGACGCCCCGGACCGGCTGGATACGGAGAATCAGACCGTCTGGTACCTTGACGTGAAACGTCCCCTTCAGCCGGACGGCCGGCGGGGCAGGATGCAGGAGATGGTCCTTTACGTCGTCGACGAGGCCGGCGAGATCTACGACTTGCACCTCGCCAGCGACGTCGGGTGGGGTGTGACGAATCCAAATTTCGCCATGCACCACTGGAACACCTGGGACGAATACCGTCCGCGCGGCAAGGGCGGCGGACCATACCAGGACGATGACCTGAAGGGCTACCCGGAGGACTACTTCGAGGGCGGCACGATCTGGAGCCAGTACGCCTGGGTGATCGCCAACCCGACACCTGATCCCAAGCCCCTCGGGGAAGGCGATTACGACCCCGAGAAGGGGACGCTCCGCTACAAGGACGGCGCCGATCCGGTCAACCCCGGCACACGCTATCTGATCGAGAACCTCCCGCAGTTCCTCGACCAACCCGGGGAGTTCTACTACGACAAGCAGGCAGGGCGTCTGTTCGTCCGGCTGCGCGGGGATCACGACCCGAACACGGTGCGCATCGAGCTGGCCACCGCTTACGACACCCTTGAGATCACGAACCGGAGCCACATCGAGGTCTCCGGGCTGACCTTCCGCTTCAACGGCCGCAACCCGTTCCCGCAGAGCAGCAACGTGATCGAGGCGGACGGCAACTGCACGAACATCACCATCAAGAACTGCCGGTTCGAGCACATCGCAAACGATGCCATCTGGATGGACGTCCAGCCCGACGAGGTGATGGACTACATCAGCGTGAGAGACTGTGATTTCAACTGGGTCAACGGCGGGACTGCGGTCTACATGCGCGGGTCAGCCGGCAAACCTAAGGGTGACCAGAAGCTCGGCCGCCTTGTCCACGCCGAACTCATGCGGAACCGGGTGAGGAACGCCGGCCTCTACCGCCACGACGATCACCGCTGGTCCAATGTCGCCGCTCTGTCCTGTCTGTATCCGGTGATCGGCGAGATGGCCGGGAACATCGTCGACACGACCTGGGGTTCGGGCCTCGTCAGCCAGGGCGGCGCCACCGGGAAGAGCCCCCGCGGCTATGACCTGCCGCTCGGCCGTATCCTGTTCCATCACAACAAGACGCAGTACAACGCCCTGGGGGTGAACGACTACGGCGGAATCTCGCTGTGGCAGCACGGCCCGATGTACTCCTTCAGCAACATAGTCGGCAACTCCGTCGGCCACTGGCCGGGCGGGTTCTACAACGGGGGGGACGTCAACCTGTCCTATCCGATCTACCTGGACGGCGGGTTCAAGATCTATAACTTCAACAACATCTCCTGGGCGCGTCCGTACGATGAGGACGATCCCTACACGAGTACCAGCTCCGCCTACTTCAACGTGTTCGGCTACATGAACCCGTTCGTGAACAATACAATCTACGGCTCGGGCACCGGGTTCGGCGGGACCTCGGGCAACCGGAACGACTATCTGGGCAATATCATCGCTGCCGTCCGCAGGGCCTACATCAGCGTAAACCACGGCGGGAATCCGTCGCTCATCGGCGGAGACGACACCGCAGAGTCCGGGATCGACGGGGCGACGACGCTGGCATACGCCGACAACGTCTTCCACGGCGGCGGCAAGGCCGGAGTGGTAGCCACCACCAAACGGGGAGCCAGGAAGGACATTCAGGCGGACGACCTGGATACCCTCGCCCGGCAGATGCGCGAGTACCCGCTGCGGATGGCCCAGGTCGGCGTAGAGGCCGAAACCATGCCGGTGGCAGAGCCGATCCCGGCCGACCAGGAGAAGCCGGACGCCTCCGACGCCGATTTCCGCCCGGCCCCGGGCTCCCCGGCAATCGACCGCGGCGTTGAGTATCTCATTCCGTGGGCTCTCTACGCCACCGTCGGCGAGTGGCATTTCAACGCGAACCACGCCGATCCGAAGCTCATACTCGATTACCATTACTACCCGACCCCCGCCTACTTCAACCGCAAGATGTACTACCGGGTTCCGGTCCACGAGCTGGAGGCCGGCGACGCTTCCCTGGATGACTACACCGAGTCCCCTTCTGAGGACTGGGTTGACGGCGCGCTGGTCTTCAACGGCAGTCGCCAGGCCCGCGTGCCGCATGAGAAGATGGCCCGCGACATCGTGTTCGACCCCGAAGACATTCGCGTCAAGGCCAAAGAATTGCCGCCAGCCCCATGGCAGTCGCGCGACGGGAGGATCATCTACCCGGGGGAGGAGCGGAAAACCCTCGACATCAAGACAACCAACCTGCTGGTCGAGACCATCCTCCGGACTGAGTCCGGCCACGTCGGCGGCGTGATCGCGGGCAAGCACGACGGAGAGACCGGCTACGGTCTCTTCGTCGGCGGGCGCGGCCGGGCCGTCTTCGAGGTCGCTTCCGACGGCCAGGCCGCGGGGGTAGCCACCGCCGACCCGATTAACGACGGCGAATGGCATCACCTTCTGGCCGAGATTGACCGTGAGACCGGGCGCATGAGCATCTACCTCGACGGCAAACTCAGCGCGGAAGCGAAGGCGAATTCGCTTCCGGCGGGGAGTTCCCTGTCGAACACGGCCGATTTCATCGTCGGCACCGACCACGCGGAAAGAGCGTTCTTCGAGGGCGCCATCGACTTCCTGCGCGTCGCCCAGGGCACCCTGGCCGACGCCGAGACGGACATAGCCGAACTCTACGAGTGGCAGACCAACGGTCCGGTCAAGTACGACTTCGCCGGCAACCCGCCCGTCGGACGCCGCGACGCCGGAGCGCTGGAACGGGTAGAGTAGATTTCAGCCTTTCCCTTGCGGAGAACGCGAACATGCGGACGGCACGGTTGCTCGTCGTTGGAGTGATGCTTGGCCTGGCTCTGGGTGTTGCGCCGCAGCGCGCACGGGCGCAGGAATACTCGTGGCATAAGCCCCACGCGCGGGTGCTGCCGAACGGCGACCTGGAATGGGCGCCTGAGCCGTTCGAGTTCGAACCGCTGGGCGAGATCCGCTACATCGACTACGAGGGCGGGGATGACGCGAACCCCGGCACCAGGGCCGCGCCGTGGAAGCACCACCCGTGGGACCCGCGGGCCGCCGGCAAAGCGAAGGCCGGCCGCGCGCCCACGTACGTCTTCAAGCAGGGCGTTGCCTATCGCGGCTCGCTGGTGGCTCCGAAGGGGGCCTCCGCGCGGCTGACCCGCGATCCGGACTGGGGAGAGGGGGAGGCGAGGTTCTACGGATCCGAGGCCGTCCGCGGCGGCTGGACCCGGGGCGCCGACCATCCCGAGATACCTGAGCCCGGCAAGGTCTGGTACATCGACCTGGACTTCGCGCCGCGCAACCTGTGGATGGTCGAAGGCGACCGCGTCACGCGCATTCCCATCGCCCGCGACCCCAACTGGACGGAGCCGGACCCGCAGGACCCGATGAGCGAGTGGTACACCTGGGAGCAGCCCGACTGGTGGAAGCAGCAGCACCGGATGGAGATCGAGGGCGAGACCTACCACCTGGGCATCGACAAAAAGGTCCTGACCAGCGAGGCCGAGGACTACGTGGGGGGCACCGTCTGGACCGAATGGGGCATCGTGATGGGCAGCCCGTATCCCTCCCGCATTCGCGGCTACGATCCGAAGAAGAAGGGGATCGCCTTCGGGGGCCCGTGGGTGTGGGGCGCCAGCGAGAAGATAATCACCAACAACCGCTACTACCTGGAGGACCTCCCGCGCTTCCTCGACTCGCCGGGCGAGTTCTGGTTCGCCAAGAAGGGCAGGGGTGGGCGGCTGTACCTGCGCCTGCCCGGCGACCGGGACCCGAATTCGGTCACCCTCGAGGCCGGGCGCTACGTCAATCTCATCGACGCCGAGGAGGTCGGCCGGCTGGAGGTCAGCGGCCTCACCTTCCGCTTCGCGAACACGCACTGGGAATACGACATCCCGCAGTGGGCCCATCCGGACCTGCGAGCCGGCGTGTTCCGCCTGCAGGGCAGCGGCGATGAACTTCGCTTCGAAAACAACCGCTTCGAGCACGTCCACATGCCGGTGCGCGTTGGCATCCCCAAAGACGGCGGGCACGTGAAGCGGGTCACCATCGCCGACAACGTGGTGCGCTACACCGACCACGGCGCCTTCCACGTCAAGAGCGAGGAGGGCAAAACGGTCACCGCCGGGCGCGGCCGCCTGGACCGGGTCGATCTGCTCCGCAACAAGCTCCACCACATTGGCTGGCGCGTTCTGGCCGGCGCGCACGGCCACGCGATCTCCGTGCAGGCCGTGAAGCGTGCCCACGTTGCCGGCAACATGCTGGACCGCATTGCCGGCTGGGGCATCAGCGTCAGCGGGGGCAAGCGCTGGGCGGGCCCGGACTTCCCGCTGGTGCGCGATATCGTGCATCACAACAGGGTGAAGGACTGCCTGCTGAAGAGCTGCGACTGGGGCGCCTTCTACATCACCCAGGGCGGACCTCACTACATCTACAACAACGTGGCCATCAACCCCGTCGGCCAGATGAACTGGGCGGGCAAGCGCCTGGGCTACGCCTACTACATGGACGGCGGCTATAAAGGCTACCTCTTCAACAACATCGCCGTTGGGCGGCCGGTGGAGAAAGGCCACAAGCGCCGCACCGCTGCCGCTTTCCAGTCGATGGTCAGCTTCCAGAACACCTACTTCAATAACACCGCCTACCAGTTCAAGGCCGCCTCCCGGCGCCAGGGGCCCCAGGGCGGGCGGGAGAAGTACCTGGCCAACATATTCCAGGACATAGGCGATTGGGTCTTCCGCCACGCGAAACCGGCCGATTCCCCCGAGGCGGCTAATGCGGCGCATCTGCCAAAGGAGGACGCCGCTTATCCCTACGAGACGAATGCCTACTCGCACAACGTCCTCTTCGACATCGGCGAGCTGGTGGGCGTTTTCGAAACCCACGGGATGCCCTACGCCAGTTTCGCGGCGTTCGTGGGGGCCGTGGAGGACCGCAAGGCCCTGGCGGCGGACGTCGGGGTGATAGCCGAGCGGTCGCCGCTGCGCGACCCGGCCGGGGGCGACTTCCGGCCGGCTCCCGGGAGCGCCACGCTCGACTACGGGGCGAAAGCGTTTGTGCCCTGGAGTCTCCACGGAATGGTCGGCGAGTGGAACTTCACGATCAACCGCGAGAACCCGGCCCGCATCCTGGACGAGCACTGGTACATGACCCCATACTACGTGGAGCGGAAGATGTACCGGAAGACGCCGCGTTACCACCTGACCGGGGTCAACATCGACGAAGGCGATTACGCCGAAGGGCCGCTGGAGGATTGGACGGCCGGCGCGCTGACGCTGAACGGACGCGACCAGTACGCCCGGCTGACCCACGAGCAGATAGCCGCGCCCTTCGCCTATGAAGTGCCCGTGGGTAAAGGGAAGACGGAAGAGCGAGTCACCGCGGGCCGCGGTAAGATGACCGTGGACATCGGCACGGGCAACTTCCTGATTGAGGCATACGTGAGAGCTGAAGCGGGCGACGACGGGGTTCTGGTGAGCAAGGCCGACGACCGGGCCGGCTACGTGCTGGAGGTCCGAGAGGGGCGGCCCCGCCTGATCGTCCTGGCCGACGGGGAGGAGGCGGCCTCGCTGACGGCGGAGACGCAAATCGCCGACGGCCAGTGGCACCACCTGATCGCCGAGGTCGACCGCTCGCGGGCCGACGGGATCACCATCTACGTGGACGGGACCGACGCCGGCGGCAGCGCCAGCGGCGCCGTGCCGGGCTCGAGCCTGTCGAACGAAGGCGACTTCCTGGCGGGCGGCGGCCCCGGCCTCGAGCACCTGGCCTGCACGCTGGATTTCCTGCGCGTCGCCCGCGGCACCCTGGCCGACGCCGAGACGACGATCGAGGAGCTCTACGCCTGGCAGTTCGACGGCCCGCAGCTCCGCGACTTCGCGGGCCGCGAGCCGGTCGTGCGGCGCGACGCCGGGGCGATTGAGCTTGCGGACTGAAGGAGAACCGAGGGATGAGAAGCGCACTTAGCCTGTTGATGGGAGTAATTGTGGCCTCGACATTGGCCGCCGGAGCGGAGTATTCCTGGCAGAAACCGCATGCGAAAGTTCTCCCCAACGGGGACCTGGAGTGGGCGCCGGAGCCGTTCGTGTTCGAGACGGGCGATTCTGTCCGGTACATAGACTACGAGGCCGGCGACGACACCAATGACGGCCTGAGCCGGCGCACCCCCTGGAAGCATCATCCCTGGGATCGGGACGCTATCGGCAATGCCGCTTCAGCATCCGGACCTGTCACCTACGTTTTCAAACGGGGCGTGGTCTATCGGGGCCAGCTCTATGCCGACGAGTCCGGCAAGGAGGGCAACCCGATTCGCCTGACCAGCGACCCGGACTGGGGCAACGGGGAGGCGTGGTTCATGGGTTCGGTGCGGCTCCCTCGCAAATGGGTGCCGGCGAGCGCAGTCGACCATCCGGACCGTCTGCCCGAGCCGGAGAAGGTCTGGGCGCTCGACCTCAAGGCGGCCGGGCTGCTCGAGGGCGACAATACCCTGGCCTACAGCGGCCCCAACCCGAACGGACGCGGAGCTGGCCGGCTCTCCCCAACCTTCACGGCCCTTTACGTGGTGAACGACGAGGGCGCGGCCTCCCGCCAGCACCTCGCCCGCTGGCCCGACTGGCAGCGCGGCAGCGACAACTTCGCCATCGACTACTGGAACGTGGTCGACGGCCCGGGCACGGTGAGCGGCGAAGGCGGCCGATGGACGGCCACGGGCATGTACGACGAGGACCTGAAGGGCCACCCGCGGGATTACTTCACCGGCGGCTTCATCTGGAAGCAGTACCGCAGCTTCATGGGCACGCCGACTCCCTCGGAGATACCGGCCGCGCGCGAGGTGCGGAACGAGAGCGGCGAGACCGTCGAGGTGCCCCTCTACCACCCCGCCGAAGGGGTGCTGCTGAAGGGCGGCCAGGGCGGCTACGGCGCCGGCGGACTGCGCTACATGATCGACAACCTGCCCCAGTTCCTCGACTCGGCGGGCGAGTTCTACCTGGACGGCGGCACCGGTCTGCTGTTCTATCGACCCCCGGGCGGCGTGGACCCCAACGACCTGCACCTGGAGCTGACGAACCGGGTTACCCAGATCAAGATCCCCAGCCAGTCGCACATCGAGATATCGGGCCTCAAGTTCAGCTTCGCCCACGGGGCCACCATCGACATGGATGATAGCACCACCGATGTCAATATCCATCACTGCGCGTTCCACGAGGTGCCCGACACCGGGGTGGCGGGAGGCGTCTCCCGCAGCGACGAGGTGCTCCACGTGATGGACCGCATCCGGGTAGCGGACTGCGACTTCCGGAACGTGCTGACTACCGCTATACGACTGAGCGGCACCTGGAAGTGGAACGAGGCCAAACACCGCGGCATGCTCAAACATGTGGAGATCATGCGGAACCGTACCTTCAACACGGGCATGCGCCACACGGGAAGCCGCTGGTCCAACGTGCCGGCCATCGCCGTCACCATGCTGCAGACCGGCCAGATCGCCGGCAACGTGGTGCGCCGCAGCTTCGGTTCGGGCATCGTCGTGCTCGGCGGCAAGGAGGGCAACCTCGGCCATCACGAGGCGCGTGACCTGAATCTGCCACTTATCCGCATCCTCGTGCACCACAACAAGACCGAGGACACCGCCCTCGGCGTTAACGACTACGGCGGGCTGGCGCTGTGGCAGGGCGGGCCCATCTACTGCTACAGCAACAATATCGGTAACTCCCCGGGCCACATGCCCTCGGGCTTCTTCAACAGGACCTCGCCGGTCAACCTGTCCTATCCGCTCTACCTGGACGGGGCCTTCAAGCAGTACTGCTTCAACAACATCATCTGGGGCCGCACCACCGACCCCGACGACCCGTTTGCCAACACCACGCCCGGCTACTTCATGGTCTTCGGGTTCCTCAACCAGTTCACCAACAACACAATCTACCGCAACGCCGTCGGCGTCGGCGGCAGCTCCGGCAACCGGAACGACATCGTCAGCAACGTGTTCGCGGAGATCAGCAGGCAGTTTTTGCGGAACAACCGCGAGGGGGATCCATCCCTGGTCGGCGGCGGCGACGACGCCTCCTCGGGCATCCGCGGCATCCCCTCCCTGGCGTTTGCCCGCAACTTCTTCCACGGCACCGCAGAAGCCGGCAGCCTGCTGCGGGAGCGGGACGAGCGGGAGAGATTCATCGAGGCCGCCCAGATCGACCGGCTGGCCGAGCTGATGCGCCAGTACCCCATCCGTGTGGCCGACCTGGGGGAAAGAGTCGAGCAGAAGCCTATCCAGGGGAAACCGGGAGAAGGTCCCCTGGACGAACTGACGCCCGAAGTGGATTTCCACCCCACGCCGGGTTCGCCCCTTGTTGACGCCGGGGCGACCTACTTCGTCCCGTGGTCGCTCTGCGGCACCGTGGGCGAGTGGCACTTCAATGAGAACCAGGCCCGGCCGCAGATGGTCACCGACTACCACTGGTACATGAGCGAGGCGCACTTCCACCGTTCCATGTACGAGTACATCCCATCGTTCGACCTGCGGGTAAACGGGGCAGCGCTCGGCGACTACGTGGAGTCTGCCTCGGAGGACTGGGTGCGGGGTGCGCTCCAGTTCGACGGCAAGCGTTTCGCCAGCTATCCGGACGCTTTGCTGCGCAAGGACGTGGTTATAAGCATCGGCTCGTGGGACCGCAGCGGGCGCCGCACCGGCCAGGTGCCTGGGGAGCCGTGGGTCGTGGAGGAGCCCTCCGGGCAGAAGGAGGGCGGGAGGAACACCCCCTACGCCGAGGACGATTACATGCGCTACCCGGCCGAGCGCCGCAAGACGCTCATCATCACCACCCAGAACCTGCTGGTGGAGGCCAACCTGAAGGTGGCCGCGGGCACGAGCGGCACCGTCCTGGGCAAACACGACGGGGAGACCGGCTACAGCCTGGCGGTGACCGATGATGGCCGCGCCGAGTTCCGTATCAGCTCCGGCAGTCTCCACAGCACGGTGGCCACGGATGGTGCGATCAACGACGGTCGGTGGCACCACGTGCTCGCCGAAGTTGACCGCCAGAGCGGCCGCATGAACATCTACCTGGACGGTGAAGCCGCCGGTCAGGCGGAGACGGCTCTGCCCGCGGATGCCTCGCTGGACAACCGGGCGGACTTCATCGTCGGCAAGGAGAGCGACGACACGGGCTACCTGCGGGGCGCGATCGACTTCGTGCGCGTCTGCCGCGGCACGCTCGAGGATTCCATGACCAGTATCGACGAACTCTACACCTGGCAGGTCCGGGGCCCGGTCAAGCGGGACTTCCTTGGACGTGAGCCAAGGGGTCGCCGCGACGCCGGCGCCCTGGAGCAGACCAATAGCTCGGGGGACTGATGATGGACAAGGCACGCTTGCTGAGAGTCGGACTGGCCGCAACTTTTGTTCTGTTCTGCGTTTCGGCCGCGGGGGCCGAGTACTCCTGGCAGAAGCCCCACGCGACGGTGCTGCCTACGGGCGATCTGGAGTGGGCGCCGCAGCCGTTCGTGTTCGAGGCGGGCGAGACCGTGCGCTACGTCGACTTCGAGGGCGGGGACGATTCCGCCTCCGGCGCCTCGCAAGACGCCGCCTGGAAGCACCATCCGTGGGACCCCGAGGCGCGGGGCAATGCGGCAAAGGCATCCGGGCCGATCACCTACGTGTTCAGGCGCGGCGTCGCCTACCGGGGCGCGCTGAGGCCGGACGAATCCGGCGAGCCGGGCAACCCGATCCGCCTGACCAGCGACCCCGCCTGGGGCGAGGGCGAGGCGGCCATCTACGGCTCCGAGCTGGTGACGGGATGGACGCGCGGTGCTGACCTGCCCGAGATCCCAGAAGGTGAGTCGGTCTGGTATGCCGACCTCGACTTCGCGCCCCGCTGCGTGTGGATGGTGGACGACGAAGGAGATATCACCCGCATCAAGCTCGCGCGAACCCCAAATTGGCAGGTGTCCGACCCCTACGAGATCCTGAGTGAATGGTGGGAGTGGGAGAACCCGCGCTGGTGGACTGACGAGCACACGACCACGGTGGACGGCAAGAAGATGCACCTTGGCATCGACACCGAACACCTGACCCGGGAGGCCGACTACTACGAGGGCGGCCTGGTGTGGAGCGAGTTCGGCATCATGATGGGCAGTCCGTTCGCCTCCGAGATCCAGGCCTACGACCCGGAGCAGAAGGCCGTTGCCTTCCAGGGAATCTGGTATGGCGACACCGGCGAGATCATCACCGGCTGCCGTTACTACCTGGAGGACAAGCCCCACTACCTGGACGAGCCGGGCGAGTTCTGGTTCGACAAAGAGGGGGTGGGCGGGCGACTCTATGTCCGGCTGCCGGGCGACGTGGACCCCAACAGCGTCGCGGTCGAGGCCGGCAAGCGTCTGAACATCATCGACAGCGACGGTGTAAGCCACCTCTCGATCAGCGGGCTCACCTTCCGCTTCACCAATGTCTATTGGGACCTGGCGGCGCGTGGCTTCGTGGACCCCGACGTTGACTGCGCCGTCATCCGCATCATCGGCAGCGGGCGGGACATCGAGATCAGCAACTGCACCTTCGAGCACGTGCAGCAGCCGGTGCGCATCAAGGTGGGCAGCGACACGGGCCACATCGAGGACGCGCGCATCACCGACAACCGCATCAGCCACACCGACCACGGCGCCATCTCGCTCTCCGACAGCTCCCGCTGGGGCAAGAAGGAGCCGCCCATCGGAACGCTGGGTAAGGTGGCGGTGCTGCGCAACAAGCTGGACCACATCGGCTTCCGGCCGATCCGCAGCGAGCACGGGACGGCCATCGGCGTCGGCCGCGCCAAAGCGGCGGAGCTGGCCGGCAACATCGTGGAGCGTTGCGCCGCGCAGGGCATCAACGTCACCGGCGGCAAGGGCTCAGGCGCCCGCTGGGACGCCCCGTTCACCCGGTTCGTCATCCACCACAACAAGGTGGTGGACACGCTGCTGAGGAGCAACGACTGGGGCGGCATCGAAACGTGGCAGGGCGGGCCGTTCTACGTCTACAGCAACATCAGTGGCAACCCGGGCGGCTACATGAACTGGCGCTACAACCCCGAGAAGCCGGGCAGCGCCCGCTTCGGCCACGCCTACTACATGGACGGGTGCTTCAAGAACTACCAGTTCAACAACCTCGCCTGGGGCCGCAACAACGACCCCGCCAGCAAGTACTGCAACACCTCCGCATTCCAGGAGATCATCAGCTTCCAGAACACCGTCTTCAACAACAGTATCCACCGCTTCTTCAAAGGCTCCCGCCGCCAGGCGCCGCAAGCGGGGCGGGACAAGTTCCTGGGCAACATCTGGCAGGACATCTCCGGCTGGGTCTTCTGGCACGCCAAACCGACCGAGGCGGAGGCCGACCCCAACGTCTACCAGATCAGCGAGAAGGAGGGGGAGTACGCCTACGAGACCAACGCCTACGCGCGCAACGTCTTCCACGGCGTCACCGGCAAGCTGGGCGTGTTCGAGTCCACCGGCGTGCCCCGCCCGGAGCTGGAGCAGATGCGGGGGGCGCTGGA
Organism: Candidatus Brocadiia bacterium; assembly: GCA_046483385.1. Classification (GTDB taxonomy): domain Bacteria; phylum Planctomycetota; class Brocadiia; order SM23-32; family SM23-32; genus B1Sed10-231. The sequence goes on along the minus strand of JAWODG010000055.1, from coordinate 14,373 downwards.
GGCGCGGGACGCCATGGCCGCCGGCGTGGGCGTGATCGCCGAGCAGCCGCCCCTGCCCGGTGCGGCGGAGCACGACTTCCGCCCGGCACCTGGCTCGGCCGCCATCGACCGCGGCGTCCGCGTGTTCGTCCCCTGGTCGCTCTACGCCATGGTGGGGGAGTGGAACTTCACCCGCAACAACGCCGACCCCACCACGGTCATCGACGAGCACTGGTACATGACGCCCTATTTCGTTGGCCGGGAGGAGTACTACACCCGCCCGACCTACCCCTTCAGAGCGGTCAACGTGGAGGCCGACGACTACGTCAGCGGCCCGCTGGAGGACTGGACGGACGGCGCGCTGCGGCTGAACGGGGAGGACCAGTATCTCGTCCTCGAGGACGCCGAGCTGGATGAGCCGTTTCGGCTTGAGGCTGAGGTGAAACAGACCGAGGGCGGCTGGGCGACGGTGAAGGCGCCGGCGGCGGCCGTGCCCGGGGAGCCGTTCGATCTGTCGGTGACGCTGGCGAAGCCCGTCGCCGGACAGCAGGTTGCCGTTCACCTGCACTGGTTCAAGGGAAACGCCTTCGGCGGCTTCAACGCCTGGGGCGGGCTGCCCAAGGATGCCGGCAGCGTCGGCCCCCACACCTTCACCTTCACCCCGGAGGACAAGCCCGGACTCGAGCGCTTCAGCGCCCTGGTGTTCCTGAGCCCGAGCGGGGAGTTCGGTGACCGCACGCGCGAGGCCCGGGTGGAGATCGCCAGGGCCGAGCCCGGCGCCGACGTCTCCACCCGCACCGTCACACTCGGCGGGGAGGAGGACGAAAGCACGCAGTGGGTCAGCATAATGGGGGAGGACCTGAAGAGCGCCGAGGTGTACCGGTCCAACTTCCTCATCGAGGTTTACTTCCGCACCGAGCCGGGCGCCGAGGGCACCCTGGCCCGGAAGATGGGCGATGCCGGCTATGCGCTCAGCGTCGGCGAGGGCGGCGCCGCTACCTTCACCGTCAAGCACGCCAAGGGTCGCGCGCAGTTGGACGGCGATGCCCCGGTCAACGACGGCGATTGGCACCACCTCATCGCCGAGGCCGACCGCGAGGCGGGCACGCTGACGCTGTACGTGGACGGCCAGCGCGAGGTTTCCGGGGACGGCGTCGGGCCGGTTCCGTTGGCCAACGACGCCGACCTGTACGCGGCGGGCACCCCCGAGGGGGACAACCTGGCCTGCACCCTCGAGTTCCTGCGCATTGCCCACGGCACGCTGGCCGACGCGCGCACGAGCATCGAGGAGCTTTACGCCTGGCAGTTCGACGGGCCTCAGTTCCGCGATTTCGCCGGCAACAAGCCGGCGGGAGCGGGGCGGGATGCCGGGGCTCTGGAATTGACGCGATGATCTGAGGAGACAGGGATGAGGTCGATGCGTTCGTTGATCGCAGGGACTGTCGTAGCGATGGTGGCACTGGGCCTCTCCACCGCTTCCGCCGAGTACTCCTGGCAGAAGCCGCACGCGAAGGTGCTGCCCAACGGTGACCTGGAGTGGGCGCCGGAGCTGTTCGAGTTCCAGCCCGAGGGCGATGTGCGTTACATCGACTTCGAGGGCGGCAACGACGCCAACCCCGGCACCCGGGAGCAGCCCTGGAAGCACCACCCGTGGGACGCGGCCGCCGCAGGGCGGGCGGCCGGGGGCACCGCCGATACCTACGTGTTCAAGGGCGGCGTGACCTACCGGGGTGCGCTGGAGGTGCCTGACGGCGGGTCGGGCTACCTGACCCGCGACCCGAGCTGGGGCGAGGGCGAGGCGCGCATCTACGGCTCCGAGGCGGTGACGGGCAGCTGGGAGCGCGGCGCCCATCCCGCCATGCCCGGCGGTCAGACCGTCTGGCACGTCGAGCTGGACTTCGCCCCGCGGCTGGTGGCCATGGTCGCTGCCGACGACGAGATCACGCGCCTGAAGCTGGCGCGCACACCGAACTGGGAGGTCTCCGACCCGAACAACAGGCTCTCCGAGTGGTGGACGTGGGACCAGCCGGAGTGGTGGCTGCAATTCCAGAACAAGAACCCCAACCTGATGGAGGTGGAGGGCAAGAAGTACCACCTCGGCGTCGATGCCGAGCACATGGACGAGGTGGGCGAAGGGGCGGTGGGCGGCTACGTGTGGACCGAGTACGGCTTCCCCACCGGTAACTATCCCTATCCGGCCAGGGTGCAGGCCTGCGATCCTGAGCGAAAGGGCATCGCCTTCGGCGGCCCCTGGTTTGAGGGGCCGGGGGCCATGATCTTCGCCGGCCATCGCTACTACCTGGAGGACCGGCCGCATTACCTGGACGAGCCGGGGGAGTTCTGGTTCGACAAGAAGGACTTCGGCGGCACGCTCTACGTGCGCCTGCCGGGCGACGTCGATCCCAATACGGTCACCATCGAGGCCGCCAAACGCATCCGCGTCATCAACGGAACCGAGGTCGGCGACCTGCGCGTCAGCGGGCTGACCTTCCGGTTCACCAATGTGCTGTGGGAGCTGAGCGAGGTGCAGTTCGGGGACCCGGAAGTGCACGCCGGCGTGGTCCGCGTGCGCGGCGCAGCGGACAGCGTGGTGGTGGACCACTGCCGGTTCGAGCACGTCCATCTGCCCCTCCGCGTGGAGGCCGCCCCGGGCCGGACGGTGGGCCTGGTGGCGTTCAACGACAATGTCGCTTCGTGGGCCGATCACGGCGTCACGGGGATCTCGGAATCGCTCCGCAATGCCGAGCCCGGCGACCTGCTGGAGGTCGAACTGCTGCGGAACAAGTTCGACCATGTGGCCTTCCGAGGGTCGAGAGGGCGTTACGGTTCGGGATTGCGCGTGTCCTGCCCCGAAATCTGCGAGATCGCCGGCAACATCGCCCACCGCTGCGGCATCCAGGGGATTGACGTCTACGGGGGCAAGCTCAACGGCCAGTCCCACGAGGCCCCCTTGAGCCGCACGCTGATCCACCACAACAAGGTGGTTGACTCCCTGCTGATGGCCAGTGACTGGGGCGGCATCGAGACATGGCAGGGCGGCCCCTTCTACGTCTTTAACAACATCTCGGGCAACCCCGGCGGGCTGATGAACTGGCAGCACAAACCCGAAGAGAAGTCGGGCACGCCGCGGTTCGCCTTTTCCTTCTACACCGACGGCGCCTCCAAGAACTACCACTTTAACAACATCGCCTGGGGTCGCAACAACGAGCCGGGCAGCATCTACGCCAACAACTCGGCGTTCCAGTCGCTGATCGGCTTTGCCAACATGAAGTTCAACAACACCATCTATCGGTTCGTCAACGGCACCCGCCGCCAGGGCACCGGCGGCTCGCGCATGCAAAAGTACCTGGGCAACGTCTTCCAGGACATCTCCGAGTATGTCTTCCTCCACCACCAGGGGAAGGGCGACCCCAACATCTCCCACTTCAACAACGTCGACAACTACGACTTCCGCGCCATGGCCTATGCCGCCAACTACATGGAAGATCCCGGCTTGGGCATCGGCGTTATCAGCGAGAGGGGGATCGTGCACGAGACCATCCGCTCCATGGCCCGAGCGCTGCGGGAGTTCAACGCGGCCGCTGCCGCGGTCGGCGAGGTCGTGCCCCCGCCGCTGCGAGATCCTGAGGGTGGCGACTTCCGCCTGGCCGAGGGCTCGCCGGCTGTGGACGCCGGGGTCCGGGTCTTCGTGCCCTGGAGTCTCTACGGCGCCGTGGGTGAGTGGAACTTCGTGCGTAACAACGCCGATCCCGCCGTGGTCATCGACGAGCACTGGTACATGACCGAGGCGTGCGTCGACCGCAGTACTTATCAGACCTGCCCCCGCTACCACCTGCGGGGGACGGGTATCAGCGCCGACGACTACGTGACGGGCGCCCTGGAGGACTGGACTCCCGGTGCCCTCAGGCTCGACGGCGAAGAGCAATTCCTGTCGATCAGCCACGAGACGCTGGTCGAACCCTACACCATCCAGACCGCCCCGAAGAGCAAGAACATGGCCGACAAGGTGCGGACCTTATCCGGGGACGAAAAACGCACGGTGGACATGCAGGACAACAGCTTCACCGTTGAGGCTTACCTGCGGACCGAGGACGCTGACGGGCTTATAGCCGGTAAGAGCGATGACACCGGTTACGCTCTTCGTGTCTCTGGCGGCATGCCCCAGATGGAACTGAGCGTGGCCGGCGGAAGCTTGACAGTTACCGGCACTTCCCGGCTCGCTGACGGCCGGTGGCACCACGTGCTGGCCGAGGTGGACCGCCGCGCCGGCAAGATCGCGCTGTACGTGGACGGGAAAGCAGCCTCCCTCGAGACGGATGGAGCCATTCCCCGGGGCAGCCTCAGCAACGAGGCCGATTTCGTCGTCGGCAAGGGCCTGGCCTGCACGCTGGATTTCCTGCGCGTCAGCCGCGGCACGCTGGCCGACGCGCGCACGAGCATCGAGGAGCTTTACGCCTGGCAGTTCGACGGGCCTCAGTTCCGCGACTTCGCCGGCCACAAGCCAGCGGGAAAACGGGACGCTGGCGCCATCGAACAGGTGGACTGACAGAGGAATGCCTGGGAAGTTCGGAGGATGGACAAGAGGAGCCGGACGATAGCGGTCCTGCTGCTGCGCGTGGTGCCTTCGTTTCTCGGTGCATGTGCGAGCAAAGATGCCCGCGGTGCCCGCGTCGGTGCGCAACAACGGCCTGATCGCCAACTTGCCCCGGGGCTGCGCCGTAGAGGTGCCGGTTCTCGTCGACAGGAACGGACCCCGGCCCACCGCGGTGGGCGAGCTGCCGCCGGCATGCGCGGCCGTCAACCGCTCGAACATCATCGTCCAGGAGTTAGCGGCAAAGGCAGGACTGACAGGAGATCGCGAACTGGTGCATGCGGCGGTGGCGATGGACCCGTACACGGGTGCCGTCCTCACGCTGCCCCAGATCAGGCAGATGGTGGACCGCATGTTCGAAGCCCAGTCCCGCTGGTTGCCCCCGTTCGACTGAGCCGAACGCTGTGGCGAGAACTGACACGGAAGGAGCCCCGGAATGGCCGACCGGAGCCGGCCGGCTGTGGCGATAGAGCGCGAAGGCGAGAACTTCCACATCCTGCGCGACGGCCGGGCCCCTCGGCCCTTTCGGCCGTTGCGGGACATGCACTGGCCGAACTGGAGGGCATCATCATGATGGAGTCCCGAGATGAACTTCAGCAGTTACCGGAGCACCTGCGCAAGTACGTACAGCGTGCCCGGTGGCGCCAATCCCGTGAGAACTACTGGACCCGCGGGCGGTTCGAAGCGCAGGCGCCGGACCCCGCGCACGAGGAGCGCGTCCGGTGGTTCCGCGAGGGCCGGTGTGGGCTGATGATGCACATGGGCCTGTATACCGTGCTTGGGCGGAACGAATGGGCGGTCATAAAGGAAGGAATCCCGTGGGACGAATACGAGGCCCTGGCCGACCGATGGCGACCCCGCGAAGGGGTGGCCGACGAGTGGCTGAGCGACGCCGCCGCCATGGGAGCGCGCTACGCCATTTTCAGCACCAAGCACCACGAAGGATTCTGTCTCTGGGACACCGAGACGACGGACTTCAACTCCGCCGCGCGCGGGCCGGGCCGAGATTTCGTGGCCGAATACGTCAAGGCGTGCCGGCGACGCGACATTCGCGTCGGCCTCTATTTCAGCCTCTGGGACGTGCATCACCCGGCTACGGAACGAGCACGAGAAGACGAATCGGCCCGGCGCGAGTTGGTCGACTACACCCACGCGCAAATCGAGGAACTATGCACGCGCTACGGTCGAATCGACCTGCTCTGGTACGACGTTCCGAAACCGCTGAACCCCGACGGCTGGGAACACGAGACCATCAACAGCAATGTGCGCGAGTGGCAGCCGGGCATCCTGATCAACGACCGTATGGGCGTGCCGGGCGACTTCGCAACGCAGGACTTCGGCGTTCGTCCCGATCAGGAACTGACGCCGGGTGAGCCCTGCCGTGACTGGGAGGTCGCCTTCCCCGTCAACGGCAAGTGGCTTTACAACGAGCAGGCCCAACGGGACTGCATGAGCCTCCGTACGGTACTCCGCATCCTGGCCGAGACGACGGCTCACGTCGGAGCCATGGCCGTAAACGTTGGCCCGAAGCCGGACGGTTCGTTTCCTGCCGCGGCACGGGGCCGCCTGCACGAGCTTGGGCGGTGGCTCGCGCGATACGGGGAGGCGGTCTACGGCCCGAAGGAGCGGGTCCTCGGACGCTTGCCGGCAACCGGGCTAGGTCAATGGACGCTGGAGGGGAAGACGGCTTACCTATGGCTTTTCGAGTGGCCGGGGCCGGGTTGGGCGATCACGAACTTTGCGCCGGAGGTTGAGCGCGCGACGCTGCTGCCGGAAGGTCCGGAGGTAACGGTGCGCCACGAAGACGGCCGGGTAGTATTCCCGGCCCTGCCCGTGCCCGAACCCGATCCCGAAACGGGAGTAGCGATAATCAAGCTGGAACTGGCCGAAGAGCTGGAGTTGTGACCGGAAAACTACTACGTCGGAGGACACCACCTGTGAGCAACCGAGAAGCCCGGATTGGCATCATCGGAACGGGCAAGATTGGCAACAGCCACCTCCGCAAATACGCGGAGATCGATGGTGCCGAGATCGTCGCCGTTGCCGACATCGACGCGGGTGCCGCCGCTAAGGCCGCCGACGAACACGGCGTTCCGCACGTCTACACCGATTACCATGAACTGCTCGAGCGGGACGACATCGAGGCGGTCGACGTCTGCCTGCACAACATGCTCCACCGCCCGGTGAGCTGCGACGCGATGCGCGCCGGCAAACACGTCTACTGCGAGAAGCCGATCGCCGCCACCTACGCCGACGGGCTGGCGATGGTCGAGTGCTCCCGCTCGACGGGGCGCATGCTCCACATCCAGATCGGCACAATGTTCGGGGCCCCCGCGCGAGCCGCCAAAGAGGTCGTCGAGAGCGGTCGCTGCGGCGAGATCTACCACGCCCGCGCTTTCGTGAACCTGAAGCGCAACCGTCCGTTCGTGGACGGGAAGAACAGCCCCCAGTTCGTGCAGCGGGAGACCGCCGGCGGCGGGGCGCTCATCGACTGGGGCATCTACGCGATCTGCCGCGTCCTTTACCCGATGGGCAACCCCACGGTCGAGCGCATCACCGGACAGACCTACGACCGCCTGCCCATGGATCAGCAACTGCGGGAGGAGAGCGGATACAACGTCGACGAGATGGGCGCCGGCTTCGTGCACTTCGAGAACGGGGCCACCCTGGACGTCCTCGCCGCCTGGGCGCTCAACCTGGACGAGGACGCCGGGTGCTGCCTGGCCGGCGAGAAGGGCGGCATCATCTTCGCCCCCTTCTTCGCGCGGGATGTGCCGGCGGTGCGTTTCTTCTCCGCCGTGGACGAGCCCTGGGTCAGGGAGCCGCTCGACCTGGAGGCCGCGAAGGCCCGCTGGGATAAGGCCGGGGACGGCGACGCCTACGACAGCCCCCAACACCACTGGGTGCGCGTGCTCCAGGGCGCGGTGCCGCCGATGCCGACTGCCGAGGTGGCCCTGAACATGATACTGATCGCCGAGGGCATCTACCGCGCCGCCGACCTGGGCAGAGAGGTGAGGGCCGAGGAGATAACGGACTTTGAGCCGGCCGACTGAGCCGCCCCTGGGCCTGCAGAGAAAATGCGCCGCGTTCGGCCACGTCCCAAATGCTTTCTACAGGAAAGATTCATCTGACAGTGTTCGGAGGGAGAAGAGCATGCTGACCGTGGAACCGAAGCGGTGCAGACCGCTCGCTGAAGTGACGCTGCGCACCGAGGACGGAGGCGAGGTCCGCGTCTACGATGGGGAGGGCCGCCTTTATCGGACCATGGGCGGGCCGGAGGCCGTCTTCCGTGCTTCGGGTTCGTTAGGCACCCATGTGGCAACGCTCCACGATGAGAGCGGGGCCGAAACCGAGCGGGCGACCTTCCGGGTCGACTGCCGCACCGAGATCGACGACGAGGGCGGCCGGTTCCGGCGGCTGCTCTACATGCTCAAGCACACGATCTTCAGCTTCTTCCGCGGCGCGAACATGGTTGTCGGCGACGGCGAACGCGTCCACCTGCTGCACAGCATCACCAGCCGCGATACGATCCACGCGCTGAAGGGCGGGGTCTACTTCCGCCGCGGCCTGAAGGACGTGATCGACCTCCATGCCGCCCACCAGCGCGAGGACGGGATGGTCTGGGACTTCAGCATGCCCGTGGACCCCGATCTGCCGTACCACTTCGACTGGCGGTGGGGCGACGAGTGGAGCAAGCGCATCAACCGCGACCAGGTCATCTTCGCCCGCCAGCCGGTGATGAACGATCTGGAGCATATGTACATCGGCGGAATCCACCTGATCTGGCGGGCCACGGGGGACGACGAGTGGATGGCCGGCAAGCTGGACAGCGCGCTGGCCGCCATGCGCTTCAGCCGCACCAGCCCCTACTTCTGGTCGGAGAAGTTTCAGCTCCTCAAGCGGCCCTACTGCATCGACCTGTGGGATTACCAATCGCAGTACGATGCCGCGCGCGTGGACGGCGATATCATGGACGCCGAGCCGGGCGTGACCGTCTACGGCGTCTTCCACGGGGACAACACGGGCATGGCCGACAGCTCTCGCAAGCTGGCCGAGATGCTCCAGCACGTCGGCCGGGACGCCGAGGCGCGGGAGGCGCGCGAGTTTTCCGAGCATCTGCTCGAACGGCTGGAGGAGGTATCCTGGAACGGCGAGTTCTACACCCATCACGTCAGCGAGGACCCGAGCTTCGAGCGGGACTTCGGGGTGGACGAGTCCCAGCAGGTTTCGCTTTCTAACGCCTACGCTGTCGCCCGGGGCCTCGATCACGACAAGGTTGTCGCCATCATCGGCACATACCGTCGCATCCGCGAGGAGATGCCCCAGAGCAGCCCGGCCGAGTGGTTCGGCATCTATCCGCCGTTCAAGCGGGGCTGGCACCTGCCCGAGTGGGTCTACACCAACGGCGCGGTGACCATCATGACCGGGGGCGAGCTGGCCCACGGGGCCTTCGAGCACGGCTTCGAGGAATACGGCGCGGATATCCTCAGACGCTCCCTCGACCTGTTCTGGCCGCACGGAGATACTTTTGTGCCCGGCCTTCGCGGGGCGATGCCCGAGCCGCCGGAGCGCACCTTCCAGGCGCTCGACCTCCGCGAGGTGGCCAACGCCGACCTGGTCTGCAGCGAGGGGCAGGACCACCCCGGCTGGGCGGGCGAGCCGGGCAACGATTGCCGCGCGCTGCCCACCGGACGCCAGGTCTTTGAGGACGTGCCGTTCGAGATAATTGAGCCCGCGGGGAACGAACGCCGCGCCTGCCTGCGGCTGGCCCGGGAGCGCGAAGGCTTCGCCGAATCGGCGAGCATTCCGGTGGGGGAATGCGTCGAATCCCTCTACCTGCTGCACGCGGCGGGAGGCCGCTCGGAGGTCGTCGGAGAGCTGAAACTGGTCTACGAGGACGGCAGCGCGCACGAGCAGTACATCCGGAAGGGGCGCCACGTGGACGCCTTCTGGAACCCGAAGGCGCCGGACCAGAGCCGCCGAGAATGCCGGGACACCGTGGTCGCGTGGACCGGGACCAGCGAGGAGTTCTGGCGGATTGGCCTGATAGCCCACGGGATGGAGAATCCGCATCCGGAGAAGTCGGTCGATCGGGTGGAGCTGCGCGCCTCGCGGGACGGAGCCGTCTGGCTGGTGGTGGCCCTGACGACCAGCGACGCGCCGCCGTTCTTCATGCCCCCGCCGGTCGACGGCGGGGTTCCGCCCGCCTGGGGCGCCGGCGCGCTGACCTACGCGCTGGTGGAGGGCCTGGCCGGCGTCCACGATGAGGGCCGCAACATGAGTCCCCTCCGCCTGACCCCGCGCTGGGAGGCGGCCGGCGTGGGTGCGGTCACCGCCTGCGTAAAATACGAAGAGGGCGAGGGCTACGTGCGCTACCGATACCAACGCGACGGCGACGTGATCCGCATCGGCCTGGCGGCCAGCGCCGAGCAGAGGGCGCTCGAGGTGCTGATGCCGGAAGGCCGGCAGCCCGCCGCTGTGACGGTCGACGGCGAGCCTGTGGAGTTCGGGGCCCGGGAGATTGAAGGATCGGTCTACGCCTGCTTCGAGGCGCACGGGCCGGCGGCGCGCGAGATCGTCGTGGAACTGGAGTAATCGAGGTCTGAAGGGACGGAGAGCATGGAGCCACTGCTGCTGTGTCTGCTGGCGGGGACGTTTGCGTTGATCTGCCGTGCCGGCGGCGGGGGCGAATTCTCGCCACTATCGCTGCCCGAGGAGATCGTCGGCCGGGAGCTGGACCTGGATGGCTTTCCGGCGGGTGAAACGGACCTGTCCGACGTCCCGTGGAAGGTGCACGGCGAGGACGGGCGGCCGCGCTGCCTCGAGGTCACGCCCGGGAAGACGGCCGCGCCGATACCAGCAGGCCTGAAGGCAACCGCGCTCCAATTCCTGCACGCCCTCCGGCCCGGACCGGCCTTGCACGGGTGGCGCCGACTCGTGCGTCACAGCGTGGAAACCGGCGCCCGGCGCCCGGACTACCCGACCGTCCTCCGCTACAGCGTCCGCTACGCCGACGGCTGCGAGCTGACCGTGCCCGTGCGCTGGGGCGAGGGCATTGAAGGCCAGGTGCGGCGGACCTTCGAGCCGGTCAGCCGGTTCATTGCCGACCTCGCCTGCGCGCGCGTCGCCTGGAAGGGACCGCTCGACCAGCAGGCGGACCAGAGGCCGGTGGTCTACGCCATGGCGTGGCCGAATCCCTACCCCGAAAAGGAGATCGCCTCCATTGCCGTTGCCAGCGCGGAGGGCGCCGACGAGCCCGGCGACGCCCTGGTCTTCGGTATCACTGCCGACCATCGCGAGCGCACCGGGCGCGTCTTCTACGTGGCTCCGTGGGGCGATGATGGTGCGCCCGGCACTTTCGACCAGCCCTGGGGCAGCCTCAACAAAGCGGCCCGGGCCCTCGGGGCCGGCGACACGGCCTACGTCCGCGGCGGGACCTACCCGGTGCGTGAGGTGATAAGCCCGCACAACTCCGGGGGCGAGGGCGCGTGGATCACCTACGCCGGCTTCCCCGGCGAGACGGCCGTTTTGCAGTGCGACGGAATCCACTACCCCGGCTCGAAGAACAGCGTGGTCATCGACAATGGGCGGAAGATCACCGTGGTGGCCTCCCGCTCCGGCGCCTTCCATATCCTCGACCGGTCGTATATCCGCGTGCGCAACCTCCACTTCCACGATACAGCGTACGAGGGCATTGCGCTGGACGGACTGCCGTGGTGGAACCGGGAGCTGCCCGAGGGCTTCCAGGGCAGCCACCACATCGACATCCTCTATAACACCACCTGCCGCAGCGTAACCACGGGCATCGGTGTCTGGGGCGCGGGCGGGGCGCCCGTGCGGCACGTGCGCATCATCGGCAACCGCGTGCTGAACGCTTTCGACCCGGCCCTTATCCTCTCCACGGTCGACGAGGGCTTCCAGGCGCGCGAACGCCGCGCCCTGCGGCGGGGGACCCCGGTGGGCGAGGAGAACCTCGACGTCGTCTACACCTGGGGCTTCGAGGTGGCCCACAACGAGGTCTCCTGGGGTGGCAAGGAGGGGATCGACTGCAAGGAGTCGGTCCGCGGCGGGGACGTGCACCACAACTACTGCCATGACATGTTCGTGCTGCGCGACTTCCCCGGCGGCAAGGTCGGCATCTACATCGATTCCTGGTACGACGACCTGTGTCGCATCGACGTCCACCACAACGTCTGCGAGAGGAACGGCCATGGCATCTGCCTGATGAACGAGGGCGGCAGCCCGATCTACGACGTCAAGATCCGGTGCAACCTCTGCCGAGACAACTACTGGTGGGGCATCTGCCTGCGCTGCAATGTCGAGAGCGAGGAGTGGGTGCGCGATGTCGAGGTGGCCAGAAACACCATCTATCGGAACGGCTTCCACACCGGTAACCGCTCCGGCCTGGGCGGCATCGCGCTGACCAGCAGCACACGACGCTACGAGAACCTGCTCATCCGGGACAACATCTGCGTCGGCAACCGCGACTTCCCGGTGGCCTACCACCGGGAGGCCGACCTCTACGGGCGCAACGTGCGCATGGAGCACAACCTCTGCTGGCCGCTGGAGTTGCGCTGCCGCCCCGGGCAGGCGTTCCTGCCGACCTTCGGCGCGCTGCCCGTGCTGGAGGAGCCGGCGTTTATCGACCCCGAAACCTACAACTTCCATCTCCGGCCGGACGGAGGCGGGGACGACCCCCAAGGCATCCAGCACGATCTGGGCGCCTTCCCCTTCGACGAGTCACAGGAGTAACCAGGCCCGCCGGCGAACGGGCAATTGCCGCCCGGCTCTGTGGTCCCTATACTGCATCGGTTCCCTTTCCCCTGATTATCGGGAAGCACTCTCATGTCTGGCGAAGCACCGTCCAGGGAAGAACCCCTCAAGTGGTTCCTCGATGCCCGTTTCGGCCTTTTCGTGCACTGGGGCTGCTACTCCGTGCTCGGCCGCGGCGAGCAGATCATGTCGCGCGACGTGATTCCGCTACGTGAATATGAGCCAATTGCAGAGGAGTTCCGGCCCGCCGACGACTGGGCCGGGCGGCTGGCGCAGACGGCCGTGGACGCCGGCGCGAAGTACGTGGTGCTGACCACGCGCCACCACGACAGCTACTGCCTGTTCGAGACCGAGACGCACGATTTCACCGCCCCGGACACCGGCCCGGGCCGCGACCTGGTGCGTGAGTACGTCGAGGCCTGCCGCGAGGCGGGCCTGAAGGTCGGCTTCTACTACTCGGTGATGAACTGGCGCCGGCCCGCCCTCTGGGACGCCGAAGGCCACCCTGAGGATTTGCCGAAGATGGTGGATGAGGTCCACACGCAGGTGCGCGAGCGCATTCCTCATAGTGGCCCATGAGTTCCTGATGGGCGAGCCCGACGGTCTCGCCTGAGCTGAGCCTCTACGCAAGCGTTCACCCCCTGACAAGGAGACGAGATGGAACCCGCACTGCACTCCTGGAGCTTCCGCAGGCGATTCGACGAAGATCCCGACTTCGACATCTTCCAGGCGCTGGGCATGACCGCCGAGATGGGTTTCGGCGGCATCGAGATCATGTCCGGCAAGGCCGGTGACCCCGCCGGGGACTTTGGCTCCGACGATCCGGGCCACCTGGAGAAGGTGATGCGGCATGCCGCGAGCGTCGGCGTGACGGTCCTGTCGCTGGCGACATATAACGATTTCGCCTACGTCGTCGATGAGGAATGGCGCCTGGCCAACATCGAATACGTAAAGAAGTGGCTGGGCATCGCCGGCCGGCTCGGCGTTCCGAACATCCGGATGCTGACGGGCTATTACATTGAAGGTGAGGACCCGGAGAGGCTCGAAAAGCTGACGCTGGAGGGCATCCGGGAGTGCGTGCCGGCCGCGGAGGAGGCCGGAGTGAATATGTCGCTGGAGAACCACAACTCCATCTTCTTCGACGCCGAAGACATCCTCTGGCTCATCGACGATGTCGGCTCGGAGCGGCTGACCACCTGTCCGGACCCCAGCAACTGGTGCCGCGGCTTCCTGACCGGCGAGGCCGACGAGCAGGAGCGGGCGGTCGTCTTCGAGAACGCGGCGAAGCTCGCGCCTCTGGCCACGCAGTCGCACCTGAAACTGAAGGGCGTCTCCGACGAAGGGAAGCTGGTCGGCTGGGGCGACGACCTCGAGCGCCTGGTCCGGATCTACCACGAGGCCGGCTACGACGGGGCGATCGCCTTCGAGTCTGTCGCCGACGAGGACCTCATCGAACCCCTGCCGGAGGCACGCCGGATCCTGCGGAACGCCATCGACCGGGTTATCTCACAATAGGGAAGGTTTTGTAGAATGACGGACACCGAGACGGTACGCGCCGGACTGATCGGCTGTGGAGACATAAGTCCCTCGCACCTAAAGAGCTACGCCAACTGCGGCATCGAGCTCGGCGCCCTCTGTGATACGGACCTCGACCGTGCGGAAGCACGGCGGGAGGAGTTCGGCAGCAAGGACACACTGCTGTTCGACGACTACAACGACCTGCTGGAGCGGGAGGAGATCGACTTCGTCACCGTGGCCACGCCGGTCGCCGCCCACGTTCCCATCACGGTCGACACCCTCCGGGCCGGCAAGCACGTGATCTGCGAGAAGCCGAGCGCCCTCAAGAATGACTAAGGTGTCTGTTAGAAGGGGATTCACTCCCCTAATTCTATTCTCTAAACCAGCATGGTCAAAGGGTTTTCTATTCGGTGCTTGAATGCCTTCAACCATTCAGCGGCTAGTGCACCATCAACTGCTCGGTGATCGGCACTCAAAGTAACGCTCATGATGTTGGCAATGGTCATCTGGCC